>JBJXEX010000358.1:0-20713 GCA_046156195.1 Planctomycetaceae bacterium | reverse complement strand
GACGTGTGCTCTTCGGATCTCGCGTTCTGGCGAACGCGGCTACGAAAATCCGCTGTCGGATCAAAAGAACGCGTCCCACGCGGCGATCAACATCATCACGATGCCGACCACCATCTTGCCGAGCACTCCCAGCGTGCGGCCGATCGCCACCGCACTTCCGACCGCGATCGCTTGTTCTTCGCTGCGACCTTTCCATGTCTCGCCGAGATACGCGCCGAGGAATGCTCCAGCGGCTCCTCCGAGCAAAACTCCAATCAATGTCCCCAGCACCGGGACGATCGAGCCGCCGCCCGCTCCGAACAACGCACCCGCGATGCCACCCAGCAGCGCCAGCCAAACGGCCCGGCGGCTGGCTCCATGCTTTTGGGCGACGACGAATCCGGCTCCGAATTCCAGCACTTCCCCGATGACCGCCAATCCGAACACAATGCCGACCGTCAGCCAACCGATGCTGAAGCGTGTCTCTTCCGGGATCAGCCACGCGGCCAAGACCGTCAGCAACACGATCAGCCAATTCCCCGGCAGTTGCAGCACGGTCAGACACCAAGCGAGCAGATTCCCCAGCACCAGCAAGGCAGCCCCGACGAACGGAAGGATGTTGGAATTCATGGCGGTGATTTCAATCAACTGGAAGCCGAGTTCGCGCGAGCTGCGAATGTTCGCCGCGTTATTGATGGTGTTCTTCGCGAGCGTCGCGGGAATTTGGAATTGGAAAACCGGGCAGGCCATCGGCCCGATCATCCTGGTCGGTGTGAGCTGGGCAATCGGCTCGATCGGACTGGTGATACCGCAAGCGATTCGGTGGTTCTATGTCGGCTGGATGGTCGCCGTGTTTCCGATCGGTTGGACTGTGTCGCACATTCTCTTGGCGGTGATCTTTTTCGGGGTCATCATGCCGATCGGTTTGATCTTGCGAATGCTCGGCCGCGATCCGATGCGGAAGGGGTGGGACCGATCCGCGACTAGTTATTGGATTGCTCGGCCGACCGAGCCGACCGATGCACAGCGTTACTTCCGACAGTTCTGAGGCACACCATGTCCGATCAAACGCCGCCACCGGCCAAGAAACCCGCGATCAAAGCACCCGCGACCAAGACACCGGCGACCGACTTCGAACGACAAGCCGAAGAGGCTCAGCCGGGACTCATCGCCGAGTTCATCGACTTTCTCATCCACAGCAAGAAGTGGTGGCTGACGCCGATTCTCGTCGTGCTGTTGATGATTGGGTTTCTGATTTTCCTGGCCGCGACTCCGGCTGGGCCATTCATCTATTCGTTCTTCTAAAACTTCGGCTCAACCGGGTCGCAGGATTTCGGCCGCGCACAATTCATTGCCGCACAGGTCGAGCAGTCCCCGCTCGGCGATCAAAATGGCGAAGGTGGCGTGAACTCGGCGACAGGCTCGGGCGAGTTCCTGTTGCAGCGCGAGCAGTCGCGCGGAGTATTCGGCGATCGTCTTCTCGACGAGTTGCAGGTTGGCCTCGTCGTTGGTTTCCAGATCGACCAGCTTGCGGCCGCCGAGATTCGTGGGCCGCGCCTCCCATGCGTTGAGCACTTGCAGAATCCAGAGCACGCTGGCGTCTCCCGCCAAACGGCGCAGCAACAGATCGGGATCGTGCGGGAAGAGAAAGTCGCTGATGACGACCCGCACCGTTTGACGCTTGAGCGGAATCGCGTGGGCATCGAGTGCCTCACACAGCGTCCGAGAACCATCGAACGGAAACGTATTCAAGCCGTCGAGCGACTCGAACGGCAGCGGCTCCAGCGGCGTGTGATCGGTGATCGGGATGAGCGCGGGACGTCCGCCAAGATTGCCTCCCAGCAGCGCGAACAGGCCTGCCAGTTGCCGAGCGGCGTTGGCTTTCGGCGACTCGGACTGCGGCAGCGATCCGGTCGGATCGACGGAGGTCATCGAGCGGCTGGCGTCCAGCAGAATCTCCATGCGCGGGCTGATCTCGTCGCGATACAGCCGCACCATCAGAGCGTCGGAGCGAGCATACGCGGCCCAATCGAGATGCCGGATATCGTCACCCGGTTGGTACTGACGGTACTCCTGAAATTCGAGCGAACTGCCCGTGCCGCGCCCCAATAACTCCCCCGACCGGCCGGACACCGGCATGCGCGGAAGTCCGAGCTGATATCTCGACGCGGCCTGTTGTACTTCGGGAGAAAATCGCATGAGCTGCTCTGCCGTTGGAGTCATCCGTCGTCGCCGAGTCGCTCCGCATCACAAATCAAAAGTCGGAGCGGCCGGCGAACCACGAGTCGTCTTCGGAGCAACCGGATGTTGCAACACTTCCCGAATGCCGACCCACATCGGCCGCATGTTGAGCATCAGGCCCAGCCCGGCCGCGGCAATGAGGGTCAGATACTCGCTCACCGCCACGTTGCCACCGTACCCAGAATTCCCCAAGAGGCTCAAGAACACAAACGGGTTGAGAACTCGCAGCATGCGGTATATCCATTCGTACTCGTTGGGGTTCGACCCGAAAAGTTGCGGCAGGAATGGCAGCAGAGCACCCACGGCAAGAATGATGAGAATGATGACGCGGACATGGATGGGCCGAACCTCCGCCGAGACACGTCGCAGCAATCGGCCGAGCGCCGATCCCATCCCGACATACCAGACCACATAAGCCATGAACGCGACCGTCCACCAGCCCTCCTCGCGACCCGGCGCGAAGATGTTTCCGTGGAACGAACACAAAATCACCGGGATGAGTCCCAAGTGCAGGAGCAAAAACAAAAAACCGCGATGCCCCCCCGGCAAAAACGGTGCGAATAACAAGCGTGACACCGTTGTCTTGGGAATTCCCCGCCGCACGCGACGCGAAACGAAATCCGGTTCGGTCGCGGAAAAGTAGCCAATCGCTGCCGAGTGCAGGATGCACCACGCGACCACGAACATGACGTCCGAACCGCTACCGACGACGACGCTTCCCAGCATCAACCGAGCAAGCACCCAAAACGACCAATAGAGTACGAACTGCACCGAGCACGCGATGCGAACTCCGCTGCTGCGATTGTCCGCATCGAACGTCAGATGCGCGATCGCAATCTGCGTGAACAGAAAGAAAAAGGACATCCCGCCGACCAACAGACCGCCGATCCCCACCCAAAAATGCACGTCATCGAACAGGATCGTTTCCCTCAACAGGTCCGGAACCATGCCGAAGATCGAAATCACGACGCCCAGCAAGCCCACAAAAACCTTGAGCGTGATCAACCCTTGCAACTGTCGGTTTTGAGGAATCGCCGCGAGCATCAGCGTCAGCATCGTCAGGCAGAGCGTGATCAGAATCGAAATGATCAGCACGAACGCGACCAAGGCGACGTCAAAGCCTTGCAACATCGACGTGAACGCGATGAACGGCGCGATCGCCGAGTAATAAATGAAAACCTGAACCATCGCGCTCCACAGCTTGCCCCAGACCAATTGCCGTGGCGACAACGTGGTGATGTTGAGTAACTCCAGCGTCGTTTGGTCACGCTCATTCAGCAGACCGCGATAGGCCGTGTACGGCACGACCACGAAGATCGCCAAAGCCAACACCACGAAGTACGACGTAAACAGTGCACGCCCCGCCGCCCCAAACTCCAGCGAGTCTCCCGCCATCAAGGTTCCGAAAACCGAGATCAGCCACGACGCAATCAGCATCAGCAAAAACGTGACGATGAACTGCCGGCTCTTCAGCGCCTGTCGAGTCTCTTTGACCAGAATCGGATTCAGCCAATCGGAGGCGTTTTCCAACCAAGCATTGGCTCGGATCAGAGTGCTCACGACTTCCCCTTTCTTGTTCTTGCCGAGCTGCGCGGATAGTGGTGCGAGGCTCCGAGGCAGTGAACTTTTGGAGCCGCGACCGTCAGGAACAGCCTGTGAAGATCTTGAGCCGCGACCGTGAGGGAGTCTTTGTTTTCAAAGACGTTTAAGTCGCCGACGTGTGATTCCGCAGATTGCCCGCCAAAAACGCCGCCGCGATCGCCTTGGGCACTTCGGATTCCGCGAGCACGACCTGCGCGCGGTTCTCCGCGGTGAGCGCTTTCATTTGCTGCTCATTGGCGACCGCTTTCGCGCGGCGTTCTTCGGCCTTGGCCCGCGCGACTCGCATGTCGGCTTCCGCCTGATCCGCCTGCAAGCGAGCTCCCACGTTCTCCCCCACGTCGATATCCGCGATGTCGATCGAGACAATCTCGAACGCCGTCTGAGCATCCAGCCCTTTCGCCAGCACCGCGTGCGCGATCAACGTCGGGTTCTCCAGAACGTCGAGATGCGAATCCGATGATCCAATCGCCGACACGATTCCCTCGCCAACACGCGCAATGACCGTCTCTTCCGTCGCGCCGCCAATGAGCTGATTCAAGTTCGTCCGCACCGTCACGCGAGCACGCACCTTGAGTTGAATCCCGTTCTTCGCCACGCCATCCAGTGTTTGCCGTCCAGTTCGTTTCGCATCCGGGCAATCGATGACCTTCGGATTGACGCTGGTCTGCACCGCTTCGAGCACATTACGTCCGGCGAGATCAATGGCGGCGGCGGTGTCCCAGTTCAGATCAATCTTGGCGCGGTGCGCGGCGATCAGAGCCTGAACGACTCGCCGCACGTTTCCCCCCGCCAGGAAGTGAGCCTCCAGCCCTGCATTGCTTATCTCGTCTAACCCCGCCTGCACCACCATGACCTTCGTATCCACGATCACCTGCGGATTGACCTTTCGCAGTTTCATCGTCACCAACCGCAAGATGCTGATGTCCGCGCGAGTCACGAAGGCTCGCAACCACAGATTGAAGAACATCAGGAACATCACCAGGAACGCAAACCCGATCACCAACCCGGCGACGAGCGCACCCATCAATGCCAACTGCCCAAATTTGATCGAATTATCCATGACGACTCCCATTGTGAGATTGCTGATCCGTGAAGTGGGCGGGATTGTAGAACTGCTCGCGCGGGTTGCAATCAGGCAGTCGCGATTGGGAAATCGTGCCGCAGCCGCTATCGTCCCGCCCCGCGTTCTGTAGCCGCGTTCGCCAGAACGCGGGGCGTGTACTGATAGCGCCCCGTTCAACCGGGGAGCTGACGCCGCCCCGCTTGCCTGAACATCAATTCGATCTCACGACAGAGTTCTTCACACAGGAGCCACCCCATGAGCGCCGAAGCCCGCCTCGTCGAGTTGAAACTGGAACTCCCCAAAGCTCCCAAGCCCGCCGGCACCTATTTGCCAGTCGTGCTGATTGGCGAGCTGTGTTACGTCTCTGGTCACGGCCCGCTGAAGTCCGACGACACAATGATGACCGGTCGAGTCGGAGCAGACCTGACCGAAGAACAAGGGATCGCGGCTGCTCGGCAAGTCGGCTTGGCGATTCTCGCGACGCTCCAAAAACAGCTCGGCAGCCTGGACCGAGTGGTTCGCGTCGTCAAAGTCCTGGGGATGGTCAACTGTGCTGCCGATTTCAAAAACCATCCCAAGGTCATCAACGGTTTCAGCGATCTGATGGTGGAAATCTGGGGCGAAAACGGCCGAGCCGCCCGCAGTGCCGTGGGGATGGGTTCATTGCCGGGAAACATCGCCGTCGAAGTGGAAGCAATTTTTCAAGTGCATTGAGCTGCGACGGCAGTTGATCGAAACCGAGTCGCTTGCCACAATCCCACCTCGTTTTTCGGCCGGATCGCGAACCTTCCTGACAGTTTGAGGAATACGAAATCAACATGGGAATGAAACGAGACAATTTGGAATGGCAGCTCAACCGCGCGAGCACAGAGCTGTCTGACTTTGAAAAAGAACTCGACGAAAACAAGGTCGCCCCGGAAGCTCGGCACCGCAACGCCAAGTGGCGCAACCTCAATGCCGTCTGTCGACAGCTTCGCCATCGGTTGCACGCGGTCGCCAAAGTCGAGGCCAACAACGTCGAGGTGGCCCAACGCAAAGCCGCCGCCGCCGAAGCGACCGCCGCGAGCTAGTGGTTCGGCAGTCGAAGGCTTTGGCCGCTAATCCCGATTGGCTGACACACACGTCTCGGAGAGGTGACAGAGCGGCCGATTGTGGCGCACTGGAAAACCGCTCCACAAAATCGCGTTTTCCCCGAAGTTCGTAGGGTTTTCTGCATTTGTGGCCGTTGCCGAAAACACTCAAAAAAACTCTCGCCGGGTGTCATTGACGCCCGGCCATTCAAATCGCATGGCCGGTCGTGACGATCCACGGCCTGAAACCGACCGCTGACTTTTCTCCAGGATCGACGCGGAGCCAGCAGGTCGACTTAGGCATCGATGCGATGACGGTCCTACCTCACGGCGCAAAACTTTCGGAACTCCGCGCTGGCCGCTTCCGCCTGCGTGGCGATTCGTGGTCACGCAGCGACGACTCGGCGCAGTTGGTTGACGTTGCGAACGTGCTGCACCTCACGCTGCAGATCGGACAGCGGCCTTCCGGTTCGCTTGAGCAGGTCGGTGACGGCAGCTCCAGCGGCGATTCTTCACGCGGTTGTGATCCACTCGCATTCGGATGTGAGCGTATCTTGCTCCGCGCGCTCGGCGAGTTTGTTGAAAAGGGTGTCAGTCATTTTGTTGGGCCTTTCAGAAAAATGGGAATCAGAATTTAGAGGGGCATCCGCATCGCAGCGGCCATTCGATCGAGACCGGGTCGAGAAGTCGGCAACCTAGTTGAACAGTGCCTGGATCTGCCGGAATCGTGGTGCTTCATTTGAGATTTGGTTCGACTGAGCGATTTGATTTTGTCGGGGGCGATGCCGAGCTGGGTGAGTTGATGACGGCGTTTTTTTCGGTGGGACTTGTTCGGTAGCCAGCAGTTCGCCACTGAGGACGTCTTCGCTCGGCGCGAGTTGCTGTCGAACGCGAGCGCAGAACAACTGGCTGAGGATGGTCAGGAAGTCTTTGACTTCCTCCGTGAACACGTTGCGGGCGACGATCAGCGTGGCTTGTATGCAGACTAGGCGGTCGTCCGCCCCGGTGTTTCGTGCTTTCCGGCGGATTCTTCAGGACGTCCGGCTTCAGCATCCACACGCGAAAGTCGGCGGGAACCTCGACATCGTCCGGGATGTGCGTTTTTTTCGGCGCGCCGGATCGTTGGCCCACTCTTCGGGCAGAGACAGCCGCGCGTCGACCAACGTGTCAAACCCCGGTGCCGAATACGAGAACGCGACGTGGTTGACGCAGTTCTCAATCTTCCCGCGATTGCCGTTGCAGTACTGGAGCGCGATTTCCGCGAGAAACTCCCGCCGCTTAAATCCCGTGAGTTTCTTCGCCGCCGAGCGAATCGTTTCAATGATATCCCGATTGAGCTGTACTTGATGCTTCTCGTCCATGAGAGCCCTCCTGGACGGCTCCTTTCCCGAATTACCGCGATTCCTGGTAGGCTATTTTCAAGCGGCTGCCTGAGAACAAGCGAATGAGCCAACGAAAACAGCCCGGCGAGCATGGCTCGCCGGGCTGAGAGTTTTTCGAACCGCGACCGTCAGAGAGCTGCGATCGTTCAGGACTTGGGACCGCTCCCTGATGGTCACGGTTCAAATCTTCACACGCTCGGAGTGACCGGTCTACTTTCTTTCGCCGTTCGGTTTAGTAGCCGTAGGACTTGTTGCTGGTGTCGAAATCAAGATCGCCGAAGCCGACGTTCTGCTTGATGTTCGAGTAGGTGTATTCCTCAATGATCGGAGCCTCGGCCCCCGCGGCTGGGAAGCCGAATTGCTCGACGCGCACCGGCAGGCCGCTGTCTTTGGCGATATACATGCGGCTCATGTGGAACTTGGCGTGAGCGGCTGGCTTGGGATAGCTCGTCTCGACCACTTTGCAATCGACCTTGTCGAGCTTCGCGTTCGGGAAGAACTTCACCACGCAGTCGTCATGCTTTTCGTCTTCCTGCCATTGCAGGATCAGCGTGGCGACGAGGTTCGACATGCCGAACATCGTGATCGGGTAGCGGTTCTCTTCCAGCGCGTCTTTGCTGTCCGGCTTGAGCTTGATGGTGCCGACGATGGAGGTGATCCCTTCGCCGTGAGCCAGCAGCTTGTCCTTATTTCGTCCGGCGACGTAGATGACTTCGCGGCCGGCGTGCGGGTTGAGGTACTTGATGTAAACGCTGAAGGGCTGCTCTCGGAACTTCACATACATTTCCGATTGGATCAGCTTGCGACCGACGACTTCCTTCTTGGTGAAGGTGGCTTCGTAGTCGTTGACCTTCTTCAAAGTCTCTTGGACTTCTCTGGCCAACTTGATTGCGGCACCGACCTTTTGCGTATCGCCGGTGGTGGCATCGTTGCGTTTGGCGGTTTTGGGGACATCCCCCGCGACGGCCCAGCTTGGCAGCAACAGACCGGCAGAGACGGCGGCTGCCTGTTTCAAAAAGTCTCGGCGGACAGAACTCGGAATGGCTCGACTCATCTGGATTCAATTCCTTTTGTAAGTAGCACGAGAGGTGCTTCCATCCTGGAGAGCGTCTCGACGAGGGGCGGATGCTAGTGAGCGGCGTGCTGGGTACAAGTCTCCGACAAGGGGCCACCACGCGGTTCAACGACAGGGCCGAACCTGCTTCACCGCAGTTCGTATCGGGACGACCGACGGCTGGACTTCACGACGGGTGAGCTTGTCCCACCGAAAACGCTCGCGACCACAGCTTCGCGAGCGTTGCTCGTGATGCGACCCGAAAAGTTTTGCGGCGGCGTTGTACTGACGAGTCCCAAATCTCGACAGCCGAATTCGGCGGAAACTGCCGTTGAGGCGATTTCGCAAATCGGCCTACAGTCCCGCGTCGCTTCAATCTCGCAGGACGCGCGATGCGACACAAATGTTTCGGCCGCGGCCGACCTCATCGGGAGATTCGCAAGGATGCGTTCTCAATCTCGCTCTTCGCTGTCGTTGTTGATGTTCTTGTTGCCGCTGCTCGGCGTGCCGCTGATGGCGATCTTTGGAGTCCCGCATTTCGTGCCGGTGATCGCCTCGTCAGTCAGCGACAAAGCCGCTCATCCAACCACGCATCCGACTAAGACACGCCGCTCGTCGGGAGTTGGCGAGTCGGCTGCGGCGACCGCGTTCGTCTCGGACAAAACGCCGCGCGACATCGGCTCACGCGATGACGATCGCCTTCAGGATTTGTTTCGTCCTGCGAAAACGTCTCCGCGCGACAGCCGTCCGCTACGCGGTGAGCCATCGGGGCACGAGAGCAAGTTTGTCGAGACATCGTTGGGCGCGGACACTTGGCTGACCCAGACCTCCGCTGCGGATCGAGCGGCTGATATTTTTGGGGAGAGGCCAACACAGAAACCACCAGGCGAGCGGGATGGCGTCGCCCCCTCGGTGAGTTCGTCAAAGACCGAGATGACTTCTCGGAATAGCCGAACTCGTGAAAGTTCAGATCGAGGTCTCACGACTTCGGCTACGGAAGCCTCGGATCAGGGACTGACTTGGCGGGAGGCCGTGCGGCGCTTGAATGCACTCGGCATCCAAGAGTTTCGACTCGAACCGGGCCGACAGCTCGGCGAGTTCTATTTCGCGTGCGAGTTCGCTCCCGATCGCGACACACGCATCACTCGCCGCTTTGAGGCCGAAGCTCAGGAGCCGTTGCTCGCCGTCGCTGCCGTGCTCCGGCAAATCGACGAGTGGCAACCGCGACGATGATTGATGATTGAGGTCGGCATCATGGTTCTTGGTCCGAACAGCTCGCGCCTCACGTCATCGTTCCTGGGGCTGGGGGACATCCGATTTCGTTCCTGTCTCACGAGCGGCTTCGTTTGGAACTTCTTCGCGACGAGCCGCGCCGATCATCGCGCTGAGCATCCGCTCGACAATCCTCGACTGCGAACTCCGAAGATGGCTCGGTTAGAGGCGGTGTTGTTCGTGGCCGATGAGCCGCAGCCCATCAAACGACTCGTGCAACTGGCGACGTTGGCGGACGTGGACGAGGCTCAAGATTTGATCGACCGATTGAACCGAGCCTACGACGCAAGTCATTCGACATTCCGCATCGAACCGGTCGCCACCGGCTTTCGTTTGTTGACCCGCCGTGAATTTGTCTTCTGGCTCGACAAGCTGCATCAGCGGCAGTCCGCGCTCAAGCTGACTCCGCCGATGCTCGAAACATTAGCGATCGTCGCATACCGGCAACCGTTGACGCGAGCGGACCTCGAAGCCGTGCGCGGCGTGCAATCGGCCGAGATGCTCAAGCAATTGATGGAGCGGGAACTGGTCCGCATCGCCGGCGAAGACGATTCGCTGGGCCGCCCATTCTTGTACGAGACGACCCGAAACTTCCTGGAGCTTTACGGCCTGCAATCACTCGACGACCTACCGATGGCCGACCGACTTCGTCGCCGCCGCACACCTGCGCCAGACACGGCAGATGCGATCACGAGCGCGGCGTGAGACTCGGCCGCAACGCAACGTAGCCACGCTCGCCAGGCTACAACAACCTCAACAAAAAAAGCCCGGCCGCCACTCAGGCTGCCGGGCTTTGATCATTTCGGAAAACGCTTCAAACCAGTCGATTACTGAACCATGTCCTTGAGTGACTTGAGCGGTCGCACCTTGACGACGTTCTTTGCGGGCTTGGCCGGCACGTCCATCAGTTCACCCGGCTTGAACGGGTTGGGGACGCCCTTCTTGGCCTTGGTCGCGGGCTTCGAGATGCGCTGAATCTTCAGCAAGCCGGGGATGGCAATCACGCCCACACCCTTCTTACCGATTTGGCTGGCGACCAGCTTCGTCAGTGCGTCAAGCACGGCCGAGACCTGCTTCCGGTTCAACTCCGAACCTTCGGCGAGCTTGTTGAGAATGTCAGACTTCGAGATCGATTTCGGTGCCGCCATTGTGACTTCCTTTCAAACAGTGCGGTGACAAACAAGAAACGGGTCACGCAACCTCAAGATGTTTTTGTGCCCGACGTGATTCGGCAGATTGGACCAACGAATCCCGCGAGTGACCTCGCGAACGGGCCGGAAATTAGCGGTGCCCTAACGTGAAATCAACCAACGCAACCGTGACGAATTGCGATTTTCTCGGAGAATTTCGCAAGTTTTTGACGATGCTCAGCGTGGCTCCGAGCGGCTTGACATCGGAAACCCAGAAGCCTTAACCGCCGTCAGACGTTGAAACATCAGCGTCTGTCCGGTGGGTGGATCGCTGATCGTGATCTCCATCTGCGCGACACCGAAGGGAATCTCTTCACACAACCATAAGTCCACTCGATAACGGAGCGGATGCTCGGAGTGCTCGGATTGGAAGAGCGTCTGCGCGGCGGCTCGCTGACATCGAAAGGCCTTCTCCGGTCGCAACGGTGTCTTGAGATAACGAATGAGTCCCGATTGAAACGGAATGAAGCGTGTCCCTTTCTCGCTCGGCAAACCGGTGACTAACAATCGTTGTCTCACGATCTCATCTGGCTTCAGCGAAAGCCCCTTGGGTGAGGCCAAGAATTCGTGCGGCAGCTTGCCCGCCGCGAACGCCGCTTCATCAATGTAGGCCGTGAGCGTGCGCGATTCGGGCAGAGGCTCGGAGCTCAGTCGATACCAGCCACCGTTCCAATCGAAGTGGATGGGCAAGAGCGATTTCCCTTGAGTATCTTCGACTCGCTGACAAGCGGTGCTGATGGTGAGCTGCGTGCTACCGATCGAGTCCGCCGGGGTCGGCCGGTCATCCCACAACACGGGTGATCCAGTTCCCTGCAACGTCACAGATCGAACGTCGCTTTCGCAGTTTTCGGGCAGACTCGGAAACCACGTCCAGAGTTTTCGCGCAAAGGGAAATGGTGGAGTCGGCTCGGTGTAATTGACCCACTTCCAACGCTCCATCAGCGACAGCAGCCAAGTCGATTGCCACGGATTGCTCCCTGGAAGATTGGCCGAGATCACGGAGGCTCCCAGCAAGATCGACGCGAGAATCTGAAAGCCGCGTCGCGATCCCCAGGCATCGAAGACCGGGATCATTCCGATCAGCCACAGCGGCGAGAGCCACAGCATCCAACGGAGCGCGACGCTGTTGCCACCAAAGTTGTAGTTTTGCGTGCGAGTCAGATAGAAGCCGAGGACCGTCGCCGTCAGGCCCGCTCCGACCAGCAGCAGCGAGCGCGGACGGCATTCCGGCCAGCGATGCCAGCCGAGCCAGCCAATCAGAGTCAGCAACCAGACCGGCGTCAGCGAGAGCAGCCCGTGATGGCCCACCGTGCAATGCACGAAGTACATCCACGTCGAATCGACGTTGCGATCCAAGCCCTGCGGATTCGACCAATAGCTGGGGATGCCTTGGTATTCGTAGAGGTACTTGTCGCTGCCATAGCTGGAATAAAACGGAGACACCGATCCGGTCACGACGCAGTTCAAAGCAACGAAGGCAATCACTGGAATCAACGCGGCGGGCAGAAACACTGTCAGCGTCCGTCGCGGGGAAGCTCTGAGCAACAACGCTCCGAACACCGCGACGAGCAGCGCGGCGGGGAGTTCCAACGTGAAAGTCGCCGCCGAAAAGAAACCGGCCAGCGCGAAGTATCGTTTGCGATGATCGCCATCGCAGAGGATTCGCATCAGCGGGTACGTCGCCAGGACGACGCAGATCGCGGCGGGCGAGTGATTGTTGAGCGATGACGTGAACGGATCGAGCAGCGTGGCCCAACTCGCAACCACCAGCACGAATAGCTTCCCGAAGTCGCGGCGTGCATAACGCTCAACGAGCATCGCGAGGACGATCAGCGAGAGGACTCGCGGGAGCCAATTCACCAGCAGCAAGATGAAACGCGCCACCTGAGCCGTGTGCTCGGTCAGGTTCCAGCCGGAGAGCCGTTTGACGCACCAATAGACTCCGGCGACGAGCGTGCTCTGCAACGGCGGTTTGCTCGAATAGAAGTGTCCCTCGTGCCGGACCTTGTCGATCGTGCCCCAACCGGGAGCCGCGTCGATCTCGTCGATCTGATAAGTCCCCCGTTCGACCAGCGACCAGACCGTCGCCCAGCGTGAACGATCATTCGCCGACTGCAACGGCGTGGACTGCACGATCTGTGTGAGCGACATCGCCGAAGAGGTGACGATGATCAACAACATCGCAAACCGCCGCGTCGCGCGAGCTTCGGCGACGGGATCGCTGGGAATAATCGTGACCTGTTCCGTCATGGTGACTCGATCGGTTGGCCATCTATATTTTCGCTCTCCATTTTCCGGCAGCCTTTTTCGGTTGCGGAAAAAACTGGCGGAAAATGGAGGGCAAGAAATAGAAGACCGGGGTGAAGTCAGAGCAACTCGCGCAAGTAAAAGTGGTGCGGTCCTAATTTGCCGCCGTAGTTGCCGGCGGTGATGAGTGTCAGGCCGGAGCAGCGCGACGCGGCGTGCAATCCCGCTCGCATCGCGGCGCGAACGGCGTCGGCGGAGAGGCCGTCGATCACCAATTCGTAAACCGCTCCGGTGCCGGGCGGCAGCTCGCTGCGCGTTTGAGCCATCAGTGTCGGGCAATAGGCGTCGTTGGTGCTGGCCTTCAACTTTTTATAGCGTGAGCCCACTTTGCTGCCGGAGCGAACGATGCCTCCGGGGAACGGCAGCGCGACATCGGCGACATCGCGGATCGCGGCGACAGCCGCTTCGGCCGCGAGCAGTGTTTGCGATTGATTGGCTCCGCAAATCAAAAGGTTGCCGCCCGCGACTCCTTTGATCGTGCCGATTCGCTCTTCGCAGAGAAACTCACCGTCCATGACTGGGATTCGCCAGTAGCGCCGCGTGCCGAGTTTCTTCGAGGCTTGAAAGCCATCACCAAAGAATCGGAGTTGCCCGCCGACGACGATCTGTTTGTCTCGCGGAGTCCCCGGCAGGCCATCATAGCAAGCGGTCGTCGGGCAGGTGAGCACGCATTGGCCGACCCGTTCGGTGATCGCTTTTTGCAGAGCCTCACGGCCGAAGGCGAACACCAACACGCTGACTCCAGGGCGACCGTCAGGGGTCTCCTCGGAGGCGATCGTGCGTTCGAGGGCCGCTTCGCAATCGCACGCGATGACGCTGGTCGCGAAGCCGCAGAGTTCGCTCGCCGCCGTGCGTGCCCAAGCTTCGGTCGCGGCGGTGATGATCAATCGCGCGGCCGTGATCGGGAAGGCTTCGGCAAACGTGTCGGCAACGGGAGTGCCATTGAGGTTCAAGAGAGGAGTTGGAGCGGCGGTGTCAGTCGCAGGAGTCAAGTTGGTCAGCCTTTTATCTGGAGCCAAGATCGTCAGGGGCGAGGGAGTTTAGCCAGCCGCTCAGAAGCGACAAACGAACGACACTCAGACTCGGCCATCGGAATGAGGAAGTGTTCGGCGACCGCAGTGTGAGTTTGGCTTTTTGATCGGGACACAGATTCCAAGGGAGACTAGGGCGACACGTTCGACGGAACTTGGCCGCCGGCGAAGGTCGTCAAATGCCATGTCAGCCACAGCCGCGGATTGATTCCGTGGAGGCTCAGCGTGGCGATGATCGAGAACATCACGGCGACCAGCAGGATCTGACCGAGCTTGACCTGTTCCATCGCCTTGTACGCCGAGTAACAATCGACCATCAGCACGGCCTTCGTGACCCCGACAAAGTGTGTCTCATCGACAAACACAGGCATTGCTCCACGGGCAGCACGAGGAGCTCTTCGACCACCGGCAGCTGCTCTTAGCGGCGGCGCTTGGGAGCCTGCTGTCCCGTCTGCCGCTCCCGTTTCCGATCCGGCTGCAACCCGCCACCTTCCTCACCCGGAAACGTGTTCAAAAGATCTAACGCCCCTCTGAGAAGACTTCTTGGGAAGATTTCTCGGACTTGCGTCCGAACGGACGACTCTTGAGTTGCTTGATCTCGGCCTGCAATGCCTCAATGAGCAGATTTTCAACAACTCTGTGACCGAAAAACTCGCCGGAGAAAAAAGCACGATGTCGTCCATGACGCCCGGCATTTAGTCCAACCTCGCAATTCCTGTGCAGACCCAGCATCCAAGCGATCTCACGTCGAATTGTGCCGGTCTTACGGAGTGTCTCAATCAAATGAACTTCGGCCATTTTGAATTGAATTGCCATCACAGGCTCCTTGAGCAATAAGTTGCTCAAGCCTGAACGACGAATTCCCAGTCATTTGGCCGATTTCAACGCGCCCATAACTGGCCGATACAACGCGTCCAATGATGCGGAACGCTGGTCTTGATCAGCGTGCTGCTTGACAGTGTGAGTGGTCAAAACTAATGTCACCGCCCCGCTCAGCAAGAAGGGGAGTTCTGGCCGTCGAAAGTCGTTCGCAAATGACCGTTTCGGGAATGACTTTGGGCGACTCGACACTGTTCTGGATGTTGGCAGCACCGCGTGGCTTCGCGTGAGGGCGTCCGATGATGTAGACGTGTCGGTTCCAAGGATGATCGTCGAGGTTGCTCGGTGTTGTCCGTCGATGGCTGGCCTTCGTGGCCGAGTCCGTTGCCGCTCGCGGCAGCGGTGAGAGAAGTGGGTCTCGTGCCCGCTTTTTTTGTTTCGGGACAGTTTTTGTCTCGGAGCGGTTCTTCAGGGAACTGCGTGAGGTCCGTAGTCGAGGCTGCTCTCACCCAGCTTTGACGAAAGGAAAATAATGAACGGTGCCGATGTCTTACGATTCGTCGATGCTTTGCATCGCGACCGAAATATCGACAAATCCATCGTCATTGAGGCGTTGGAGCAGGCGGTGTTGTCGGCTGCGAAAAAGCATTACGGCGAAGACTTTGAAGTCACCGTCGCCATCGATCGGACATCCGGTAAGCCGACAGTGCTCTGCGACGGCAAGGACATTGAAGCAGATATGCTCGGCGAGATTCTGGGACGCATCTCGTCGCAGACTGCCAAGCAAGTGCTGATGCAACGCATCCGTGAGGCCGAGCGGGATTCCATCTTCGACGAGTACGAAGACCTCAAGGGGCAGCTCGTGACTGGCACGATCACCCGGTTTGAAGGTGGTTCGGCGCTCGTCACGCTCAGCAAAATTGACGGGTTCCTTCCCAAGAGCGAACAGATTCCCGGCGAGTCGCATCGCATTGGCGAGCGGATTCGGGCCGTGGTCATTGAGGTTCGTAAGTCCGGCAGCCGTGTGAAGATCATTTTGTCGCGGACACATCCCGATCTCGTGCTGGAGTTGTTCAAGACGGAAATTCCGGAAGTCGCTGAGGGAATCATCGAAGTCCGATCGCTGGCACGCGAAGCGGGATATCGCTCGAAAGTTGCCGTGTCCTGTTCCGACACGAAGATTGACTGCGTCGGTGCCTGCGTCGGTGTGCGCGGAGCGCGGATCAAGAACATCGTCGATGAATTGGCAGGCGAGCGGATCGACATCGTGCGCTGGAACGACTCGCTACAAGTCCTCGTGCCAAACGCCATGCAGCCGTCCGAGGTTGAGGACGTGATCCTGTGCCCGATGCTCGGCCGCGTGATCGTGCTGGTGCGGGAAGATCAGCTCTCGTTGGCGATCGGCAAGCGCGGACAAAACGTCCGGCTGGCGTCGAAGCTTGTCGGTTGGGACATTGAGGTGATGACTCGCGATGAGTTGAACGAGCAGTTGGAGAAGTCGGTCGCGGCGTTCTCGCAAGTTCCGCACATCACCGAAGAGCTGGCCGAAAATCTTGTGTCGCAAGGGTTCTTCAGCTTCTATGACTTGTCGGTGATTGAGCCGGATCAACTGGAAGAGATCAGTGGTTGCACCGCGGAGCAAGTCGAAGAGATCGTGGCCTACGCCGATGTGGAAAGCGATAAACAAGAACTCGAAGACAACCGCCGCAAGGCGGAGTTGAAACTGCAACGCGAGATCGACGCTCGTGCTGCGGTCGCGCCTCCGAAAGAGGGAGCGGCCGCGAAGGTAGACGTCTCCGTCAATGAGGACGCGTCTGTAATAGACGACGCGTCTGTAATAGACGACGCACCGCCGACCGAGGTTGATGCCTCGGTGGTGAATTTGGACGTAGTGGCGGAGTCGTCCGCCGTTGCCGAGTCCACATCGCCGATCGCGGAAACCGAACAACCTACGATTGCCGAATCCGAATCTCCCGCTCAGGTCGTTGAATAATGACGCGACTTGAGTACAACCTGTGTGATCGCCGCCACTCGCGAGAGACGTCTCGCGGTTGGCCTCGGATCATTCGTCTTTCCAACACTGAGGGTGCCTTTGACCGAACAACTGGCCGAGGACAAAACGCTCAAGGTCCGAATCTTTGCCTTGGCGAAAGAATTGGGGATGGACAGCAAAGTCCTGATCCAGCATGCAAACGATGCTGGCATCCCTGTGAAGGCGTCGGCGCTGGCGAGTATCTCGCCAGCGGAACGCGACGTGGTGTTGGAGTATCTCAAGGGCAAGGCAGCCAAGGCCGGTCCCGATAAAAAGTCGATTACCCGCGAAGACGTCGGCATCAACTCGGCCGCTAAGGCCAGACAGATCAAAGCGATGCCAGTTCGGTCGATGGCTCCGATCGCTCGGCCGTCGCGACCAGCAGTCGAGGTTGAACCTCAGCAAGAACCTGCCGCGGAAACGCTGCCGCTTGAGCCACCCGCTGTTTTGGCTCCGCCCCCTCTCAAAGAGTCGGTTCCCGCGGAGTCGGTTCCCACGGAGTCGGTCTCCACCGAGGCCGCCGCGTCGGTCGAAGTGGCACCTCCCGAACCTTTGGCGGTCATTGAGTCGTCGAAGATCGAAACGATCGAGGTCGCCGAGAAGACTGCCGTCACCGAGCTGTCTCAGCCAATCGGTTCAGCCGAGCCGCCGGACCCCAGCACGCTTGGCATTCGTCGGGAAGACTACATCAGCCCGCATGGTTCGACGCCGCGGATGCGCGAAATGCGGCCCATCGGCTCGACAGGCGACATGCGTGCCGTCGGGGCGGTTCGCAAAAACAAGCCGAACCTCCCGCAGTTGGCCGCGATTCCGGATGCTCCAGTCGTCAAGCCGAAGAAGGACGAAGGCAAGGCTCAGCGGCCAGACATCAAAATTACGGCCGAAAACTTTGACGCGGCTGGCCCCTTGGCCGGTCGGGTCAGTCAGGTGGTAAAAGGGGAGAAGGGGCATCCGGTTGTCAGCGGTCCGAAAAAACGCGGCCCAGTCATCGACGACGATGGCGACAAGAAAGTCATTCCCGGCAAGGGAGGCAAGACACATCCGGGCGGGTTGATGGAGTCTCGCGACGAACGCCGGAAGCAGCGGCATTCGCGAGTCGAAGTCACCGGAGAAGACGAAGAAGGCGCACGCCGTCGTCGATCCTTCAAGATGCACCGCTCGAAATTGGCCGGGCAACCGGAGCTGCGGACGCACGCCGAGGTCGATACGCCGATCTCGCTGCGGACGCTCGCGGAAGCGATGGGGCGGCCGGTGAAAACCTTCATGAGCATCTTGTTCAAGCAGAACCGGATGGTCCAAATCAATGACACGATCGACGAAGAAATTGCCCTTGAACTGGCGATGGAACTGGGCGTCGAACTGACCATCCTTCGCGAGAAGGATCTGGAAGTGGAGTTGCAGGAGGCGTTGTTGGCCGCCGATCCAGACGAGAGCCTCGTCACACGGCCGCCGATCGTCACGATTCTTGGCCACGTCGATCATGGCAAGACCACTCTGCTCGACAAGATTCGTTCGACGAACGTCGCGGCGGGCGAAGCGGGCGGGATCACGCAGCACATTCGGGCGTACCAGATCGACCACAACGGCCACAAAATTACGTTTGTAGATACTCCGGGCCATGCGGCGTTCGGCGAGATGCGCGCTCGAGGGGCCAACTGTACCGACATCATCGTCCTAGTCGTCGCGGCCAATGACGGCGTGATGCCGCAGACGATCGAGTGCATCGCACATGCGAAGGCCGCCAATGCCACGATCGTGGTGGCCCTCAACAAAATCGACTTGCCCGACCGCAACGAACAACGCGTGCTCAGCGATCTCGCCACGCACGGAGTCCTCGTTCAAGAATGGGGTGGCGAAATTGAAATGGTCCGCACATCGGGCCTTACGGGACAAGGCATTGATGATCTGCTCGAACTGCTTTTGCTGACCGCCGAAGTCCACGAGCTGAAGGCGAACCCCGATCGCACGGCCGTTGGCGTTTGCATCGAAGCGTTTCGCAATGAAGGCCGCGGCGTGATCGCGTTGACGATGGTTCAAAACGGCACGTTGCGAGTCGGCGACATCCTGCTTTGCGGCGGTTCGCACGGCAACGTCCGCGCGATGTACAACGAACGCGACGAAGAGATCCGAGAAGCTCCTCCCTCCACGCCTGTCCGAGTCGCGGGTCTCGACATTGTGCCGAACGCCGGCGATCAGTTCTTCGTGATGGACGACCTCGACGCCGCGCGTGAGATCGCAGAGATCCGCCAGCAGCGCGGCCGCACGCAGACGCTCTCATCCCGCGGTCGTAAACGCACGATGGAAGATATTCTCATCGCGGCTCAAGGGAGCGTGGTGAAAGAGTTGCCAGTCATCCTCAAGGCCGACACCCCAGGTTCGATCGAGGCTCTGAAGCACGAACTCGGCAGGTTCGATCACCCGGAAGTGAAGATCAACTTGCTGCACTCGGCGGTCGGCGGCGTCAACGAAAGCGACGTGTACCTCGCCAGCGCGTCGGGAGCGATCATTGTCGCCTTCCACGTCATCGCCGACGACCGAGCGTTGCAACTCGCCGAAAAAGAAGGGGTCGATGTCCGCCGGTATCAGATCATTTACGAGGTTACCGACGAGATCAAGTTGGCGCTGGAAGGACTGCTCACGCCGGAGAAGAAGCAGGTCTCGACCGGCCGTGCGATTGTCTTGCAGACCTTCAGCATCAGCCGCGTCGGCACGATCGCCGGCTGCCGAGTCCTCAGCGGTTCGATCGAACGGGGCAGCCGCGTGCGGTTGATTCGCGATCAGAAGATTCTCAACGATTATGGTCTCGCGTCACTGAAACGCGTCAAAGACGACGTGAAAGAAGTCCGCGATGGCATGGAATGCGGCATCCGACTGGAAAACTTCAACGACATTAAAGAAGGTGACCTGCTGGAGGCGTATCGCATCGAAGAAGTGAAACGAACCATTGATTAGGAAATCCCAATATCCCAAGAACCAAATCCCAATGCTCAAGGAATCCCCGAATTCCAAGGCCCCCATCGGGAAGTTTGCGATGGAGTCGTAGCCGAAGTCGCAAGACATCTGTTTCGTGATTGAGAATTGGGCTTGGGGAATTCATTGGACATTGGCTCTTGGAAACTGGGATTTAGAACACATGCCTTCGCGCCGTATCGAAAAAGTCAATCGGGCCATCCTGGAAACACTCAGTTCGGCCATCCTGTTTGAGCTGCGCGATCCGCGCGTGAAGAACGTGACGATCCTGAATGTCGAGACGACCGGCGACATCAAGGAAAGCAAAGTGCGAGTCGGGGTGCGTGGCGACACGAAGGTCCAATCGCTCACATTGCACGGACTCGACTCGGCTCGTGGATTCTTGCAGTCCAAAATCGCCGACCGCTTACAAACGAAAAACACCCCGATTCTCAAATTTATTTTGGAGCCCAACTGGCTCGATCACCTGACCGAAACCTCGCATGGCTTCCAAGTCGCGGCGGCAACCGCGATCACAACGGAGGCGGACTTGGTAGAAATGTCCGAGCAGGAATCGGAGGCATCCGACACCTCCCTTGATGACGACGAACAAGATGACGACGAACAAGATGACGACGAACAAGATGACGACGAACAAGATGACGACGAACAAGATGACGACGAACAAGATGACGACGAACAAGATGACGACGAACAAGATG
>JBJXEX010000349.1:0-3711 GCA_046156195.1 Planctomycetaceae bacterium | reverse complement strand
GCGGCGTCAGCCCCCCGGTGGTTACGATTTCTGCTGAATACCGGGGGGCTGACGCCGCCCCGCTCGCCTACGCTCACTCAAACAGGAGACATCTGCAATGAAACTGAACGGCAAGACCGCCCTCGTCACCGGCGGGGCCACTGGTATTGGATACGGCATCGCCAAGGCCCTGGCTGCGGAAGGTTGCCGAGTGGCCATTTCGGGACGTCGCGAAGAGGTCTTGAAGTCGGCGGTCTCTGAATGGACCGGAACTCCGGCGATGATCTATCGCGCCTGCGATGTCGGGGACCGATCGGCCGTCAATGCGCTGTTCGATTGGACCACTCAGCAACTGGGGCGGATCGACATCCTGGTGAACGCGGCGGGGACGAACATCAAGAACCGCTCGATGGCCGAAATGCGACCGGAGCAGTTCGACGAAGTCATGGCCGCGAATTCCACCGGCATCTACAACTGCATGTATGCCGTGCTGCCGCAGATGCGCGAGCGGCAGGATGGGCTGATCATCAACATCTCTTCGATCAGCGGCAAACGGGCGTTTGCGATCGGCGGCATCGCGTATGTCGCGTCCAAGTTCGCGATGTCCGGCCTGAGCACCGCCGTCGCCAACGAGGACGGCAAGAACGGCATCCGAGTCACGACGATCTATCCCGGCGAGGTCGATACGCCGATCCTCGAAAAGCGTCCCAAGCCGGTCAGCGACGAGCATCGCGCGGCGATCCTCAAGCCCGAAGATTTCTCCGACATCGTCGTCGCCATCGCCTGCCTGCCGAAGCGAGCACACGTTCCCGAACTGATCCTCAAGCCGACGCACCAGGATTATCAGTGATGACATTCGTCTGCTTCAGAATAGGGATCGCATGGCGGTATCAATGGCGGAAGTCGAACGATTGCGGGCCGAGTTGTGGCGGCACAATCGGTTGTATTATGTCGAGGCCCAACCAGAGATCTCGGACTTCGAGTACGACCAATTGCTCAAGCGGCTGGAGCAGATCGAGCGGGAGCATCCGGAGCTCGACTCTCCGGACAGTCCGACTCACAAAGTCGGGGGGGAGCCGATCGCCGGCTTCACGCAGGTCGAGCATCGCGTGCCGATGCTGTCGATCGAAAACGTCTACGAGGAAGAGGGGGTCCGCAAGTTTGACTCGGACGTGCGCAAGTCTCTGGGTGAGGGATCTCAGCCGGCGTACACGATTGAGTTCAAGATCGACGGCGTTTCGCTGGCGTTGATCTATGAGCACGGCGTGTTGACGACGGCGGTGACTCGCGGCGACGGCCGGCGCGGCGACGATGTCACGAACAACGTGCGGACGCTGCGCGGAGTCCCTCTGCGGCTGGACGGCGACGATGTCCCGCCGGTGATTGAGATTCGGGGCGAGGCTTACATCGCGAACTCGGACTTCGCGCACCTTCGCGCGGAACAGATCCAGGCCGGCGATGAGCCGTTCGCGAATCCTCGGAACGCTTGTGCCGGAGCGTTGAAGTTGTTGGACCCGAAGCTGTGCGCGGCGCGGCAACTCCGATTCTTCGCACACAGTGTGGGGTTCAGCGAAGGGGCGAGTTATCAGACGCATCACGAATTCTTGGCGGCCGTGCGGCGCTTCGGTGTCCCGGCGACTCCGCGAGTGGCCACGCTGCCCAACATGGACGCGACGCTGGAGTACGCTCAGCAGTTGATGGCCGAACTGCACGAATTGAACTTCGAGGTGGATGGGCTGGTCATCAAAGTCGATTCGCTGGAGCAACGCGAACAACTCGGCCGAACCAGCAAGGCTCCCAAGTGGGTCGTGGCCTACAAGTGGGAGAAGTACGAAGCAACGACTCGGCTGGAGGCCATCGAAGTCCAAGTCGGCAAGACCGGAGCGTTGACTCCGGTGGCACATCTCACGCCGGTCGAGATTGCCGGCTCGACGGTCTCTCGCGCGAGCCTGCACAACCGCGATGAGATCGAACGGCTCGGCCTGCGGATCGGCGATTGGGTCGTGGTCGAGAAGGCGGGCAAGATCATCCCGCATGTCGTCCGCGTCGAAGAGCATCGTCGTGACGGCAGCGAGTCCGCCCAAGGCGGATTTGAGTTTCCGACTCACTGCCCCGTCTGCGGGACCGAGGCCGTTCAAGACGAAGGTGGAGTTCGCATCCGCTGTCCCAGCTCGCAATGCCCGGCACAATTGCGCGAGTGGCTGCGGTTCTTCGCGTCGCGCGGTGCGATGGACATCGAAGGACTCGGCAGCAAGCTGGTCGAGCAACTGACGGAGAGCGGACTCGTCAAATCGCTGCCCGACATCTATCGGCTGCGAGATCGGCGCGATGAACTACTGGCGCTCGAACGCATGGGCGAGAAGTCGGTCGAGAGTCTGTTGAAAGGGATCGAAGACTCGAAGACGCGATCGTTGTGGCGGCTGTTGGTCGGGTTGAACATTCGGCATGTCGGCACCCGCACGGCGCAGATTCTTGAAGAACGATTTGGAACGCTCGACGAGATCACGCGGCAGAGCGAGGAACAACTCGCGACGGTCGATGAAGTCGGCGCAGTGATCGCCAAGTCGATTCACGATGACTTCGCGTCCGAGTCGGGCCGCCAATTGATCGCCGAGCTGCGCAGCTTTGGCCTGAACTTCGGCAACCCGATTCCCGAACGCCCGGCCGATGCGGCGGACCGTAAGCTCGAAGGGCTGACGATCGTCGTCACCGGCACGCTGACGAAGTTCTCGCGGGACCAAATCAAAGAGCTGATTCACCAACATGGCGGCAAGCCTTCCGACAGCGTCTCGAAGAAGACGTCGTTCGTCGTCGCGGGCGAGAACGCCGGCAGCAAACTGACGAAAGCTCAACAACTGGGCGTCCCGGTGCTCACCGAGACGGAGTTTGAGTCGAAGCTGGCTGGCGGCTAACGAACGGGGCGAAGCCGTAACCCGTAGCTCAGGCGGCTCGCCTGAGTCGGGTCAGCAGACGCGGTCGCAAGCGGGATCGCTTACGAACGAGTCGAATCCGCCACACTCCTTTTCACTCGTTCCAACCGTCACGACTCGATCGGCAGTCGGGGCGTCCGGGGCAATCCCCGGCCACTCACTTGCCGGGGGTCGAGTCAACATCCATCATGCTGCCGTTTCGGACGATGCCGGCGGGTTGGATAGTGTCTCCGGCTGACAGGAGGAGTTCGCTGGGCATCGCCGTTCGAAAAGTGACTCGCAAACTGACACTTAACACACCGAGGAGATGATTCAATGAAGTGCATGATGTGGTGCCTGGTCGCCGGAGCCGGACTGTTCCTGCCCGCGATGTTGTCCGCGAAGGACTGCTGTAAACCGGTGAAATGGAAAAAGGTCAAAGTGACCTGCTGCCAACCGGTCGCTCAGATTTGCTGCCAGCCTATGGCCCCGACCTGCTGCCAGCCAGCGGCCGCGAACTCGGCTGCGAGTTCGACCGGCACAGCGACCCCGCTAACAGCCTCGCCGAGCGATGCCACGAAGAAGCCGTACGAAGAGAAGGCCGCTCCGCCGCCCCCCCCCGAAAGCGCTGCCGACCTGAAGAAGGCCGCCGAAGAGAAGGCCGCCGCCGACAAGAAAGCGGCTGACGCGAAGAAGGCCGCCGAAGAGAAGAAAGCCGCCGACGCAAAGAAGGCCGCCGAAGAGAAGAAGGCCGCCGAAGAGAAGAAGGCCGCCGAAGAGAAGAAGGCCGCCGAAGAGAAGAAGGCCGCCGAAGAGAAGAAGG
>JBJXEX010000341.1:0-23949 GCA_046156195.1 Planctomycetaceae bacterium | reverse complement strand
CTGAATCTGCGGGGATATCGCCAGTCATCCCCACAGATTCAGAGAGGCCGCAGAGAAACCGCCTTCAGCGAGTATTCACCAAAACTCCATCGCTCGGGCGAGCGTGGCGAGAACACTTGACTCATCTGCAACAAGTTTCGGAATCCAAGGAGTCCAGAGTGCTCGGCTCGTCACGCGGGGCGATCACGGCGACGTTCACTGCGGTCAAGCGTTCGAGCACATCTTTCACCTTCAGCGCGGTCTTGTAGACGATCGTGCCGACCGGCAATCCGGTGAGTTGCTCGGCAAGGTGTTCTTGGATCGCCAGCAGCAGCGGAGTCGAACGGAATTCATGAATCGTTTGCAGCTTCTTGACGAGGTACTCGCTAGTCCAGAAGCCGATGATCTCCAACAAGACTTTGCGACCGTCGATGTGTTGAAATGTGAAGTCAGGCAGAAAGACTTTCTGTCCGATGTGCAGGATGTCGGACTCGCGCAAGAGCGTCCAACCGTCACGCGGCTCGCCGCCCCACTTCCGAGCGAACTCGGATTCGATGTCCGAATCGAATTCGTCCGGTTCTGGAAGATGGCTTCGCAGACCATCGGCGGGACTGAGGTCGAGCGCGACTTGCCAGCCGGCTCGTGAAGTTTGGATGACAGCGTGCATTCGCCAGCCTCGGCAGGCCAACAACGCGGGGAGGAACTTCGCCATCCCGACGCCATAGCGCCGCGTCTCATGCAGGACCGAGGCAGGACCGTCAAAGGTGAATTCGTATTCGGTGTCACTCACCCGGCGGATCGTGTGCATCAACCGCGCGAGCTTCGCATAACGCAGGATCGTCTTGAAATCCTCGGTCGCCCAAACGGTCAGCGAGAGCGCCCCGAACAGAGCGACTTGCACCTGCGCCACGTTGTAGCGCGACAGCAACGAAACCGCGTCGGGATAACGTGGCGCACGCGGCTCGCGTGCGTCTGGCGCTTCTGCGTTGTCCGGCTCAAGAGCAATCACAGGCGAGCCGCCTGTGCTACCTTCTCCATCGAACGCCTTCAGACGATGAAAGTCGATGATGTCCGCAAACAGCTCGGCTTCGACGACGTCCCACGGGCGGCCGAGTTGCTCGGCGATTTGTGATTTGGCTTGGGCCTCGGTGGTCTCGAACAGGCGATCCGCCTGTTTGACGAGCGGATGCAGTTTCGCGGCTGAGTGAAAGACTTGCCGCCGCAGTTCGGCTGCGCGGCCACGCGAATCGCTGTCGAACTCGGACACCTCGTCCAGCAGCTTGCAGAAGGCGTCAATGCGCCGCGTCGGACAGTTCAGCTCGAAGGCAAACAGATTGTGAACATCCCGATGCAGCTCGCTGCGAGTGCGGCCAGCTCCCGTGCGATAGACCTGCAACATCCGCTCGGCGAATTGGACGTAATGCCCATGCGCCCCGCGCGTCAGCCGATCGGGCAACACGCGGCTGCGGTCGTAAGTGGCAATGGCAAGGTCGCGGGTGAGCATTTCGATTTTCGATTTTCGATTTTGGGTTCTTGGGTTCTTGGTTCTTGGTTCTTGGTTCTTGATGGCCGACTGCGGTTCAATCGAAAATCAAAAAACAAAAAACGAAAATCCACTATCACATCTTGCGATGTCTTGTGCCCGCATACGTCTCGTGATTGCGGCGTTGCCGCGAGCGTTTGGATTCATTCGTGTCGGCGCAGACGACTTCATAGAGCATGGCTCGCGCGTTGCCCGATTTGCGCAGGATGCGGCCCAGTCGTTGCCGAGCTTGCTTCGTCGAGGCCATGCCGCCGATCACGATGGCGACCTTCACCTCCGGCAGATCGACTCCCTCGTCCAAGACTTGGTTGCAGACGAGCGCCGGATACGTCCCGGCCTGTAGGCCGGTCAGTACCTCGAACCGCTCGGCCTTGCCGCAGTGGCTGAGCAGGCATGGGATCAGAAACCGCTTCGAGACTTCGCGAGCCATCGCGTTCGAGCCGGCGAAGACGATCACCGGACTCCCCGCGTGCAGCCGAAACAAATCTTCGAGCACTCGCAGCTTCTCCTCGGCCCGATCTTCGATCGCCTGCTTCATGCGGAACGCTCGCAACGCGCGGCGAGCTTCCGGGTTCGTGCCGCTGTCCGCGCAGAGTGTTTCCCAGGTGAAGCTCGGATCGTCTTGTCGCCGATCGGCCACGAACTGCCGCACCTGCTGCGACAGCTCGTCGTAACGCTGCTGTTCTTCGTCGGACAGATGCACGGGGATGCGGACGACTTCGTACTCGGCCAAGACTTTGCCGCGTGCTTCGGACAGCTTCATCTCGTAAGCCAGCGGCCCGATCAGCCAATCGAGGTCCGAGTGTTTTCCATCCGTGCGTTCGGGAGTCGCCGTCAGGCCAAGCCGATACGGAGCGGCCGACATCCGCGCCGCATCACGGCGAATCGCACCCGGCAGATGATGACACTCATCGAAGACCAGCAAGCCAAACATCTGGCCGAGCCGCTCCATGTGAATACACGCACTGTCATAAGTTGTCACTGAGACCGGCCGCACGCGATAGGTGTTGTCCCCGATGACTCCCGCGTCGAAGCCCACACCTTGCAGGATGCGGCGATGCCATTGATACATCAGATCGCGCACCGGCGCGACAACCAACGTGCTGATCGCCGCCTGCTGCATGATCGTCAAAGCGACCTCGGTCTTGCCGGTCCCGGTCGGCATCACGACGACCCCTTGCTTCGATTTCATCCAGCCCGCGACCGCCGCTGCTTGATCGGCTCGCAGCGTGTGCAATTCAGACTTCGGCCACGTCACCGGCTTCCACAACGGGACTTCATCGGCAACCGGCCAACGACCCTGAGCCAATCGCTGGCGCAGCTTCGCGTACTGCAACGCATCACACCGCCACAGACTCGCGCGCGCGTCCCACACCCAAGTCCCCGGCGGCAGCAACGAGTCCGCCAGCGCCCGCGATGCCCCCTCCAACGTCAACGTCCCCGCCGAGAAACTCAGACGAGTCATGCGGTCTTGGTTGGGCAACGAGGAGGTTGTCATGGGCATGCGAAAACCATTGTGGAAACAGTGTGCCGCACGATAAGCCCGCGCCGCGCGCGGTGGCAATTCAGGCCGCTCCTCGGCCGTGGTTCAGTTCCTGGCGAATCTGTCTCGCGAGAGTTTGTTGGATTGAACTACCATCGCGCCCACTCACCCAATGCCGAGTTGGAGATTCTCTATGACACTGACGTTGCCACCAGACCTGGAACTTCGGCTGACTGCCGCAGCGGCCAAGCAGGGCTTGGATCTCGAAAACTTTGCGGTGAAGGTTCTTGATGAGTGTTTACCGGTGGATCAGACGCGAGATGCGGTGGCCCTTTTGCAATCGTGGATTGACGCTGATGAAGCGGAGATTGCCGAGCAAAAAGCGACTGGCGATTTTCTAATCCAAGCACTCGATGCGGATCGGCTCTCTGACCGAAAACTGTTTCCGCCGGAATTGAAAGGCGTGACGTGGTAAACCGCGCAGTATTGCTCGATGCCGGTCCGTTGGGATTGGCGACGAATCCTAATCGGTCGCCGTCCAACCTGGCTTGCACGCGCTGGCTGCAAGAGTTGCTGGCTGCTGGCGTTCAAGTGCTGGTCCCGGAGATTGCCGATTACGAAGTTCGACGCGAGTTGTTACGAGCCAAGAAAGAACGCGGCATTGCCAAACTCGATGCGCTGGTGAGTTCTTTGGTTTATCTCCCGTTGACCACGGCCGCTGTTCGCAAAGCTGCGGAGTGCTGGGCGGAAGCTCGACAGCAGGGGCGTCAAACCGCCAGTGACCAATCGTTGGACGCGGATGTCCTGCTGGCTGGGCAAGCTCTCACGCTGGGGGACGAGGTCATCATTGCCACCACAAACGTCGGCCACTTGTCACGCTTCGTGGCCGCCGAAGAGTGGCATAACATTCGAGTCACTTGATCGCTGTTCGACTGCGAAGTGGTTGTCGTTTCTCATTCCGCGTGAGAACGAGAAACGAGGGATCCCAATTCCCCAATTCCAAGCTGACGACTTTGCCTTTTTTCCCGGCGATGATTCAATTCTCAATCATGGCAATCCTCATCACATGCCCCGCGTGCGCGTTTGTCACAACCGCGCCGGACCACTTCGCCGGTAAGACGGGAAAGTGTCCTCAGTGCAGCCAACTGATCAAAATACCTCCTCCTGGACCAGTCGCCGCTTCGGCTGGCCGACCCGGATCTGGTGGTTCCCCTGCCGCAGCGCCGACTCCGGCCGTCGAGTCGACGCTCTGGATCGGTCGTCCTTCCCAGTGGGCCAACTTCCCGGTGTTTGTGGGTTGTGGGTTGTTCTTCTGGCTGGTGATTCCGATTGTCATATCGCTTTTTAAGTATCTGTCGATCCGCTGTAGCCGCTACGAATTGACGACCGAGCGTCTCGTCATCAGTCATGGGATTCTTTCCAAGCGAACCGATCAGCTCGAACTGTACCGCGTCAAAGACACGGTGTTGGAAGAGCCTTGGTACGAGCGGTTGGTGTCGCTCGGAGACGTGATCCTCCATACGTCAGACCGGACGGACCCAATTATCCGTATTCGAGCCATCGCCGACGCCCGGCGCGTCTGCGAACAATTTCGCAAGTATTCGGAACTGCGTCGTGACCAGAAGGGGGTTCGCGAAGTGGATTTCGTCTAGGGAGAACACACCTGGTCTCGCTGACGCTTTCGTCGGATGAACCGAAAATAAACCACGTTGCCACGCGGAGCGTGGGAACGAGAAAGCAATCGAGCCAGGCAATTCACTGAGTATTCAGTGCCGAGAGCAATCCAGCGCTCAGCACGAATGATTCGTCAATCTCTCCAGCAGTGGCTTCGATAATCGTGTCGTCCCCCTGGCCCCCGGAAAGCGTGTCCGTGCTCGATTGCCCGTTGAGGGAATCGTCACCTTGGTCGCCGAGCACCACGTCGTTCCCAGTGCCGCCCAGCAGAGTGTCGTCGCCGTCGCCTCCGGTCAGCGTGTCGTTTCCGTCGGCCCCGTTGAGATTGTCGTTGCCGTCTGCTCCGGCGATGAGGTCGGCACCCCCTTGGCCGTTGATCACGTCATCGCCGTCGCCGCCGTTGATCGTGTCCGCGCCGGAGCCGCCGCCGATCGTGTCGTCGCCGTGATCGCCCCGAATCCTGTCGTCGCCCGCGCTGCCGTTGAGCAGATCGTTGTGACGTCCGCCATCGAGCGTGTCGTTGCCGTCGCCGCCGGTGATGTTGTCGCTGGCCGATTCGCCCAGCAATGAGTCATTGCCAGCGTCGCCCGTGATCGTGTCGTCACCGTCTCCGCCGCGCACCGTGTCGTTGCCCAGATCGCCGATCAGGAGGTCATTCCCTTGATCGCCCCGAATCGAGTCATCGCCCGCGTCGCCGTCCAGCGAGTCGGCACCATCACCGAGCAGCGTGACCGTGCCGTCGCCGCCGAAGAGTGTGTCGCGGCCCTCATCGCCGTTGATCGAATCGCTTCCGAGTCCGCCGATCGCCAGATCATTGCCGGCACCGCCGCGAATGCGATCGACGCCCGCCTCACCGACCAGCGAGTCATCTCCCAGTCCGCCGAACAGCGTGTCGTGGCCGTTGCCCCCTTCCAAGCGGAGTCGCACCAGGCCGGTGTTCGCCGTCAGTCCCGCGGTCAGCAAATCGTTCCCTTCGCCACCGCGAATCGTCAGCACCGAACGAGTCACCTTCGCCAAGTCGGTGACGGTGATCGAGTCGTGACCGTTGCCGCCCTCGAGCGTCACCTGGTTGATCGTGCTGTCGATCGTCAGAGTCACTCCGCTCTCGGTGATCGTCAGAAATGCAAACGTGGCATCCGGCGCGATCGGCGACTCGGCCACGGTCGCCGAGTTATTCGTCCCGTTGAACGACACCAGCACGCCATCCGCGCCGGATTCATTCGCGAGCGTGTCCCGACCGCTGCCGGCACCGAGCCACACGAAGAGGTCATCACCGGCCCCGCTGTTGATTTGATCGGATCCCCCTTGTCCGTCGAGCGAATCGTGGCCGGCCCCGCCGTGGATGATGTCCGCTCCGCTGCCCCCCAGGATCGAATCGTCTCCCGCCAGACCAAACAGCACATCGGCATCGTCGCCGCCGTTCAGTAAATCGGAACCCGATCCACCAATCACCGTGTCCGTCCCGCTGCCTCCGAACAGCGTATTACCGAGACCGCCGTCCGAAATCGTGACTGTTCCAAGCGCATCCGTGAGCAGTGCGCCGCTGGGATTAGAAAGTTGCACGAAGAACAACTCGGGGGGGTCGGCCAAGGAATCTGGAAGGATCGGAACAATCAGGGACTGGCTGATTTGCCCTGGTAGGAAGGTGAGCGTCTGTGTGATCGGTGTGAAGTCGCTCCCGGCCACCGCCGAACCGGACAATGTCGTGGCCTCGATCATGACCAATGTTGCCACGGGCCTCGAAAGATTGACGGTCAATGTGGCCGTCGCCGGCACGCTGGAGTCGCTGACGTTGACATCCGAAATCGACAGTGACACCGGCGCGGTCACCGGCACCGTTTCAAAGGTCATGCCGCGAAATCCCGGAACTCCGATCGCCGTGTTCGAGACCCCCACGATGGTTGCCGTACCAGTCAACGGATCCACTCGATACAGCGGCCCCGCATTGATGGCCGCTTGCGATGACGAGGTGACGTAGAAGTCATCATTGATCGCATCGTAGGCCAAAGCACCGCCGCCGCGGGGAAGATCAACGCCAAACGAACCGATGGCCGTGATTTCGCGCGTGTTCACATCAATGCGGAGCAGCGAATCTCCGACACCGGGAATATTGTCGGGAATGTAGGCGAACAGTTCGTTGCCGCGAAAAACCAGGCCGTCGATGTTGATGTTGTTCGCCTGCGGCGGTAGAGGCACACCGCCAAACAGCAACGGACCCAGGTTGACGGTGGCCGCCGTGGCCGGGTCAATTCGATAGAGATTGATCGAAGGACCGCTGAACGAAGCGAAAATCACGTTATTCACGGGATCGAATGCCAAGTCCCCTTCGATGATTTCGGTCGGCTGCGGATTGAGTTCGGAAATCAGCGATCCCTGTCCAGTCGTCGTATTGACCGTGATCAAGCCCACCAACGGATCTCGGCGGGTCGCATAAACGACGTTCGCCGGACTGGTTGTCAGCCCCAAGACAAAATCAACGCCAATGTTGCCAATGAACGTCGCGGCGGCCGTCGTGGTATCGACCTCGTAAAGTTCGGCGGGAAATGCCGTCAGCGCTCCCAGAAGGCGGTTCGTCAGCAGCCCATCATCATTCCTGATTGTGGCGACTCCTTGCGGTGCGAACAAAACAGCGTTCGTTGGTGCGGAGAGATCCAAGAAGAAGACTTCATCGACTTCACCCTGGGCATCTCCGTTGACCGCCACGGTCACTGTCTTGGACGTTTCGCCTGGCTGGAAACTCAGAACATTGGCTTGAGCAACGTAGTCGTTGATTGCGATCGCGGTGCCATTCTTCGTCGAGTAATTGACCGTGACGAGCGCTGTGCTGGGCGACGACAGACTGACCGTAAAGACGGCATTCACCGTGCCGATGTTGCCCTCGGTGGCGGTCACATGGGAGACGGAAAGAGTGGGCAGCGTGGACAACGATTGGTCGTGATCGCTGACGAGGTCGTTTCCCGCGCCGCCGTCCAATGTGTCGCGGCCGGTATCGCCGAAGAGCGTATCGTTGCCCCCTTGACCATTGATGAAATCGTCTCCATCGCCGGCCGAAATCGAATCGCTTCCGTTTCCGCCGAAGAACAGATCGTTCCCATCGTCTCCCCGCAGCGTGTCGTCACCGGCGTTGCCGTTGAGCGAATCATTTCCCGCGCCGCCGCTCAGCAAGTCCCGGCCATCACCACCTTGCACACTGTCCGCGCCAGCTCCGCCGTCCGTGGAATCATTCCCGCTTTGACCGTTGATCACATCGTTGCCATCGCCGCCCGATAACGAGTCGTCGGCCGCGCCGCCCAGAATCGAATCGTCTCCGGCATCGCCGCTGAGCGTGTCCGCGCCGTCCAGGCCGTTGAGCGTGTCGTTGCCGTTGTCCCCGTTGACCGAGTCACTACTCTGGCCGGCATCAATGAGATCGTTGCCGTCACCGCCGCGGATCGTGTCGGCATGATCGCCGCCGCTGAGCGTGTCGTTGCCCGCGTCGCCACTCAGACTGTCGCCGCCGTCCTCGCCGATCAGGCTGTCGTCGCCATCCTGACCTTGCAACGTATCGTTCCCGTCACCGCCATCGAGCGTGTCGTTGCCACCTTGACCGTTGACGTTGTCCGCTCCGTCCCCCGCCAAGACGCTGTCAGGAAAACTGGGCGAGCCGACAATCACGTCATCGCCGTTGCCGCCCTGAATGCGGATGCTCGTGATGTTCGGGAACGTCGCATTGCTGACGGCATTCAGATCGATCAGGTTCGCATCGTCGCCACCTTGAATGACAATCGACGTCACCGCGCTGGTCAGGACATTCGGAGCCGTCCCTAAAGTCGCCCCATTCGCCACAACCTCCACTCGGCCGCTCGTCGCGTTCTGCCGGAGCGCAATGCTGTCGCCTCCATCCGAACTGACAAACAGCTCGCCGCCGACAAGCAACGCGACCACCGACAGGAGCGAGCGGTCTTCCAACCGCTCGACCGCCGCTGCTCGCGAGGGAAGCCGCCGCCTTCGCGAGTTCCGTCCGAACGATTGCAGCCAAGAGGTGATTTGCACGGCGAAGTCCCTTTCTCCGTAAATCGCGAACGCAAGCAATGCGTCGATTCCACCGACGATTCGTATGACAACGAATCTGCTCAACCTGCGGAATCTTCCCGTTGTTTCGACAGGTCCGATCGCTCAGCGTTCGCCAGACGGGATTCGCCGACACAAGCGGCATAACCCGAAGCGTCAGCGAGGGGGATCGCTCCCAGGGAAACTCATCATCGCGGATGACGATTCAGCGAACGGCCGACGGCGCGAGTTTCACCGCGACTCGGTGGTCAAACTCTTCGCTCGAAACATAGCCGTTTTCCACGAGCAGCTTTCGCGCGGTGACGTGGTCCGTGGTGCGAGCCGATTGCAAATCGGCGGCGGCGGGCAGAAGAATCAGCGTGTGATCGTGCTGATGAGCGTTCCAGTCATTCGGCAACTCGGTCGAATGGAATCCGAGTTCCCGTAAGAGGTGCCGCAATTGACCGAGTGTGACTGACATGACTGCTACTTATGCAAAGGTCGCTAGGCTGCCTGAGACTGCTGTTTGGGATTGTCGTCATCGATCGCGATCCCATTCCATTCCAATTGATGCCGCAACGACAACCAATCGGAATCGCGAACCGAATCGGCGGACTTGTGTGGTGGCAGAGCATGGATGAGTCCAGAAGACCTGAGAAAATAGATGACGTTCGCAGCCCGATCCGTGTGTCGTTCAAAGCCGAGACGAGCCAGGAGGTCATCGAGCTTTCCATAGTTCGCAGGCTTGTTCATCGCGGCCTCCTGGGAAGAAGTGGTACTGGTGTTTGCTGCAGAATCCGAAGAACTCTCGCGTTGATCTCCGCCTTGAGCCTTCGCCAATGCTGGATCGCCTCGTGGTCCAGCCGCTGCGTTTTCGGGACGCGGATCGTGATTGTCGTCTGATGGCGCTGTTGCTCTGCCATCGGATCGCTGGCTTGGATGTGCCGCCAAAAGGCTTCCTCGGATTTCGGAAGATAGAGGACGAGGATCACGGGATATGGCTCGTTCCGCCAATGGTCCAAGTCTTTGCGAGACACTCGCACGGACAAGTGCTGGGCGTCCTCGACTCAGACCGGTGAATCCGTTGCCTTCAATTGAAAATTGACGTACCCGTTTCCCACATACCCATCTCCATCGTAGGTGAGCATCAGCAGGTCAATGCCGTAGTCCGCTCGAATGCGTTCGACCGAGTACCCACAGCGGAGTATCTGCCCAGTCACGAAGTTCTCGCTGAGATCCGCGATCACATGCGCACGAGTTCGTTGTTTGCGATGGCCTGACACAAGCCCCTCCACAAAGTTCAGCCGGAGATCCGCTATTTTCGGAGCGGCCTGTTAGCCGCAAACCGGCCGGAGCGGCAATCCCAGTTTCGGTTGGGAGATTCGCACATTCTCACCGCTCGAACCCTGACGCTCGCCCGCTGCATCGGTTGCCAGTCTCGCGAGGTGCAGACAGACTGCTGCCCCTCAATTGGCTCATCCCTGCTTGCATCAAGGAATTCGACATGACTGCCTCTTGGATTCGCTCGCTCGCCGTCTCGACATTGGTTTTGGGTTTGATGAATTCGACGTTCGCCGCTGATCCGCCGTTGGTCGCGACCGACGTCAAGCAAGTGGACCGCGACTACTGGTTTCAAGGGGAGTATCTCGGCGCGGCGCGGAATGCTTGCGGGCAGTGTGAGGCGTGTGGATTGCAGGTCGTGGCGCTCGGCAAGAACGAGTTTCAAGCGGTGCTGTATCGTGGCGGGCTGCCGGGCGGCGGCTGGTGGACGGGGATGACGAAGCACGATTTCAAAGGGAAGCGTGACGGCGAAAGACTGCGGTTGATCGGCGACGATGCGACTCAGCGGATCGAGATTCAGACGAGCAAGGCGACCGTGCAGGTCGTGCATCAGCCGCCGACTCCGGCCAGCGAGCAAGTCGTGGCGTTGGGTGAATTGATTCGCGTCGAGCGTCGCAGTCAAACGCTCGGAGCCGCGCCGCCCTGTGGAGCGATCGTGCTCTTCGATGGCAGCAACACGGATCACTGGAAGAACGGACGCAAGACAGACGACGGCTTGCTGATGATCGGCACCGAGACCAAGACCTCGTTCCGAGATTTTTACATGCACATCGAGTTTCAATTGCCGTACATGCCGCAGGCTCGCGGGCAGGGGCGAGCCAACAGCGGCGTCTACATTCAAAGCCGCTACGAGGTGCAGGTGCTCGATTCGTTCGGACTCAAGGGGGAGTTCAACGAAGCCGCGAGTCTGTATCGGTTCAAAGCGCCCGACGCAAACCTGTGCTTCCCGCCGCTCGTGTGGCAGACCTACGACATCGAATTCCAATCGCCGCGGTTCGATGCCGAGAAGAAGAAGACCAGTCCCGGAACGATCTCCGTCTGGCACAACGGCATGTTGGTGCAGAACCGACTCGAGTTGGCTAACAAGACGGGCGGCGGAGCGGCCGAAGGCCCGTTGCCGCTCCCGACCAAGTTGCAGGACCACGGCAATCCGGTTCGGTTCCGGAATATCTGGCTGCTCGACCGCGGCGGCTCCGCGAACGGAATGGCTCAAACAACGTCACAGGCCCAGCCGTCCAAGTAGCTCCGCGTGACGAGCCGTTGCTCAGCATCCGGTTTGGTGACGCTGTGGTACGCGCAGCTCGAAACTTCACAGCCACAGAGGGAAGTTGATCGTTGCCTTGCCTGGTCCGACGCTCCGGCGTGCCTTATAGGCGTTTGGCCTGTCTCTTCCGCTTTTTCTCCTCACGGAGTTTGACACGTTCGGCCGCGCGACGTTCCGCGCGGGTGCCAATCATCGTCGTCGGTTTGTCATCGCCGAAGATGCTCATTCGCCGGGCCGGTTCTGGCGGCAAGGTCGGTCGGCTGGAGGGACCGGGGTTGCTGAGAATCCTCGAGTTGTAGACGTGCATGAACGCGTTCAACCCGGCTTGAGTCGTCATGTCGAACCCGGCCTGTTGACCCGCCATGTAAAACGACTTGGCCATTCCGAAGTTTGACGGATCATCCAACTCGTCATGCAAACGCTCCTCTGCCCCCGGCCCCAGCAATTCCAAAATGCGAGTGGCGTTTTTCAACTGATACTCACGTTGGAGGAAACTCCAGAAGGCGTGCAACTCCGCGATGACTTCTCCGGCTTGATTCGCGTTCACCGACACTTTGCGCGGGAAGATTTCAAAGACTACTTCCGACACATCCCGCACCGACATGTTCGGTGGAGTCTCGCCCAAATAGTCGATGCTGTAACGCATCATCGATTCCGCCCAGCCCAAACCGACTCCGCTTTCGAGCAGCGGCTGAGCCTCAAGCGAATTCGCAAACCTGTCCCCCAATTTCTCGCAGTACTCCACCGCGAGATCCTCGTCACGTTCGCCGTACTCATCACTCAAGGTTTGATGAATGTCGAACGGCGCGTCGATCCGTTCGGCCTCGACAACAGAATTCGTCGCGCGCAGTGGTAAACCAGCGGACGGATCGAAAGCCTCGGTCAGTTGAGTCAATCGCGGCGATGGCTGAGCATCCTCCGGTCGCAACCGTCCCGCGATGATGTCCTTGGTGATCGCGTAATGCCGCTTCAATCGAGCCACATACTCTCGATCGGTCAGCAGCACATCCCTGACGAGCGACAACAACTCCGTCGCATGCACCCCTTGTCTATTGAGCGGGTCGAGAAACGGCCCGAGCATGTCGTCGTCCGCATCGAATCCATAGCTGATGGTTGCCTCGGTGCCGGATTGGGAAAAAACCGTCAAGATCACGCGGCGGCAATCACAATCCTTTTCGGTGCAGTAGCTCTCGAAGAATCCATATTCACCGGCCGGCAGCGACGACTTCGCGGAGTCACCCTCCAAATGGATCGACCGGCACTCTGCTTTCGCCAGCTTCGGACAGATTTTCGCAAATGGAACCATGATCGAACTCCTTTTCGATTTTGAGTGTTCGTCCGTCGGGCGAGGCCCCGATGACCTTGCCGCAGGTCGGGATTCTGCCGCAACGGGCGAGAACTGCAATCCAAAAATCTGGAAACGAGGCGACACAACGTCAGCGGTGCAGTTTGTGTCGAAGCCGCGCTCTTGCTGTTCGGGATCGCCCGGCATCGGATAAGTTATCGTCGCCGTTGTCTGCGGCTCAGATCGAGCCGCCTGCCGATGTGAGCTGGTCGCAGGCAAGGCTGGCTCGACGCTCTCGGAGATCCGCAACATGAGTCGTTCATCACCTTATGAGTTCCAATCGGGGCGCGGTTTCTCGGTGTTGACCTTTGAACGGTCGCTGGCCGATTGCAAATGGGGCGACATCGATCGGATTGGTTCCGAGCTGAAAACCAAACTCACCAATGAGAATCGTCCGCAGTGCCTGATCGACCTGTCGCGGCTGGATTTCATGGGTAGCTCGATCGTGGCGCTGATCGTTCGACTGTGGAAAACCTTGCAAGAGTTGGGCGGCGGAATGGTGGTCGTCATCTCGAACCGCGCGATTCGTGAAGTGCTGGAGATCGCGGGCCTGACCAAGGTCTGGACGATCTGCGACACGCGTGCTCAGGCCGAGCAGCTCATTCGCGACTCGTTGCCAAAGGCGGGCGGCGTCGTGGGACTGGCAGGGCTGTCAGTGGCCTGTTTGTCGGTCATCCTCGCGGTGGTGCTGGCCTTCAATCGCGTGAGATTGGCTTGGGTGCCGGCCACCATGCAGGCCGTGTTGCTGACGTGCGGCGGCTGCGCGCTGCTGGGAAGTGGGTTGGCCATTTTCAAGGGGAACACGATCGTTCGCGGGGTTGGCGTACTCGTCCTGGTGGCGGCGCTTGGTTTCATTGGCGCGGTTCTGGCGGGACGGATCTAAGTCCGAGGTCAGCGAAATCCTTTCCGCACCGGCACGCGGTTGCGGGCATTCACGATTGGAGAACAGCATGTCAACGGACACTACGAATCCAACCGGTGACGTTCCCCCTGAAATCCGGCAAAAGGCGCTGCAAGAAGAACTCCGAGAACTCGCCGATGTGGTCGCGCCGGCGTCCCTGGTGGACCTCTTGCTGGAGCGAGCGTTTCAACTCAACGCGACTGACGTGCATCTCGATCCGACCGAATCCGGCCTGCGTGTGCGGCTGCGAGTCGACGGGGTGCTGCACGAAGTGGTGCATTTCCCCGCGCATTTGACCACGCAATTCATCTCGCGGTTGAAGTTGCTCGGCGGCATGGACATTACCGAGCGGCGGCTGGCCCAAGATGGTCACATTACGCAGGACATGATCAAGAATCAGCGTGACATCCGCGTCGGTTCAGGACCGACGATTCATGGCGAGCGGCTGGTGCTGCGGTTGATGCCCGACGAACAGGCGTTGACCTCACTGGAGGAACTGGGATTTGAACCCGAACAACTGGCGCTCGTCCGCCAAGCGGTGGAGATTCCCTACGGCGTAACATTGGCCGTGGGACCGGTCGGTTCGGGCAAGAGCACAACGATGTATCGCGCGTTGTCGAGCCGCAATCGGCCGAGCGAAAGCGTCGTCACGATCGAAGATCCCGTCGAACGCAAGTTGGAGGGAGTGGTGCAAGTGCAGATCGATCCCAAGATCGACTTCACGTTCGTCAAAGCCCTGCGTGGCGTACTCCGTCAAGATCCCGACGTAATGATGATCGGTGAGATTCGCGATCCCGAATCCGCTCAGATCGCCGTGCGGGCGGGTCTGACCGGCGTAACGGTCTTCAGCACGTTGCACGCCAGCGACAGCCTGGCGGCGATGGATGTCTTTCGGGAATTTGGCGTGCCGCCGATGTTCATGGTCGATGGCTTGAAATGTGTCATCGCTCAGCGATTGGTTCGCAAAGTGTGCGGGCATTGCCGCGAGGAATATGCACCGGACGAACTCGCGATGAAGGTCTTAGGCTTGAGCACCGAAGAAGTCCCGCAGGCGACACTGTCGCGCGGCCGCGGATGCGCCTATTGCTTCGAGACCGGTTACGCCGGCCGCACCGGAGTGTTCGAAGTGTTAGTCATCTCGTCCGCCTTGCGGCACGCGATCCTACGAGACGACCTGCAAGACGATCTCCGCGCGGTCGCACAGAACACGGGATTACTGACGCTCGAACAAGCCATGCGCCGCAAAGTGCTGCGGGGCGAGACCACCGTCGAAGAATTACTGCGAATGGTCGCCGTGTTCACCGGCTGAGCATCGGACAGTCATCGGCGAGGCGACTGTCCGCGCGAGCACAGCACCCTCGTCCCGATCCAACCGAGCGTACCAATGCTCCAACTCGGCTTGTTCTTGGTCCGACAACGTCTCGCCACGAGTCCGCTTGTCGTGCAACACTCGGCCCTGTTCTTCGTTCGTCATGGTTATTCTCGCGGCCACTAGTCAGCACATGATCCCGATGCTGTACCGAGATCAAAGTCCTCATTGGCCAGGATTCTATATCACCGACAACGCCCAGCAACAACTGGCAAAAACACAAACGCCGCCCGCGCGTTTCGCTATTCTCCGAAACCATGCTTTTGGCGATGACCTGCCAAATACGCCGCCGTTTTCTCTGAGGGCGACTTGAGTAGTGCTTGGTTGCCGAGGCCGAAGATTCTTCGTTCGGCTTCGGCCAACTTCGACGAAACAAGCAACTGGCCTGACGAGTCAAATGAAATCAGTCCGATATCGAACAGCGCGTCGAGATTCGCGATCAAAGGAAGTCCATTGTTCGGGTCCAGTCGTTGTTCGTCCGTTGAATCGCGCCAAGGGAGAATGTGTGATGCTCTGATGGCTTCTCGTGTCGTTGAACCAGTCACAGCGCAACGATTGCCCCATCTGCTGAAAACGTCTGTTCGAAATTGGCCTTGCCCAATTCGCGCATTCACAAGAGCGGACTTTGTCGTGGCTCCGATGTCGCGATGTTTGACCTCGTCTATGTCTTCGATGAGAGTGGTGTTAGTAATACGGTTCGCGGGACTATCCTCGACAAGTCGCGATTCTGTATCGGATTTTGTGGCGTGTGCTTCGGCTTTCGGTGCCGCTTCAATTCGATTAGTAGGAGATTTTTGCGATAAAAACGTAAAGCGTGCGCTCCCCCATTTCTTTTCGAAGTTGGCTTTTTCTCTGAGACAGCGACGACACTCAGCATCGCCATCGTTCCCAATTCCTCGCGGCCAACATTCTATTTTGAACTGATCGAGCAAACCATTTTGCTTAAACAATTCGATCAAATACCCGCGCCGAACAGACGATCCCTTAGGCCATTTGTGTGTCTCCATTGACTTGATTTGACGCCACTATTGGACGAGTCCAAGTGTCTCAGCAAAGTCATACGCCTCTTCCAAAGGAAACATCTTTTTATCAGTCTGGGGCATCGAGATTTCCTTTCATGCCGAATCGGGATTGAGATCTTGCACCCAATCCGATCAATTCCCATCAACTTCCGCAGCACGTCCGGGATGACGATGCTGCCGTCGGGGTGCTGGTGGTTTTCGAGGAGGGCGATCATGGCTCGCGTGATCGCGACGGCGGTGCCGTTCTGGGCGTGCGAGCCGCCGACAACTTCGACTTCGCTTTCGGCTGGCGACCAGACTTGGCTTCGGTGGCTCGTTCGCCCCGACGTTCGGCGGGACTGAGCTGACCAAACTCAAGCAGCTTTTTCATGACCATCCACTGATGAAATTGTTCCGCCGAACGCTCCGCGAGTATCCGAATTTGATCGGGTGACAAAAATTCGAGGACGTCTTCCGGCCTGAGTGCGCAGAAGAAGTGTTTGAAAGCATCCCGATGGAAGTCCTCTTTGGTGTATGACACGGCATGGTCCTCGATTGACTTGGGCAACACGACAATCAGTGGCTACTACGCTTGGACGCCTTGGGAGATTTTGTTCCTGGTTTGGTTCTCGGTCCCTTCTCTTCCTGAGACGGAGCCAACCGCTGCTCCCTTTTGCGAACGAATTCGCGAAGTTGCTCCATCGGCATTGTGGCAAGCATCTCATCGGGTGACATCGCGGCGAGCACCTCATCGGGAGACATCCCGGCGAGCCGCTCATTGGGTGACATCCCGGCGAGCCGTTCATCGGGTGACATCCCGGCGAGCCGCTCATCGGGGGACATCCCGGCAAGCCGCTCATCGGGTGTCAATGAGTTGAGGTGCGCCTTGGTGATATCGTGCCAAAAGTCTTTTGTCGTGTAAGGCATGATTCCCTCCTTCTGGTAGTTCGAGTACAGCAGCTTCAAGAGCGAACTGGCGTCGCTGGGCCGGTTTCGGTATCGCTCGGCACCAAATTCTATTCGTGTGCGTTCGCCGCTGAACAGATTCCAAAAGGCGTTCTGGTCCTCAGCCGGAACCTCTTTGAGCACCAACACGCGAATCGTGTCGGTTCCCCACGCGACGTCGTACATCCCCGTTCCAACTTCTTGCCAAGCGATTTGACTCGCCAGCTTTTCGGGAAATCGCGTGGCGACGGCGAACAGCCGAAAGGAATCTTCCGGCAACAAGCGATCCAACGACGGACTCACTTGCTTGCGGTAATTGACCGAATGCCCCACGAGTTCTTTGAGTGCCCAGCCGTCCAACGGTTCCCGCAGCGACTTGTACGTCACCAGATTGTGGTCAGCGAGTGGCCCGAGGCCATTTGGCAATTGGGGGGGAGGAGGCCCCTCACCACGGCGCACGATGACAATGTCCAACAACTGTTGTTTGACCGACAGGTCTAACTCCATCACGACTTCCCAGTCGCTGCCCGACAACAGGTCGGCGAGTCCGATCGCGAAGCGGCGATGCCACGGAATGATGGAAGGGTCGGATTGTTCGAGCGACTTCGACATGTCATCCAATCCGCTCGATCCCCATCCACTTGCGCAGCACTTCCGGGATGACGATGCTGCCGTCGGGTTGTTGGTGGTTTTCGAGGAGGGCGATCATGGCTCGCGTGACCGCGACGGCGGTGCCGTTGAGCGTGTGGACGAATTGCGTTCCCTTCTTGTCCGGTTGCTTGCAACGGATGCCCAAGCGGCGAGATTGAAAATCGGTGCAGTTCGAAGCGGAGGTGATCTCGCCCCACTCGCCCGCTTCGCCGCGCCCGGGCATCCAGGCTTCGAGGTCGAACTTGCGATACGCCGGCCCGCCCAGGTCGCCGCTGGCGATGTCGAGCACACGGTACGGAATGCCCAAGCCTTGGAAGATGTCTTCCTCAATGCTCAGGATCAGTTCGTGGAACTTGTTGGATTCGGCGAGGTCCGGCGCGGTGAAGCCGAACATTTCGACCTTCGTGAATTGATGCACGCGGTAGATTCCCTTCGTTGCCTTGCCGTGAGCACCCGCCTCGGTGCGGAAGCAGTGCGAGATGCCGGCGTACTTCAGCGGCAGCTTTTCGATGTCGAGAATGTGATCCTTCAACATGCCGCCAAGCGTGATCTCGGCCGTCGCAACGAGGCTCAGGTCCGTCCCGGTGATCGAATAAATCTGCGTTTCCGGCCCGCGCGGCATGTAGCCAGTCCCCTCGAGCACTTCCATGCGAGCGAGGTCCGGCGTTGTGTGCAGCGTGAAACCGGCCTTTCGCAGCCTATCGACGGCGTACTGGACCAACGCCAATTCGAGCAACACGGCTTCGTTCTTCAAGAAGTAGAAGCCGTGGCCTGTGACTCGCGCCCCCGCTTCGAGGTCGATGAGGTCGTGCTTCTCGGCAAGTGCGACGTGATCGAGAGCTTTGAAATCAAACTTCTTGATCTCGCCGACAATCCGCAGAACCTTGCTGTCCGCTTCCTGCCCGATTGGAGCGTCGGGGTGCGTCATGTTCGGGATGCCGACGAGCACCTCGCGCAGTTGCGGTTCGACATCGGCGACTTGCTTCTCGTTGGCGGCGATCGCCTCGCGCAACTCTTTGCCGCGCGCGATCAGCTTTTGTCTTTCGTCAGCGTCTGTCGTCTTGGGAATGAGGGCTGACAATTCTTTCTGTTCGCGCCGTAGGTTGTCACCTTCGGCAATGAGCTGACCGCGACGTTCACGCAGCGACGTGATCTGGCTCAGGTCAACAGTCACTCCCCGGTGACGACAATTGGTTTCAACGGCTTCGAGATGATCACAGACAAATTGCAGGTCGAGCATGACGAAACATGATCCTTGAGTTTGGGACGCTTGGCTCACTCAATCCAGAGCGATGACATGGTTACTGAGCCGCCGGTAGCCCGTTTCGGTGATGAGATAGTTGTGCTCGATGCGAACTCCGCCGACGCCTGGAACGTACAGGCCGGGTTCGAGCGTGACGACGTCACCCGCTTCGAGGATGTCTTCGGATTGCGGGACGAGGATCGGGGCCTCCGGATGCGCGAGGCCGATGCCGTGGCCGGCGTGGTGGCTGAGCTTGTCGTAGCCCTGAGCCGCGAAGGAGGACGAAACGTATTGAGCGCTCGCGGCGTGATAGACGTCAGCCGCTCGTGCCCCGGCTTTGAAGACTTTTTCTCCGGCCGTCATCGCGGCCTGGCAAACGGCGAAGACTTCTCGTTGCTGTGCCGAAGGTGTGCCGATCGCGATGACGTTCGTGAAGTCGCTGCGATAGCCCTCCAAACTCAGCGAGTAATCGAGCACGAACATCTCGCCGTTTTCCAGGACATGCTGAGTCGGCAAGCCACCCGCTTTGGGAGCGGCGGCGCTGGAGACTCGGAAGTCGCCGTAGACCACACCGACTCGGCCGGCGGCTTGGAGCGTTGCCGCTTGGACACCGCGATAGACATCGAGTTCGGTCATGCCGGCCTTGATGTTCTCGCGAGCCCATGCTTGTCCGGCGTCCGTGGCTCTCATGCACTGTTCGAGCAGCGCGATCTCATCCGGGTCTTTGTTGCGTCGCAGCGTTCGCAGCAATGTTCCCAGTTCGATCGGGGCGAGTGTCACGTCACCCGCACCGATCGCGTTGAGTGCTCCGACCGGCAGCCACTCCGCTTCGATGGCTCCCTTGCGGCCCTTCAGCTTGCCGGCGACTTGTTGCACCGCTTTGAACAAGACGTGATCGCGATTGGTGACCGAGTGCTGATGGTCGTACCAAGTCTCGGAGATCTTCTCGACCTCCAGCGGATCACCGATGCCGGACTTCAGCGCGAAGTTGTCGCCCATCAGCGAGGCTTTGCCGTCTCGTTCGAGCAGCAGCAACGCCCGCTCGCCGCCGGAGAAGCTGAACGCCGGAATCCAGAAGTTCGCGAGATATTTGACGTGCCGCGGATCGGCGATCAGCAACCATTCGACATCATTCGGGACAACGCTCCAGAGTCGAGCACGGCGAGAGAGACAGCCTTCACGAGTCAACATTTTGATTACTCACTTTCAAATTGGTTTGGCGAAACGAATCTTCCGATCGGTGACGACGATGAACTGGCCAACGATCGATTCCCCGTATTGATCGAGCACACGTTCGATAGCCTCGACTCGCGTTGCCGGAGTGGATTTGGGCAGCCGCAGAAGCACAATTCCCGCGTGTGGCAGGTGGTCACGATAAACGGCTTCCCCGAAGTCCTTGTCGTCCGTAACGACAACGCGATTCTCGGCCACCGCGAAACTTAGCCATTCGACGTCGTCTGTTCCCGATCCGGATTCTTGCGCGTCCGTGACATCAAAGCCACGATCGCGCAGGAATTCGGTGACGGCAATTCCGGTACACTCATCAACCAAGAACCGCATTGGCGTTTCCCGATGCTCAAACGACTTCCGCCTCGGCGATCAAAGGCATGAACGATATGTCGGACAGTGCCGTCTTGGCGAATAACACGCAGGCAAGGATGTCTTCGCGAGTCAGCCGAGGATACTCGGTCAAAATCTCCTCGAAAGTCATGCCGTGACCGAGCGCGTTGAGAATGCACTCGACCGTTAGCCGCGTTCCGCGAATGACCGGCTTACCGACCATGACCCGCGGATTGACGACGATCAGGTCGAGAAGTTCTTCGTCAGTCATGATTTCCTCCTGTGGATGAGGTTGACTCCACTTCGACAATAAAGTGTTTCAGATAGTGGTAGATCACTTAATCACTCAAACCCCTTGGCGGCGAGCCAGCGTTCGGCGTCGAGGGCGGCTTGGCAACCGCTGCCGGCGGCGGTGATCGCTTGGCGGTAGTAGTCGTCGGCGACGTCACCGGCAGCGAAGACACCGTCGATCGTCGTGTAGGTTCGTTGTGCCGTCGTCCAAACGATGTATTTCTTCTCGGTGAGTTTGAGTTGGCCGTTGAGAAAGTCGGTGTTCGGCGTGTGACCGATCGCGCAGAAGTAACCAGAGCAGTCGATCTGTTCGGTCTGCGACGGATCGACCGTGCTCTTCAGCCGAACTCCGGTGACTCCGGCCTTCTCGTCACCAAGGACTTCTTCGACCACCGTGTTCCATTTCACTTCGATCTTGGGATTCTTGAGGACTCGCTCGGCCATGATCTTGCTGGCTCGGAACGTGTCGCGGCGATGGGTGATGTAAACTTTTGAAGCAAACTTCGAGAGATAACTGGCCTCTTCCATCGCGCTGTCACCGCCGCCGACGACCACGAGCGGTTTGTTGCGGAAGCGCGGCAACGCGCCGTCGCAGACAGCACAGGCGGAGACGCCGCGGTTCTTGAAACGGTCTTCGCTTTCCAGGCCGAGATAATTGGCTCGCGCGCCGGTCGCGATGATCACGGACAACGCGCGAATCGTTTGCCCTTCGAGCGTCTTCAGCACGAACGGATGCTGAGACAGATCGACATCGACGACATCGTCGGTGATGACTCGCGTTCCGAAGTTGGTCGCTTGCTGCCGCATCAACTCGACGAGGTCGGGGCCGTCGATGCCGTGCGAGGCATCCGGGTTGAGCATCATCTTGCGGTTGTCGCTGATCGCGGTCTTGAGGTACTCGTTGAGGTTGCCGGCGGGGAAGCCCGGATAGTTTTCGATTTCGCTGGTCAGCGCGAGTTGCCCTTTGGGCAGCGTCCCTTTGATCCGGTTTTCTTCGGTCATCGCTCCTTCGATGCAGAGCGGTTTGAGATTGGCGCGGGCGGCGTAGATCGCGGCCGCCCAGCCGGCCGGGCCAGAGCCGATGACGACAACATGTTCGGGATGATCAGACACAGAAAACTCCTCGTAGACACAGGCAGTTCGCCTGTGTTTGTGGCAACGGCGTGACAGGCGAGCCGCCTGTCGCTACGGCGCGAACAATAGGCGAACACTGCGGCGGACGGCAAATCACCGGCGAGTGAATTGCCCTCGTCAAAGAAGTCTTGATAATCCGCCGCGCCAACTCACTCACCTAAATGAAATGAGGCATCGAATGCGAGACGTTGTGACGTTGTTGCTTGCGGGTGGTAAGGGGGAGCGGTTGCTGCCGCTGACGCGGGACCGAGCGAAGCCAGCCGTGCCATTTGGCGGGTGTTATCGCATCATTGATTTCACGCTCTCGAATTGCGTCAACAGCGGCCTGCGGCGGATTCTGGTGCTGACGCAGTACAAAGCGGCCAGCCTCGACCGGCACATCAACCTCGCCTGGCGATTCCTCTGCCGGGAACTGGACGAGTTCATCGACATCCTGCCGCCGCAGCAGCGCGTCGGCGAAGAGTGGTACACCGGCACGGCGAACGCCGTTTATCAGAACATCTACTCGATTGAGAAAGCTCAGTCGAAGTATGTGCTGATCCTCTCCGGCGACCATATCTACAAGATGGATTACTCGGAGATGCTCCGCGACCACGTTGAGTCGAACGCGGACCTGACCATCGGTTGCCTGCCGGTGGATTTGAAGGACGGGCAGCAGTTTGGCGTGATGCAAATCGACAACACGCGGCGGATCATCAACTTTCGTGAGAAGCCCGCCGATCCCGACCCGATTCCCGGCGACCCCGGACGCTGTCTGGCTTCGATGGGCATTTACGTTTTCAGCACGAAGTTTCTGTTCGACCAACTTTGCAGCGACGCGACGAATACCAACAGCGCGCATGATTTCGGCAAGAACATCATTCCGCAGGTCGTGCAGACTCACAATGTGCGAGCGTTTCCCTTCCGTGATCGAGATACGAATCAGGCCCAATACTGGCGAGACGTTGGCACGCTCGATGCGCTTTATCAGGCCAACATGGATTTGGTGGCAGTCCAGCCGCCGTTCAATTTGTACGACTTATCGTGGCCGATCCGAACGTATCATCCCCCGTTGCCGCCGCCGAAGTTCGTGTTTGCGGACCTGCGTGAAGGTCACTCGCGAGCGGGCTTCGCGCTCGACAGCCTGATTGGGCAAGGGGGCATCATTTCGGGTGGGCGTGTCGAGCGTTCGATTCTGTCGCCGAATGTGCGAGTCAACAGTTGGGCCGACGTGCGCGAGTCGATCCTGCTGAGCAACGTGACGATCGGTCGTCATGCCCGCATTCGCCGAGCGATCATCGACAAAGGAGTTCAAATCCCCGAAGGGATGGAAATCGGATTCGATTTGGAGGCTGACCGCCGACGTGGCTACACCGTGACGGAATCGGGACTGGTGGTCATCGCCAAGGCGGATGCGACCACCGCGGTGGAACGCGACTTGGATTGAGCCATTCGTCGCACAGGCGGCTCGCCTGCTCCGAGAATCGTTTAACCGCAAGCCGGAGGCGTGCGTTTCAGCGACACGCGCACACGCATCCGCAAGCCGGAGGCGCGCCGCCGAAACGCACGCCTCCGGCTTGCGGTTAAACGACTACTTTGACACCGCTTGCGGTATCTCCGAGGAAGTCACAGGTGAGCCGCCTGTGCTACGGTAAAAAAACAACAGACCGCATGGGAGCTATGTCGAGTTCTTGTAGCGAGTTTCAAGCTCCGTCAGGAGCGAGGGGCGTCGCTTGGTGGATCGGGCGCGACGCATTAACGCCCGACGAGCGAATGCCGCCACCCTAGTGCCTCAGTTCGTAGTTGAACTGCCATCACAACGCGCGTTTAGCCAGTTCAACTTTTGAGAGTCGGTTCGGACGGCGGTGGGGCGGGCAGAACGGAACGACTGACGAACGAGAGACTGGCTTTCCCGTATAGGTCCAGTCGAATGGGTGAGGCATCGGCTCGTTGAAGTATTTCAAAAATTGGGCCAGCTTGTCTGCCAAATCGGCGACCGATTTGAAGTCGACGCGGCGCATGACTTTCCTCATCACGATGCCGAAAATGACCTCGACCTGATTCAGCCACGAACGTCGCGACCCACAGCACCAAGCTCGCGGACCAATGCACGTTGAGGCGGACCGATCGTCGTGGAGAACATCTGGCCCGCGACGACATCCCAATTGCCAATCTGCGTTGTCGTGCCATGTCGAATGTATTCAAACTCGCGCCGTT
>JBJXEX010000014.1:0-10036 GCA_046156195.1 Planctomycetaceae bacterium | reverse complement strand
GACTTCCATTGCCCGGCTGATCGCCTGAATGGTCGCTCGTATCACCCCAATTGGCTCCATAACCTCAACACCGCCACCTCCCTAATGGGATACCGAAAACGCACCCCTGCAAACGGATAGGGTCAGGGATTTTGAATCATGAAGCTGCTCAACTGGCTGAAGTCCGTTCGCAATCGAGTCGGTCGTCGTGGCAACCTGCGGCGCACGGGATTGGGACAACGTGCCTTGTCCGCCTGGAGCAGTTTGGGGATCAGGTCGGCGACGGTGGGGCCGACGTTGGAGTCGCTCGAAGAGCGGGCTTTGCTGACCTATTCCGCCACCCTGACCAACGGCGTCGTAATTTTCACGGGCGATAGCGCGGCCGACACGCTGGAGTTCACCACCAATGGCAGCGGATTCCTGCAGCACAACCGCTCCGGCGATTCGGGATTCAACAGCAATATCGACCTCGACTCGACAACGGCTGGCGATCAGCCACTTGCGGTCGCATCGGTGACGCAACTCACCGTGAATGCCGGGGCGGGGGAAGACGTCGTCACGCTGACCGCCGGCCTGACCGGTTTGACCGGTGCGGTCACGATCAACGGCGATGCGGACAGCGACACGGTCAATCTCAACGCCGACGTGACGTTCGCTTCCGGCAACAGCTTGCTGGCAACAGCCGAGTCCATCACGATCGGAGCCAGCGCGGACCTCACGACTTCGGGCACCGGCATCATCACGCTCATCGCGGACAACATCGCGATCGACGGCACCAGTACGCTGGTCTCAGCGAGTACCGTGACCCTCCAGCAACAGACGGCCGCCCGCGCGATCGACCTCGGTACAGAAACCTCCGGGCAACTCAGCTTGACTAATACCGAACTCAACCGAGTCACCGCGGGCACGCTGCAAATCGGCGACGCCAACAGCGGCGCGATCACGGTCAGCGCGGCGATCTCGCGTTCGGACGCCACCCATTTGAGCCTGACCACTGGCACGACCATCAATCTCGGTGCCAACATCACCACCAGCGGCGGCACCAATGCAGGCTCCATCACGCTCAACAGTCCGGTGTTGTTGACGGCCAATCCCACTTTGAATACGGACGCCTCCGGCTCCGACGGCAACGTCACCTTCGCGAGCACCGTCAACGCGGACAACTCGACCACCGCCGACCGTAAGCTGACGGTGAGCGCAGGTAGCGGAATCATCAATATCAACGGCGATGTCGGGACGGGAACCAACGGCAGCCTGGCGGCGGCGACTCTCACGGCCGCGACCATCAATCTGAGCGGATCGACGTTCCGCGCCGAAGATGGCGACGGCCAGACGACGACCTTCGCCGGGGCCGTGGTGCTGATGAATAACGTCACCGTGGACGTGGCTGGCGGCGGCGAGAACATCCTGCGATTCACGAGCACGATCGACGCTGACGACGCCACGAACTTCGATCGCGTCCTGACCCTGCAACCCAAGAACAACGGAGTCCTCCTGGAGGGCAGCATCGGCGGCAACCAACCGTTGGCGGGACTGAGCGTGGCCAACCGGGCATTCATCACCGGCCCACTGGTCCGCGTGAATGACGGTGCCAGCGGCACGATCACCTTCAACGGCGGAATCACGCTCAAGGGGGATGTGACCATCGACGGCGACGGCACCAACGACAAGGGCATCCATTTCGAGGATGTCGTCAACGCGGACGCCACCGCCAACAACCGCGACTTGACCCTGATTGCCCCCGCCAACCTGGTTCGCTTCAAAGGAGGCATCGCCGCGAGTGCCAGTGTGCGGCCCAACGATGTGACGATCAGTAGCGCGAGCAACGTCCAATTCGAGCAACCCAGCAGCCTCACGGGGAACCTCGTCCAAACCGCAGGCACCGGGACGACAACCTTCTTCGGCACTGCGGTCGTCGGCGGCAACGTCGATCTCTCCAACAACATCATCCAACTGGAAAGCAGCGTGACGGCGACGGGGACCGCGACCTTCACTTCCGCCGCGACGGGCAGTTTCCGGCCCGCCGCGTTCGGCACCGACGTGACCGCCACGACCCTTGCCTTTGGTTCGGGGACGGATCTTCGCCTGACGCTCAACAGCACCGTCCCCGACAGCGGCTTCCAACGCCTGGTGGTGGCCGGCATGGTCGACGTGACCGGAGTGGATCTCCTGTTGGTCCCAAGCTTCACCCCTTCGTCCAGCGCCAGCTTCCTCATCGTCGAAAACGACATGACGGACGCGGTGACCGGCACGTTCAACGGCTTGGCCGAAGGGGCGACCGTGACCATCAACGGCGTCAACTTCAAGATCAGCTACGTCGGCGGCACCGGCAACGACGTCGTGCTCCTGCCCGGATCGACGATCACCGCCAGCATCGTCGGCAACGATCTGGTCATCCAAGACACCGACGGCACGGGCAAGAACAACGTGTTGTCGGTCAGCCGCAGCGGTGCGAACCTCGTCATCAGCGATACGAACGAAGTGTTCGGCACGGCCATTGCCGGAGCGGCCCTTTCCAACGGCAACAAGACGGTCACCGTTCCCGCGTCCGCGTTGGGAGCCGGTGGCAAGATCATCTTCAAGACGCAGGGTGGCAGCGACAGCTTGAGCGTCAACGTCTCTTCGGACCTGGGCTTCGACGTCGATTACCTCGGCGGCAGCGGCACGAGCGATTCGCTGATCTTGGCCGCCGACACCGTGACCAGCGTCACGCACGCCTTCACGAACGCGAACGACGGCTCCGTCACGATCGTCGATGGCGGCTCGCGCGTCATCAGCTACACCGGCCTGGAACCGATCACCGACAACCTCAGCGCCACCGACCGCGTCTTCACGTTCAACGGCGGGGCCGAGACGATCACGCTGACCGACGCGACCGGCGCGGCCATGACGATCGACTCGACGTTGAGTGAGTCGGTGACGTTCGCCAATCCGACCGGCAGCCTGACGATCAACGCCGGCACCGGCAACGATATTGTCAACATCACCAGCGTGGATGCGGACGGCCCGTACAACGTCGATCTGACGATCAACGGGGATGCGGACAGCGACACGGTCAATCTCAACAGCGACATCACGTTCGCCAGCGGCGAGAGTTTGATCATTAACGCCGAGACGCTGAATACTGGCGCGAGCGCTGACGTGACGACCTCCGGAGCGGGGGTGATCACGATTACGGCGGATACTGTCGCGATCGATGCCACCAGCACGCTGGTCTCGGCGGGCATCGTGACCTTGAAACAGCAGACGGCGTCTCGCGCGATCAATCTCGGAACCGCCACCGGCGGACTCGACCTGACCGACGCCGAACTCGATCGCATCACCGCCAGCACGCTGCAAATCGGTGACAGCAGCAGCGGCGCGATCAACGTCAGTACCGACATCAATCTGACCCTGACGCCGACCATCACGACGCTCCATCTGACGACCGGCTCGACCGTCACCGGCACTTCTGGCGGCATCGCGGTGAGCGATCTGGCCATCAACGCCGGGGGCACGGTGAACTTCACCGACTCTGCGACCAACGTCACTAACTTGGCCATCGCGACGACGGCCGGCAACGTGACCTTCACCGAGGGCAACGGCTTCACGGTGAACACCGTCGATGGCGTCGCGGGCATCAATGCGGGCACCGGCGACGTGACATTGACCGCGAGCTCCTCGGGCGCGATCGCTTCGGGCAATCCGAGTACCGACGTGATCGGCAGCACGGTCACTCTCACCGCCGGATCGGGCGGCATCGGGGCCAGCGGCAATCCGCTCACGTTGAGCGCCACGACGCTGAAGACCACCACGAACAACGGAAATCAGTTCCTCAGCGAGGCGGACACGGTGACGCTGGCATCCACTGGCATCACTGCTGGCAGCGCCACGATCAATTTGGTCGGCGGAACATTCGAAACCGGCGGCGCGGAACGGATCAACAATTCGAGTGATGTCACCGTCGCTGGCTCGACGCTGGTCTTCGCGGCCAACAACGAAACGATCGCGGACCTGACGCTGTCGAGCGGCACGATCACGCTCACGACCGGCGCGCTCACCGCAACGACCTTCACGCAGACCGGCGGCACCTTCACCGGCGGCAGCGGCAATATGAGCCTGACCGGCGCGTTCAGCGTCACGGCCGGCTCGTTCAACGCGACCTCGGGCACGCTGAGCGTTGGCGGGGGCTTCACGGCCCCGGCGGCCAACTACGTTGTCGGCACCGGCGACGTGGCGTTCACGGGATCGGGCACCGTCAACAGCTCGGCGGTGCTGAACAATCTGACGATCAGCGGCGGCGGAACGATCACGTTGGCGGCCGATCTTGCGGTCAGTAAGGCTCTCACGCTGACCAGTGTGGGCAACATCACCAGCAGCAACACAACGGTGCGGAACATCAACGTCTCCGGCAACGTGGCGATTACTGACACCAGCTACGGGTCTACCGACGCCCGAATCAGCCTGGTTGGCAGCACCGCTCAGACGCTGTCGGGGGCGGGGAGGCTGACCAATCTCAACATCAGCCAGGGAGTGGGCGGATCGGTGGTGCTGGCCAACGACATCATTCTCAACGAGGACGGTTCGCTCACCGGCAGTGGTTCGATCGCCGGAGCCACGAACGTCGAAAAGCTGATCTTCCTCAAGAACACGTCGGGATCCGGCTCGATCATGGTGGACTATTCGGGCACTGTGGCGGACCTCGAAATCAACATGGCCACCGGGTCGTCCAGCCTGAGATTGGCTCAGAACTTGAACGTCACCGACACGCTGCTCGTCACCGGCGTGTCGAGCGGGATTAACAGCACCGACACGACACTGCGGAGCATCAACGTCTCCGGCAACGTGACGAATAATGACAACAACGGCTACGGGGCTCAGAACTCCCGGATCAGCTTAGTGGGCAGCGGCGTCCAGACGCTGTCGGGTACGGGGATACTGACCAATCTTGATATCAGCCAGGGAGCGGGCGGCTCGGTGCTGCTGGCCAACGACATCAAGCTGGGCCGAGACGGTACGCTCACCGGCAGTGGATCGATCGCCGGAGCCACAAACGTCGAAAAGCTGGTCTTCACCTCAGTGGGAAACGGCGGCTACACGGCGGACTATTCGGGGACTGTGGCGGACCTCGAAGTCAGCATCGCCTCCGGGGCGTCCGACCTGAGATTGGCTCAGAACTTGAACGTCACCGACTCGCTGCTCGTCTCCGCCGTGGTGAGCGGGATTGACAGCACCGACACAACGCTGAGGAGCATCAACGTCTCCGGCAACGTGACGAGTAATGACGGCGACGGCTACGGGGCTTCGAACACCCGCATCAGCCTCGTGGGGAGCGGCGTCCAGACGCTGTCGGGGACGGGGATACTGACCAATCTCGATATCAGTCAGGGAGCGGGCGGCTCGGTGGTGCTGGCCAACGATTTCAAACTAGGCCGAGCCGGTTCGCTCACCGGTAGTGGTTCCATCGCCGGAGCGTCGAATGTCGAAAAGCTCGTCCTCACCTCATTGTCAAACCAAGGTTACACGTCGAACTTTTCGGGGACTGTGGCAGACCTCCAGCTCAACCTAGGTGCCGGGAGTAGCACCGTGTCTTTGTCCCAGAATCTGAACGTCACCGACACGCTGCTCCTCTCCAACTTGGGTTCGATCACAGGTAGCGGAGGCACGCGGCAGATTCGCGTGTTGGGAGACGTCACGTCCGACGATGCTGGCTTCACGGTCACGACGGCCGCAATCGCACTCATCGGCACCGCCACCACCAGCTTCACCTCGAACGCTGGCGGCAGTCAGGGTGCTCTGGTCATCGACAAGACGAATCCGACGAATACGTCCCTGCTCGGGGCCAACGCGACGTTCACGTCCGTGACGATCGAAGAAGGCCTCCTCGACCTCAACAGCAAGACGGTCACCGCGCCGGTCACGATCAATAACGGTGGCACGTTGGTCGGCTCGGGGACGACTGCGGCGAACGCAGCCGGAGCGATCACGGTCAACAGTGGCGGAAAGATCGCACCCGGCAACAGCACGGCCATCATCAACAGCGGCAACGTCACGTTCACCTCCGGCTCGATTTTTGCGCCGGAGGTCAACGGCACGACGACGGCGGGCACCGACTATGACCAGTTGAACGTCACCGGCACGGTCACGCTCGGCGGTGCCACCCTGAGCACGACGGGAACCGTGACGAGTACCGGCACGGTCATCCTGATCAACAATGACAGTACCGAAGCCGTCTCCGGCACGTTCAACGGCCTCGCCGAAGGTTCTGCCGTGACGATCAACGGCGTCAGCTTCAAGATCAGCTACGTCGGCGGCACCGGCAACGACGTCGTGCTCCTGCCCGGATCGTCGCTGATGGCCAGCATCGTCGGCAATGATCTCGTGATTGAAGACACGGATGGCACGGGCAAGGCCAACCTGCTGTCCGTGAGCCGCAGCGGCGTGAACCTGGTCATCAGCGACACGAACGAGCAATTCGGAACAGCCATCGCCGGAGCCGTGCTGTCCAACAGCAATAAGACCGTCACCATTCCCGCGACCGCGTTGGGAGCGGGTGGCAAGATCATCGTCAAAGGCCAGGGTGGCAGCGACAGCCTGAGCGTCGATGTCTCGACGGACCTGGGTTTCGATGTCGAATTCCAGGGAGGCACGGGGACGAGCGATTCGCTGACTCTGGCGGCGGACACCGTGACCAGCGTGACGCACGCCTTCACGAACGCGAACGACGGCTCAGTCACGATCGTCGATGGCGGCTCGCGAGTCATCACCTACACCGGTCTGGAACCGATCACGGACAACCTGAGCGCGACCGACCGCGTCTTCACGTTCAACGGCGGGGCCGAGACGATCGCGCTGACCGACGCCGACGACGCGAACATGACTATCGACTCGACGCTGGGTGAGTCCGTCACCTTCGCCAATCCGACCGGCTCGCTGACGATTAACGCCGGCACGGGTGATGACACGATCACGGTCACGTCGGTCGATGCGGCTTACAACGTCGATCTGACGATCAACGGCGAGGCCGGGAACGACTCGGTGAATCTGAACTCGGATATCACGTTTGCGTCCGGCGAAAGCCTCGACGTGAACCTGACCAACGATGCGACCGAAGGCGATGTCGATCTTGTCACTGTGGGGGCAAACGCCAACCTCGCCACGTCCGGCGCGGGGACGATCAACGTGCAGGCCAGCCGCAGCATCGCGCTGGCCAGCGGTTCGAGCTTCACGACGGTCAACGGCGGGATCGTGTTGACCGCGAACTTGGCTGGAACGGCGACGGGCAACTTTGACGGGATCAGCGTCGCGGGAACCGTCCAGACGGACGGGACGGGGAACATCGTGCTGACGGGCAGCGGTGGTGACGATACCGGCACGACGAACCACTACGGCGTGGACGTCGAAGCGACGGGGATGGTCAAGTCGACGGCCAGTGGCGCTACCGCCGGAACGATTTCGATTGTCGGAGCGGGTGGAGTTGCAACGAACGGCAGCGAAGGTCTGCACAGTCACTCTGGTTCGCTGATCTCGACTGTCGATGGCGATGTGAGCCTGACCGGGAATGGCAGCGCGAATGGAAATGGATTGCGGCTGGAAGGTCCGGTGACGGCGACTGGCACCGCGGCAATCGATATCGAAGGGACAGCCGACGCCGTGGGTAATCGCAACGGCGTCATCATCTCACAAACCATCACGACGACGAGCGGTGCCATCACGGTGACAGGTATCGGTGGCGTCGGCGGTAACACGTTCCCGGTTGTCCTTTCAAGTGCCAACGGACGCCTGGTGACGACAACGGGCGATGTGAGCGTCAACAGCATCGGTGCCGACCAGGCTTTCTTCTCCGGTGGAGCGGCGGTCACGGCAATCAGTTCGACGAGTGGTGCCATTACGATCAAAGCCGACGGTCTGGCCCTGACGAGCATGATTGCGTCGGGTGGTGCGCTGGTGATTGCACCACAGACGGCCAATAAGTCGATCGGTATCGGCGGCGGCGGTGGTGGACTGGACTTGGACGATGGCGAACTGGGCCGCCTGACCAACGGCTTCAGCTCGATCACGATTGGAGACGCGACCAACGGCACGGGAGCGGTGAATGTTGCCAGCTCAACATTCAACGATCCGATCACGATTGTCGGCGGCTCGATTGCGGTGACGGAACTCAACGCCGGCTCGAATGTGGTCACGTTGACGGCGCGGACGGGCGCGATCACCGATGGCGGAGACGCGGGGGACGACGTGACCGGCACTGACGTCTCGCTCAACGCCGGAGGAGCGATTGGCGCGACTGGGAATCAACTCTCGTTGGCAGCCACAACGCTCGTGACGAACTCCACATTGAATGGTTCCAATGGCAACCAATTCGTCAGTGAAGCCGATAGTGTCACGATCGCGAACAGCGGGCTGACTGCCGGCACAGGAACGGTCACGCTCGGCGGCGGCACGTTCACACTCGGCGGCTCGAATCGCATCAACAACAGCTCGAAGTTGAGTGTCAGCGGCGCGACATTCGTCCTCGGCACGTTCGACGAGACGGTCGATACGCTGACTCTGACCAGCGGCAGCGTTACCGGCAGCAGTGGCGTGCTAACCAGCACCAACACGATCCAAACCCAGAGCGGCTCGGTCAGTGCCATTCTTGCGGGTACGAACGGCCTGACGCAGTCCACGAGCGGGACCACCACGCTCAGCGGCGCGAATACCTACACCGGAGCCACATCGGTCAACAACGGCCGCCTGAACGTCAACGGATCGATCACCAGCAACGTGACAGTCGCCAGCTCCGGCATCCTCGGCGGCACGGGCACGACGAGCACGGTGACGACCCAGAGCGGCGGAAGCGTTGCGCCGGGAAACAGTCCCGGCATCCTCAACAGCGGCAATGTCTCGTTCGCCAGCGGCTCAACCTTCAACGTCGAGATTGGTGGCACGACGCCCGGCAACGCGGCGACGAATCACGATCAGCTCAACGTCACCGGCACCGTGAGTCTCGGCAATGCGACTCTCACGACGTCCCCGTTCAATGGCTTCACGCCGCCCAACGGTCAGACATTCGTCATTCTCGCCAACGATGACACCGACGCGATCACCGGAATCTTTAACGGACTGACCGAAGGAGCGGTGATCGCCAACTTCCTCGGCAGCGGCCAGTCCGCGCGGATCAGCTACGTCGGAGGCACCGGCAACGATGTCGTCCTGACCTACAACTCCCGGCCGGTCTTCACCTCCTCGGCGAGTCCGTCCGTGGCCGAGAACTCCAACACGGCCGTGACGCTCACCGCTACCGATGCGGACTCGGACCCGGTCGCGTTCACGATTACCGGCGGAGCCGACGCCACCCAGTTCGAGATTGTCGAAGTGAACGGATTCCAAGTGCTGCGGTTCAAAGCCGCGAATACACCCAACTTCGAGGCCCTTGGTTCAGCGGCAGGCTCGAACGCCTATTTGCTGACGGTCGCCGGCAGCGATGGCCAAGGCGGCGTCACCTCGCAGAACCTGACCGTGACCGTCACTGATGAGGCCGAGACGCCGTTGATCGTGAATCTCCCGACCAGCGGCGGGCCGTTCACCCTGAGCCGCAGCGGAACCCGATTGCATGTTCGCCGAGCCAATGGTTCCGACCTCATTCCGTCAGTCCCCTTCTTGGATGTTTTGAGCATCACCGTCAACGGCAGCATCCGAGCAGATGTCGTGACTCTGGATGCCTCGATGTCCGCCTTCACCAGACCGTTTCAATTCTTGGGAGGCGAGGGCAACGACAAGTTCGACGGCAGCCAAATACCTTTCGCGATGTCACTGTCTGGCGGCGACGGCAAAGACACGCTCCTCGGCGGTAGTGGGAACGACATGCTCGATGCCGGTTCGGGAACCGACTCGCTCAACGGTGGAGCGGGCAATGACCAACTGCTGGGTGGCATCGACAATGACACCCTTGTCGGAGGCATCGGTGACGACACGCTCGACGGCGGCGCGGACAAGAACACGCTCATCGAAGTCGGGACGGCGAACATCGCGCTCGCCAACACCAGTCTGACCGGAGTCGGGACCGATACGCTGGCGAATTTGCAGGTGGCCAACC
>JBJXEX010000120.1:0-10965 GCA_046156195.1 Planctomycetaceae bacterium | reverse complement strand
GCGGGAAGGCGACGCGCAGGATCCCACGCAGCGTCCAGCCGTCGCGACCGGGGACGCGGTTGGAGAGGAAGTACTTGACTTCATCGGTGAGCATGTTCGGCAGCGACGATCTGCTGACAGCGATCTCGCAGCTTCTCCTCATCCCACGCGATCGACTCCAACAGCCGCTGCAGCGTCCGAGGTGCCACATTCTGATCCAGCGCGATGGCCTCGACATTCTTCCGCGACACTGCCGACAACAACCCCTGCACATAAGTCCGAAACAAAGTCCGTCCCGCCGCCCTCGCAAAACAGTCGCCGAAGCGACTCAAAAACTGACCGAGCATTTTTCCCAACCGTCCAATATCCTGCACCGACATCACTGACATGGGCCGACCCTCCGTGGTTTCCGCGTGAAACAGTTCAACGCACGGAGGGTCGCCTTTTTCTCAGATCTTCATCAATCTCAAAAACCAATAGCACAACCACACTTACAACAGCGATAAACACACAACCTGGCGCTGTCCAACTGAGAAGCCATCGCTAAGAAAATGGTTCTTCCGGATTTGTCGTGGCTGATGCAAACAGCAATGGAGATCGCTGGGAAAATCCACCATGGAATGGTCTCACACTCCGCATCAGACTCAAATCGCGGTCCCTTTGTGGAAAGTAGTAGGCACACTCCATGTGCCGTCAGCCTGAAAACAGCGGACGGCACATGGAATGTGCCTGCTACTGCGCCGACAAAGTGAGCCCCTTTCGAGTCACGACCCTTCGGGCCTCACACGACTCAAGTCCCTCAAGTCCCGCCCGACGCTAGCGCGTTCGGCTCACAATGTGAAGCTGTAACGGTTGTGACGATCATCACGGCTGGAGTTTAGCGGTTGTAGCGGAATTGCTCGGCAGCCAAGGCTTGGCGGTTGTGCCGGTCCTGCCTGGAAATCCGGTTGTGCCTGATGTAGGCGTCGTATCGCTTGTAACGAGCGATCCTGGTCACTCCGAGGTTCGTCGCGGCGCCACGACCAGAATCCTCGCTACAGGCGGAACAATCGGACGAAAACACCAATGCGTTACGAGCGGCACGACTCGCACAGGAGGTGCGAGCGGCACAGTCGCTGTTCGGCGAGAGTCTTGTGACTCCGCTGAGTCGGCCGCATTTGGTTTGCTCGATTCGGACTTCAAGTTCCGGGACGAGGCGCAATGTGACCATCACGCCATCCGGCTGAGGGTCTGCTGGTTGAAAATCAGTAGTTCCAAGTTTGACGAAATGAGTTCCGTCTTTACTCCGAAGGAGTTGCGTCACATAGCCCAGGGTTGCTCGCGAAGCGAGCTACCCTGGGAGAGTTGCCCAAACCGAGCCTGTACCCCGAAGGGGTTCCGTCATCGGAAATTCCCGAAGGCCGCAACCCCTTCGGGGTAGATGGTGTGTTGTGCTGCAAACCCAGGGTAGCCGCGATGCGCGGCAACCCTGGGCTATGTGACGCAACTCCTTCGGAGTAAAGACAAAGACAAAGCGATCAAACTTGGAACTACTGAAAATTGTTTAGCCCCAACGCCAACGGCTTGGGTGCGACGCGGAAGAACGTCTTCCGTTCGCACGCACGCAGTTCGCGCACGCCGATGGCGTGGCGGTTAAACGGCTTGACTGGCAGTCTCTCGGCGGAGTGTTGGGGCGGATGGTCCGGGCATCTTGAGCGTTGCTGGTGGGGACTAGCTGCGTTCGCGGTGTGCGCTGAGTCGGGAGTGCGAGAACGGATCGAGTGGGAGTATCTCACCAGCGGGCATCACGCCCAATCCAAGGAGGGGAATCATGGCTCAATCACAATGGCTGCGTCGTTTTCAATCGAAACTGCAACAGGCTCTGAAATCCAAACCGGCGGCACGCCGGTCGCGGGGGGGGGGGCATCTGAGCACTAATCGCCTCGCTCCGCAGCCAATAGAGGTTCTGGAAGGCCGCAGCTTGATGTCGGTCTCGGCCCTGGTGGTGAATGGCGGCGAGTTGACGATCGTCGCCGACGGCGATGAAGACATCTCCGTCCAAGCCAGCCCCAGCGGTCAACTGCAAGTCTTGGTCGGCTCGACCGAGCGCAACGTCCCGCTGACGGCGCTCAACAATCTGCCTGTGATGCAGGCCAATACCCTGACTTCGATCAACATCGAAGGCGGGTCGGACGGAAACACGATTGACCTCAGCAATGTCAGCGTGGCGAACGGATTCAATGCGATGCTGAGCATTCTGGTCAGCGGCGAGAATGGCAACGACTTGTTGATTGGCAGTCCCGACCACGCCAATCAACTGAATGGCGGCGATGGAACGGACGAGATTCGCGGCGGAGACCTCGGCGACACGCTGAATGGCGGCGACGGCGCGGACACCATCTTCGGAGATATCGTTCCGGCTGGCACGGTCGATCCTTCGGTGTTGGCGAACGGCGGGAATGACACGATCACAGCGGGCGACGGCTCGGACACCGTGCAAGGTGTCGGCGGCAATGACAGCATTGTTTCTGGAGACGGGAACGATCTCGTCAACGGTGGTGTCGGCGATGACAGCGTCGATGGCAATAACGGCACCGACTCACTGCTTGGCAATGGGGCAACGACACGCTCACCGGCGATGGCGGGACCGATTCGGTTTCGGGAGGCGACGGCAACGATGTGATTTTCGGTGGCGAGTTCAGTGACACGCTGCAAGGCGATGCCGGCAATGACACGATCGATGGTCAAGCGGGGACTGACTCGATCGACGGCGGTGTCGGAGATGACCTCGTCAATGGCGGTTCTGGCAATGACTCCCTGGTTGGCAACGATGGGAATGACACGATCAGCGGCGATATGGGGAACGATACGGTCGATGGTGGCTTTGCCGATGATTTGATCTTTGGTGGTGCCGGCAATGATTCGCTTTTGGGGAATATCGGAAACGATACGCTCCAAGGCCAAGCGGGTAACGACAGCCTTGAAGGTGGCGGTGGCGCGGACAATTTGAATGGTGGAACGGGTGCCGACCGCGTGACGAGCGGCTTCGAGGATCCATTGGCTGTGACGCCAAACAATCCCGTGATCATCTCGGCTGCTGACGCTGTGGTTGTCGAGGGGAACGTCGGCACGACATCAAATCTGGTGTTCAATCTGACGTTGTCTCGCGCCGTCAACATGCCTGTGACCGTCGTCGTGTCAACATTTGATGGGACCGCAACTGGAACCGCAAACGGAGGGACCGACTACCAGTCAGTGAATCGAACGGTGACATTTCCGGCGAATTCAACAACGCCGCAACAGGTCATGGTGACAGTCAATGGCGACAACAACGTCGAAGCTCTTGAGAACGTCCGGTTGGTGTTGAGTTCGCCCAGTCTCGGTGCCCGGCTGCAGAACCAAGAGGCCATCGGCATGATCACCGACGATGATCAGTCAACGATCGGACTCGCAGTGCTCTCGACAAATGGCGGCCAGCTCTTTGCGGTCAATGCGAACACAGCGGCCGCCACTCTCGTTGGGGCAACGAATCCAGCACTGACCGGTGCCGTCGATATTTCGGCGTCCGGCGGAACGAACGCGATCGGTCTGGAAGTTCTCGGGAATAATCAAAACATCTTCACCATCAACACGGGCACGGGAGCAATCTCAAACGTCGTCGCTGTTGGTAACGCCAATGGATTCAATACCAGAGGCGACGTGGCCTTTGACGGGAACAGGACTCTCTTTGCCGTCTTTTCAACGACTAATAGCAACTTCAACGGGGCTAACCCGAATCTTTTCGCCATCGACGTGATGTCGGGTCAGGCGACAGACTTGGGCGAACTCGTTGTTGGCAGCACAACACTTCAACCAATCAGCGGTGCCATTACTTCAGTGGATTTCGATTATTTGGCATTCGGCAACGGCATTCTGTACGGCGTCATCACGGGTGGTCTGGTGGGCCCAAATGGCAACTTCAACGATGCTCTTTTCACTTTGACTCCAGTCATGGTCAATAATCAATCTCAGGTGAACGCCACTTTTATCGGAGGGCTTGGTCGTCCCTTCGGAGCGTCACTGGGAGGAATGGAATTTGACATCGCCTCCCAACAGCTCTACCTGTTGGACGGTCCGACAGGAGACCTCTATTCGATTAGTAATCTGACCGCGGGCACTCCGAATGCAGGCAATGTCACACGCATTGGAAACACGGGACGGGCTAATTCCAGCGGACTTGCCACTGGAGCGCCACCGCAACCGCCTCCAGCTCCGATCAGCGTGCGGGTCAGTAATCCGGCACTCGTCACGGAAGGAAATATGGGGACACAAACGGTGACGTTTGACGTGACCGTTGATGCAAGAGCAGGAGCCGTCACTCTCAACTATCAGACGGTAGATGGCACAGCGACGGCAGGCTTGGATTATGTGGCGACAGGCGGAACATTGGTCTTTCCGGCAGGCGGTGGAATGCAATCGGTGACCGTGACCGTGAACGGTGACACTGAATCCGAGACGGATGAGACCTTCTTCTTGCAACTGGTCATCGCGACGGGAGGAGTGGCGATCGCCGACGGTTCAGGGGTGGCAACGATCAATAACGACGATCAATCGACAGGACCGGTTTCGTTTGCGGTGGGCGACACGCTGAGCGGCGATACCGGCAACGACACGTTGATCGGTGATGCGGGCAATGACGTGATCAACGGCGGAGCCGACAACGATTCGATCCTGGCTGGCGACGGCAATGACTCCGTCACGGGAGGTGCCGGCAGCGATACGCTCGACGGCCAAGGCGGTAACGACACTCTGGCCGGACAAGGCGGCGCGGACCTGCTGATCGGTGGCGATGGCGAAGATGTGTTCCAATGGAACGCGGCGAGAGATGGCAAGGACACGATGGTCGGGACTTCTGGGGCCGACGTGTTACAGGTTTTGGCGACGGGGTCGGCCGACACGATCAATGTCGGTGCGCTCGGCGAGGAGTTGTTGTTTACCTCTGGCGGCAACTCGGCGTTGACGGCTCCGACGATCAATCGGGTGGATATCTTCGCGGGGCTGGGCAACGACGTGATTAACGTCGGGGACTTGAGCGGCACGCGGGTTGTTCTTGTTGCAGATCAGCGGCGAGGCCGGGAATGACGTGATCAACGCCAACAACTCCGGCAGCGGCCGGGTTCGCATCCTGATGGATGGCAATGAGGGCAACGATACGTTGATCGGCGGCAAAGGGACCGACACGCTCCGAGGTGGGGCTGGCGATGACAATCTCCGAGGTGGCGACGACAACGATCTGGTGATCGGCGGGGCGGGGATTGATGTCCTCAACGGGCAAGCCGGAGATGACACGCTCATCGGGGACTTGGCGGCCGACACCATCAGTGGAGCGGGAACAGGCTCGCCTGACTCGCTGCTGGGTGGTGATGGCAATGACTCGATGAGCGGTGGTGGCGGGGCCGATACGCTCGATGGCGAGAACGGCAACGACACGATTCATGGGAACGACGGAGCGGACACGATCACCGGCTCGGCGGGGAATGACTCGCTGTTCGGGGACATCGGCACGGACGCGCTCTCCGGCGGGGCGGGCAACGACACGCTGGATGGCGGACGCAACGATGACTCGCTGGCGGGGAACGCTGGCGATGATCGGATTCTGGGCGATCACGGCCACGACAACATCAACGGGGGCGACGGCAACAACACGATTCTGGGTGGCGACGGCAACGACACCATCCGCACGGGATCGGGGAACGATGCGGTCTTCGGCGGGGATGGCGACGACCTGATCAATACCGATGGAGGCAATGACCTCCTGATCGGCGGCGACGGCAACGACACGCTGCTGGGCGGCGGTGGCAACGACACGCTGCTCGGCCGCGATGGAGCGGATTCGATCAACGGCCAAGGTGGAGCCGACACCGTCGCCGGCAACGAAGGGGTCGATGTGATCGTCGCCGAAGCCAGCGAGATCGACGAACTGTTTGCTCTGAGTTCGCTGGATCGCTTGCTGCTGGCGTCGCTCGGAATCACCCCGTGACGCGATGCGGAAGTCGTGAGCCGCCGGAGTTGAACCGGCGGCTCTCACTCGGATCTGTGGCACTAGCGTCCGGTTCGGATGTCAGAACTAACGACAAAACCGGACGCTAGCGCGTTCCGGCTGATCATCGCCCCAATCAAAGTGAGTGATAGAGCGAGGGGTCGGGCCGGGGAGTTGAAAACGTGGGGTTGACGATGGTTTGCGTTCGACCGGGATTTGGTGCGTTTGAGGCCCGAAGGGTCGTGACTCGATAGCCTAGGGCGCTAGCCCTGGGATCGTCGAATCGACGTTGGCCTTAAGCCCCAAAGGGGCGCGACTCACGCGAATGTCAGACGAGTCGCGCCCCGTTGGGGCTGAAGCTCAGCGACCTCGGCCTGAGATAAGACCTCTTCGAGTTGAAAACAAGTTGCCGCGCGTTTGATGCCTGTACTCCGAAGGAGTTGCGTCTCATAGCCCAGGGTTGCCGCGCTTCGCGGCTACCCTGGGTGACGGAGTCGAAAACGAGTTCTACCCCAACGGGGTTGCGTCAGTTGTTCGGGGATGATGCAACCCCTTCGGGGTAGTTGATGTCGCCGTGCCCCGAACCCAGAGTAGCCGCGAAGCGCGGCAACCCTGGGCTATGTGACGCAATCCCTTCGGGATAAAGGCCGGTTGCAAATGGACACCACAGACGCGACGGAGCACAGAGGAATGCTTCGTGATCGAGAGTGATGGACGGTGAATCGACGCACGCGGGCCGCGTGCGCCACAGGGCAATGTTGCTCGGTCATTCGAGGGGCCAGTCTCCTTTCCGCAGTTCAGTGATTCCCCTCCGACTGCGGAATCCCCAAGGAGACTGCCCCCTCGAATGACCGGGCAGAGAGTGAAGTAGATGTGGCACACGCGGCTCGCGTGTGAGTGAGTGGTGAAGTTGAGTTGTGGTGAATCGACGCACGCGGGCCGCGTGCGCCACAGGGCAGGGTTGCTCGGTCATTCGAGGGGCCAGTCTTCTTTCCGCAGTTCGTTGATTCCCCTCCGACTGCGGAATCCCCAAGGAGACTGGCCCCTCGAATGACTGGGCGGAGAGAAGTGGATGGTGGCACGACGCTCCGCGTCGTGAGTTGCGACGCGGAGCGTCGCACCACAATGTTGACGTGTTGGCGAAACCGCACTGACAATCGACGTGGTGGACTCCGTGACTCAGACTCTGGCGTGGTGAAGGGATCTCAAATGTCTAATCCGTTTCCCGGCATGGACCCGTATCTCGAAGGGCCGTTGTGGTCGGTGGTGCACCACAACCTCATCGAGGAATTCGCTCGGCAATTGACGCTCAAGATACGTCCTAAATATCGCGCACGAACCGAGGAGCGAGTCGTTGTGACCGCTCCTGATCCGATTGAAGTCGGATGGCAGCGGCGACGATCACCGGATGTGTCCGTGGTCACGACTGAGACTCCGACGGGTGGCGGATCAACGGCGACTTTGGTGGCACCGCTGACGCAGGACTTCCTGCCGCACGAATCTTTGACAGAAACATTCCTCGAAATCCGCAGGGTGACGGACGGTCAATGGGTCACCGCGATCGAACTGCTTTCGCCCACCAATAAACGGGGTGAAGGGGCCGCGGAATATCAGCACAAAAGGCGAGAGCTTTTGGACTCTGAGGTGCATCTTTTAGAGATTGACCTGTTGCGGATTGGCGAGTCATTTCCGGTGACCGGTCCGTTGCCTTCGGTCCCGTACTTTGTGTTCCTGAGCCGAGCCAACCGACGTCCGAAAGTCGAGATTTGGCCAGTGCCTCTCGAAGCGCCGCTGCCGTCGGTTCCGGTGCCTCTGCTGGCAGGAGACCACGACGTGGAACTCGACATCGCGCTCGCCTTTCGCACCATCTACGACCTGTTTGAATACGACCGCGACGTGGACTACGCAGGCTCGCCCACGATTCGGTTGTCGCCGGAGCAAGCCGTTTGGGCGGACGGTTGCCTTCGTGCGGCGGGCAAGCGTTGAGGCGGCGATGCCGCAATGTGGCACGACGCTCCGCGTCGTGAATCGCGCCGCGGAGCGTCGCGCCACAATGGGGTGTGAATCGACGCACGCGGGCCGCGTGCGCTACGTTCAAGGAGGATGTCATGGTTCAGACGAATTGGTTGCGACGTTTGCGGGGGGCGCTTCGGGGCCAAGTTGCAAAGCCGGCGGCGATGCGGCGCGGGGGGCCACGGACTCGGCCGAGCGGGCAGTCGGTGGAATTCCTGGAGCAACGGAGTCTCCTGTCGAGTACCGCGCTGTTTCTGGCATCTACCGGCGAGCTGAATATCACGCTCAACCCGCGTGAGAACGTGCGCGTCAGCGGCGCGGCGGGCAACTTGATCGTCGAACTCTCGGATGGCAGCGACCCTCTGTTGCCGACGCAGAGCTTGGGGACGATTGCCTCGGCGAGCGTGCGGTCGATTCTGATTCAGGGGGGCGATGATGCGAATCGCATCGACTTGGGCAATGTCACGGCGGCCGCGTTTCCCTCGCTGGGGTTGATCTCGGTCAATGCGGCCAACGGGAATGACCTTTTGATTGGCAGTCCCGATTTGTCCGACAGTTTGTTCGGCGGCGACGGCGACGACACGATTCTGGGGCAAGGTGGCAACGACACTCTCAACGCGGGTGATGGCAGCGACTTGGTTGTTGCAGGACTGGGAAACGATCTGATCGACGCGGGAGACGGTCGCGACACGGTGGCGGGCGATGCGGGAGATGATTCGATCAGCGGCAGTCACGGTGATGATCTGCTGAATGGCAACGCGGGCAATGACACTCTGGATGGCGGCCACGGAGCGGACACGTTGATCGGCGGCGACGGGGATGACTCGGCCAGCGGAGGGTTCGGTTTTGATCAGCTCTTCGGTGACAGCGAGTTGGCCGATCTGCTGGGGACCGGGAACGATTCGCTGTTCGGCAACAACGACAACGACACGCTCACCGGCGGCGGCGGCAACGATCTGGCTGACGGAGGCGCGGGACATGATCTGGTGCAAAGCCTGCTGGTCACGGCGACGGGATCTCTGGCGACGGATGTGGGCGGCGACACGCTTTCGGGAACGGCTGGCAACGACACTTTGATCGGAGCGGGTGGCAACGACGTGCTCAACGGCGGGATCGGCCTGGATTCTTTGATCGGCAACAGTGGCAATGACTCGCAGTTTGGAGGAGCGGGGAACGATACGTTGCTCGGCGATGCCGCGACCGAGACGGGCCTCGAACGGGGCGACGATGTGCTGCTGGGACAGTCGGGAAATGATCTGTTGATCGGCGGCCTCGGCCGGGACCGGCTCGACGGTGGTCTCGGAAACGATGAGGTGCGGAGCTTCTTCAACACACTGAGCGGCGCGGCCGACGACATCGGGCCGGGCGACTTGCTGCTGGGCAACGATGGCAATGACACGCTGGTCGGCAACGCGGGCGACGACGAGTTGAATGGCGGAGTCGGTGATGATTCGCAATTGGGCGGCGACGGGAACGATTCGCTGCTGGGAGGCGCGGGACTGGATTCGCTCAATGGTGAGGCGGGCAACGACACGCTCAATGGCCAGGGGGGTAATGACTCGTTGCAGGGTGGCGTGGGGAATGATGTGTTTCTGCTGGCAGGCTCGGCGGGCGGCAACGACGTGGCGATCGGCGGAGCGGGGTTCAATCAGATTCAGGTGCTGGGAACCAACGTGGCCGACACGTTCCTCGTGGGGATGATCGACACCAAACTCCAACTGACTCGCGGAGCAGCCACGATCACGGCGGACTCGGACATTGATGATGTGCTGGTCAATGGCTTAGGGGGAAATGATCAGTTCACGGTCAACAATCTGGCGACGGCACAGGTCGCGATGCAGGTGGTGCTCAATGGCGGCGCGGGGAACGACAGCCTCAATGGGTTGAACGCGAGCCTCGGCAGAATTCGCTTGGGAATGAACGGGAACGACGGCCACGACACGATCAATGGCACGTTGGGGAACGACACCATCAGCGGCGGCAATGACGGGGATGTAATCAACGGTTCGTCCGGCAACGATTCGATCTTCGGCCAAGCGGGGGACGACATCCTGACGGGCGGCTTGGGCAACGACACCTTGGATGGCGGCGACGGAATCGATTTCCTCACCGGACAAGAAGGGGATGACAGCATCCGAGGTGGCAACGAAGCCGACACGCTCAAAGGCTTCGCGGGGAATGACACGCTGACGGGAGACTCCGGCGACGATCTGATCGAGGGGGCGGAAGGTGACGACTCGATTCTGGGGGGACTCGGTTGGGATTCGATCACTGGCGGAGATGGCCACGATCGCATTGACGGCGGTCACAAGGATGACACGATCCAAGGCAACGCGGGCAATGATTTCATCCTCGGCCAAGATGGCGACGACCTGATCGACGCGGGCCCCGGCAGCGATACCGTTCTGGGTGGGAACGGCAATGACAACATCGTCGGTGGCGATGACGACGATCTGCTGGCGGGCAACGACGGCCACGACTCGATCAACGCCGGGGCTGGCAAAGACACGCTGCTGGGCGGCGACGGCGACGACAACCTCGCGGGAGGCAGCGACGGCGACGTGATCCTGGGACTCGACGGCAACGATCAGATCAACGGACAGGGAGGCATCGACACACTCGCCGGCAATCAGGGCCTCGACGTGATCAGCGACCCGCTCGCCGAAATCCAGGAAGGCTTCACGCTGGCGACGGCCATTCTCAGCCTCACGAATTCGCTGTGAGGAAAACGGCCCGACTCAAGTCACCCGAACCGCAGATGAAGAACACCAACGAGGCTCACCTCGCAGAGGAAATGGGGGCAGAGGAAATGGGGGCAGAGGAAATGGGGCAGGTTCAATAGTGTTCGGCACGTCTGATGCTGTTGGTTCGCCGGCCGCCAGCGGCAGTGGACAGGCGTGATAATTGTGCTGGTCAGTCACGAGAGGCGAATCGTCGGAGAGCGTGTCGTCCAATAATTCGGCGCAGCACAAAGT
>JBJXEX010000310.1:0-9648 GCA_046156195.1 Planctomycetaceae bacterium | reverse complement strand
CGCCTCCGCAGCCTCCTTCAACAAACGCTCAAATCGCTCCTGCAACTTCTCCGCTTTCGCATCCATGCTGACCTCCCAAAGGTTCTCCATTTCCCCCCATCGCGCTCAGCTTAAACCAGAAATCTCGTTTTCTCCTATTGACGTTTTCCGACCGCTATCAAAACAACAAGACCTGGGATGCACCCCGCTTGGAGCCGCCCAGCCCAGAAGTCTTGGCTCACCTCCGCGAGATCGAATACGACTTCCACGTCCGCGCCTTCGTCGAGGAAATGGCGCGGGTGAACTTCCTGCCGACGGAAGAGCGCATGAAATATCTACGACATGATCGACCACGCCGTCAGCCACGGGGTCAGCTTCGAGAAACCCGCGCTCGGCGTCACGCCGTGAGCTGCCGGGACAAATTGTTGAAGCTCTCGCTCATTGTCACGCGTTCGGTCGCCTAAATTGTCTACAAGCAGATTAATCGTCGTTGTTACAAATCCGGTCGGTCACTCATGAGCATCGAACAAACAAATGCCTATCTTGATGCTTTAGCGGTACTGAATGACGGGCCCGATCACATTTCTGAATATACCGTTTGCCAACTTCGCCGAGCTCCGTCTCTAAGCGAGGCACTTTCGCTCCATTTTTCTAGTCTATGCACTTCGGATCGAAACCCACCGCAACCAGCCGAACTCTGGCATATTAAAGTTGAGCCAATCAGTTCACCGTGGAGACCAAAACTTGCTTTGGCATGTGAGCATTGGTTCTTCGACCAACAGTTCTCCCCCAAAGGAGATTTCTCACCGACCGGTAATTGCCGGTGGACACGACAGAACGTCGTCGAGACATTCCTTGAGTATTTGGAACGCTCTATCGGGCATGCAGACGCATTTGAGGTAAAGGTCAGTCCGCCGATGTTTTATCAGTGTATTTGGCAAGAGTTTGCTTTTGCGTCGAATCGCGAACATTGGCTCCTACATTTCGGCTTTTTCGACTGAAAATTACTTCGGGCTGAGGTGTGATTGAAGTCGCTTCGCTCAGTTGTTCTTCGGCAGTCCTTCGGTGTGGCCGATGTTCTTGACCGGTTCCAGGATTCTGAGCACGTCGGCCAGCAGTTGCTGATCGAGCGGCAGGGCGGCCCACTCGGCCCATTTGCGGATGTTGTTGGGGTTCGCGCTGCCGGCAATCGTGGTCGTCATGTCGGGATTCGCGATCGCGAACTGCACGGCGAGTTGTGCGATGTCCACTCCATGCTTCGCGCAGTGCTCGGCGGCGGCGCGGCAGGCTTCGCGGACGGCGAGCGGTTCTTTGTGCCACGCGGGGAGTGGCGAGTTCGTCAGTAGCCGAGCGGCGAATGGGCCGGCGTTCATCGCGCCGACTCCTTTAGCTTTGAGGTACGGCACCAACTCGTCGGCGAAGCGGGTGTTTTGCAGGCAGTACTGGTTGTAGCTCAGCACGCAGTCGAGGTCGGTTTGATCGAGCACGAACCGGAACAGCTTCATCGGATAGCCGCTGATGCCGACGAACCGCACCTTGCCTGCCTGTTGCTGTTTGCGGAGTGCCGGCAGTGTCTCGTCCACGATCTGCTGCATCTCGACAAACTCGATGTCGTGGCACAGGCAGATGTCGAGATGATCGGTCCCCAGCCGATGCAGGCTGACGTCCACGCTTTCGGCGACGCGCTTGGCCGAGAAATCAAAATGCGCAATGTCATACCGGCCGAGCTTCGTGCAAAGCAGATACTGATCTCGCGGCACATCGCGCAGAGCGATGCCGGTCAGAACCTCGCTCATGCCGCGACCGTAGAACGGCGACGTGTCGATGAAGTTCAACCCGCACTCCAGCGCGACACGCACGCTGCTGAGCGCCTCGTCGAGCTTCACGCTACGAAACTCTTGGCCGAGCGACGAGGCTCCAAAACTGAGGATCGGCAGATTCAGGCCCGTGCGGCCCAGCGGTCGAGTTTGCATGATGTTGGTCCAAGGAAGGTTTGACGCAAACTAACCCGAAACGCCAGTTTTGAAGTTGCGCGCTTTGGACTCGGCTCCGCACCGTTTTTTCAATTTCTTAGGTTGTCTTCATTCCTTTGACCAGATTCCTTTGATTCATGGGGCGAACCTGTGTCTCAGGATTACGATCAAAGGAATCTGGTCAAAGGAATGAAACGAATGAATTCGGGCCATTTTCTTGGTGTCGCGGTCGAATTTGTTCGAAAGAGCGCCACTTCAAAACTAGAGCGTCGGACTACTAGCTCTCAGATTCTTGTCGGCGTGCGCGCATTGTGGCGCGACGCTCCGCGTCGCGACTCTCGACGCGGAGCGTCGAGCCACATTGCGGCTTCGCCGCGTCGGATTACGGTCGCCCCGCGAACAACTCTTCCAGAGAGTTTCTTTTCGAGCCTCGACGATGTGTCACTCGCGGAAGTTCGCCCGCCACGTCGAGCAGCATGGCCGAATCGACCCGATCGCAGACATCTCGCTCGGCGGCGGCCAACGCCAAACGGGTTAAGTGGATGATCTCGCGCGGCACTCCACCACTCAGGTCGAATAACGTCACCAGTGCGTCGCGTCGAAAGGTCTCGCGACCATCTCCGAAGTTCTTGAGCAACTCGCACACGAAGAACTCTGTCTCGCGCTGACTCAGGCGAGGCAGCTCGATTCGCAATTCGGACTGCTCGGCCAGTTCTCCGAACGAGCATTCCTCAAGCCCCTCGCGTGCCGCCGCCAGAATCGTCAGGCAACCTTCGTTCGCGACGTCGAGGTGCAGCAATCGCTCGATCAGGCTGAGGCAATCCACTTCGGCTCGCTCCAAGTGATCGAAGAACAACACGCTGGGCAAGCGGGCCGAGTGCAGTGCGTGCCAGTGATCGCAGACCGCTCGCCACAGAGTCGCGTGCGACCATCGCTCGGTCGGTCCCAGCCGCAGGGCGATCGCCAATTGCCACAGCATGTCCTGCGAGTCGATTCCAAATAGATCGACGATCGCGACTTCGCGGCCGAGCCGATTGGCCTCGCCAGCCGCCGATCTCAGGACGAGCGACTTGCCCGTGCCGGCCGATCCGAGCATCAACCCGAACCGGCGACGATGCTCGACCAAATAGCTCAGCCGAGCCAACGCCTCTTCATGCGGCGGAGTCTCGATCAATCCGCCCTGACCAAGCGGGCCTTGCAACGCGAAGTCATTCCGTCCCCAATACCGTTCGTGCATTCGCGTGCTCCCGTGGTGACAGGCGGCTCGCCTGTCCCAGATAAAACACAGGCGGGCCGCCTGTGCTACGACAACACGTCCGTTTTCGGCAGAGGCTCCGGCATCGCATGACCCGCTCACAATCTGCACGATCAGAATCGCCGGTCGAACGCTTCTTCCTTCCGCAACCGTTACAGCTTGCCGCTGTCGAGCGTCACACGGTCGAGCGTCACACGGTCGAGCGTCACACGGTCGAGTTGGATGGCTCCGAAGCGCATCACCTGTTGCACGTCCTGCGAGCGAAAGTCGGCGACCGCATCGGTCTGTTCAACGGCGGGGGAGACGAAGCGATCGCCGAGCTGATCAAACACAACAAACGCTCCGCGGAACTGCACATCATCAAGTGCTGGACGACACCGGCTGAGACAGACGAACTCATCCTCGCGACCGCATTGCCGAAGGGAGACCGTGCCAAGTGGCTGGTCGAGAAAGCGACAGAACTCGGAGCGACGCGGATCATCCCACTGCGGACAGCTCGCAGCGTCGTCGAACCGGGTGAGGGGAAGCTCGACAAGCTCATGCAAGCCGCGATCGCCGCGTGCAAACAGAGCGGGCGGTCCCGTCTTCCCCGACTCGACCCGCTGACGCCGCTCGCTGACGTGCTTCGCGAATTCTCTGCGACGAGGCCGACACGGATTCTTCTGCTGGCCGATCCGCACGCGGAACGGAATGTTGGCGAACTGTTCGAGTCGCTCGGCAATGCACTGCCAACAACGATTGCGTTGATCGGGCCAGAAGGGGGCTTCACCGTGGAAGAACAGTCCGCCGCGATCACAGCCGGTGCGACTCCGGTGCGATTAGGCTCAAACATCTTGCGCATCGAAACGGCCGCACTGGCGATCAGTGCGGCTTGGGAACTTTGCGGTTCAAACAAGCAACGGATAGAAACGGTTTGAACAGAAGGTCGCAAAGGACGCGAAGGAATGAGTTGCAAACAGATTCTTGATTGTCGATGGAACAGAAATTTCCGAATACAGATGACAGATGACAGATGGCAGATGACAGATGACAGATGGCAGATGGCAGATGGCAGATGGCAGATTTCAAATTTGCCATCAGCCATCAGCCATCAGCCATCAGCCATCAGCCATCGGCCATCTGCCATCTGCCATCTGCCATCTGCCATCAGCCATCGGCCATCGGCCATCGGCCATCTGCCATCTGCCATCTGCCATCTGCTTGAGTCACCACAAACGGATCGTTGATGTCAGGATTCTGTATTCTGTCCTGTCTCCGGCTTCGCGTCCTTCGCGACCTTCTGTTCAAACTCATTTCACGCGTTGTGTGAAGTACGAAAAAACCCCGCGGCGTGTCTCACGCGCCGCGGGGTTCGTATTTGCTGGTTGAGGTCTCTCAGTCTCACCTAAAGAAACGCCAGCGCAGCTCCCGTCATTCAAAGAAAGGAGTGCCGTTCGCGATTGCTAGGGCACTCCCTGAGCCTGGCGATATCGCCTCCACCGCTCTCACACAGGGGAGGCGCACAACGGGGGACAATCTCGTTGCGCCAGGACTCGATTTGTTGTCGTCGCAGACAGCGGGGGTCCAAAACCGGAGAGAGAAGTTTCGCGAGCAGCCGATCGAAGTCCGATCGAAGGTCTCGAAATGTTTTGGATCACCGCCCGTCTGCGAGCCGAATCACATCGGAGATCAATCGCAGTGTTCGTGCCAGACCGATTCGTTGCCGAACCGCCACACGCGATAAGCCCCTGTTGCTCAACGTCAACAACTCGGCAAGAGCGTCACGGAATCGGGACTCGGAAAGGACTTGCAGACAGCACGGCCGCATCCGATGGCAAGTTTCACTCAACGCACAATCCCGCCTGCAATCCAGTCACGGCGGCCATCGCGCTCAGCACGTTTGACGTTTCGTTGCGGAGAAGTGTTGTAAACAACGAACGCGCAAGGCCATCGGAGCGGCGAGGATCGCGTCGCGTTAAGAAGCCGAAACGCTTTGAGCATTCGCGGACGCGCCGTGGCTGTGAAGTCTTAGAGCCGCGACCGTGAGGGAGCGGTCCTAGCTTCTGATCGATAACCACTCCCTGACGGTCGCGGCTCGAAATCTACGAGGAGTTGTCGATCATGCTCGGCGTTTGAACGATTCCTCTGACCGCATTCCTCTGAGAACCAACGGCGCGAGCGGGTGGAATCAAAGGAATCTGGTCAAAGGAATGGGGCACAAGGGCCCGCTCCCTAACGGTCGCGACTCACAACTTCACCGGTTCGCCGAGCACCGATGTCGTGAAGTGGTGCAGGAAAATTCCCGCCGCGATCGCCACGTTGAGCGAGTCGGCCGCTCGCATCGGGATCGTCAGTCGCCTGTCGCACAGCTCCAGCCATTCGGGGCCGAGACCATTCGCCTCGTTACCAAACAACAACGCGAGCCGAGCCGGACGACCCGCTTGGCTGAGCGGTTCCGCGTGTTCCGTCGCACGGACGCCGACATCGTCGTCGTCGTCGTCTGTCGGATCGGTGTTCTCAACGACGGTCGCGGCGAGCTGCACTTGCCACTCGGACTTCAGACGCCTCAAGTCGGCGTTTAAGTCTTGGCTGCACACGATCGGCAGCGTCAGTGCGTTGCCCATCGAGACTCGCAACACGCGGCGCGAAAACGGATCGGCACACGCCGGTCCCAGCAGCATCGCGTCGATGCCGAAGGCCGCTCCCAAACGAATCAGCGTGCCGATGTTTTCGGGATCATTGACGTCGGGACAAACGACAAACGTCATCCGCTCGCCGCCACGAGCCATGATCTCGTCGAGGCTCGGACCGGGCTTTCGCATCGCGCAGGCCATCGCGCCGCAGTGAAAGTTGTAGCCCACCAATTCGGCGGCCAGAGTGTTCGGCATGACAAAGGCCGGCACGTCCGGTCGTAGCCACGTTGAAAATTCATCGACGCGGCCTTCGCTGAGCAGCAACGACTCGACGAGGTAATCGCTCTGCAACAAGCGTTTGACCAGCCGAGCACCCTCGGCAATGAAGCGGCCTTTCCATTTGGAATGCCGAGTGGCTTTGACGTCGCGAAAGACGGTGAGACGCGGGTCATCGAGAGTTTGAATCGGGATCAGCGGCATGAGGTGATCGTAGCCGCTGCCACCAGACTGCGGGGAGTCTCACGAAACCCCGCGTTCTGGCGAACGCGGCTACGTCGTCGCACTACGTCAGCAGCCGCGCGATCGGCTGGCCAGAGCTGAACTTCATCGGGCGGCCGATCGGCGTCAGAACCTCTTTGTCGAACTCGACGCCGAGTTGTTTCAGGATGGTCGCGAACAGATCGGGAACCTCGATCGGGTCGTGTGGCGACTTCGAGGACTTCGTTGTGTCTTGTTCGGTCGGCGGTTCGGTGTCGGTCTCACCGATGACGACTCCGGAGCGCAGTCCGCCGCCGCCGACGAGACACGAAAAACCCTTCGGCCAATGATCACGGCCTCCCACCCCGTTGATCTTCGGAGTGCGACCGAACTCGCCGATGCACAGCACGAGCGTTGAGGCCAGTAAGTCACGTTGCTTGAGGTCGTGAATCAGCGCGGCCAGCGCGGGATCAAGTTCCTTGGCCTGCGTCTTGTGCCCCTCAAAGTTGTTGGCGTGCGTGTCCCAACCCATCAGCGTGACCTCGACCGCCCGGACTCCGGTTTCGACGAGCCGTCGCGCGGCCAGGCAACCGCGGCCGAACTGCGTGTCGCCATAAGCGTCGCGAATCGCTTGCGGCTCCTGTTCGATCTCAAAGGCTTTGAGTTGTTCCGAAGTCATCATTCGCAGCGCGCGTTCGACGGTCAGTTGGTGCAGCGTGTTCTCGACTTGCACGCGACGACCGGCCTGAAACGATTTCGAGACGACGTCCAATCCTTGGAGCCGTTGCTGTTGGCGATCCTCTCCGACACGAGCCTTCAAGTTGCGGATGCCGTTGCCCGGATCGTAAATCTTGAAGGCATCAAAGATCTCGCCGAGGAATCCACCGCGAGCGGGATACTGACCGCCGAGCAATGAGATGTGCGATGGGATTTCGAGCTTGTCGTTCGGCAGCTCGTGACTGGCGATCGCTCCCAGCGACGGATGAATCAGAGTCGGATCGGGGCGATAGCCGGTCTTCAGCAAGTACGTCCCGCGTTCGTGATCCCCTTCTTTCGAGACGAGCGAACGGATCACGTTGAGTTCGTGAACATGCTCGGCGACGCGCGGGTACATGTCGGCGATTTCGAGGCCGGGGAGTTGGGTTTTGATCGACTTCGTTTCACCGCCGATCAGCGTCCCCGGATGCGGATCCCACGTCTCCAATTGGCTCGCGCCGCCGCCGAGCCAGATCACAACGAGTGACTTCTGGCGTTCGTTGCCGCGTGCCTCAGCGGCTCGCAGGTCGAGGCCGGGCAACGTGAATGACAAGCCGGACGCGCACGCGGCTTGCAGAAGATCACGACGAGAAAGATTCATGGCTGCCTCCAGATAACGTCGCCGCACTGGCGAACACGGCTACGTTTGGGTCAATGATTCCAGGCGAATTCGGGTGAGTTAAACAAGGTCCAATACAAATCTTCCACGATGAGTCCGCGACGCTTCGGCCGTGTCGCTTCGAGGACCGGCAAGAAGTAAGCAGACTCTTCGGCCGTGGGACGGCGAGTGAGACAGACGAGGTAGCACAGTTCCAATCGAGCGGTGTCATCGGGAGCCATTTGTGAAATCCGGCCGCTGGCGGTGAAGGGTGTCGCGTCAATCGTCTCGTTGATCAAATTGCCATTCATGCGGAGTAACGCTTGAGGGATCGTGCCGGCTCGGTCTTCGAGTTCGTTCTCTCCGAGGTCGCCGTACTCTTTGACGAAATCGTTCGAGCGCGTGAGCTTGATGAACCGCGAGATCAGGTGCGAGTTCTGATCGACTGTTGTCAGCGATGACGCTTGCAGCAGCGAGCCGATGATTTGCTCCGGTCGCAGTCGAGTTAGCGGGAAGATCGCGAAGTGCTCCTTCAGCCGATCGAGTCGCGAGGCGTCGTCGATATCCGACTTCGATTCGAGCAAGAACGGCTGGGACGCGATGATGACTTCGATCAAGCGTCGCAGGTCATACTTATGTTCGCGGAAGTCGGCTCCCAGCAGGTCGAGCAAGTCTTGCTCGCCCGCTTTCATGGACTTCGGATGCTTGGCCCCCTCGACGTCCGGCCCGGCGATCTGTTCACCCGGCGGATCGGGCAAGTCATCGACCGGTTCAATCCACGCTCGGCCGAACAGCAGTCCCCAAACGCGGTTCACGATCGCTCGTTCGAGCCGGCGGTTCTCCGGATGCGTGACCCAAGTGGCGAGACGTGTGCGGCGAGTCCCTTCGCTCGGTTCCCAATTCGCACCGAACGGCACGGATGGCTCGACGACTTTCTTTTCCAACGTGTCGCGATCCTCGACCTCGAACTTCAGGTCACGATCCTCACGCACGCCGACCGGGCTGAGCTTGAGCTGCCCGAAGTGGGCGGCGAGTCCGGCAAACTCATTTTGCTTCCAATGATCGAAGGGGTGATCGTGGCATTGGGCACAGTCGATCCGCTGTCCGAGAAACGCTCGCACCGCCCGGCCTGCGAGCTTGTTCTTGTTGAAGCCCTCACCATCGTCGTAGGCGGCCATCAGAAAATTGACTTCCGGCTCATCAGTCCACAGTCCATCGCCGGCGATCATCTCGCGAACGAGGTCCGGGTACGGGCGATTGGCCTCAAGCTGCTCGCTGAGCCAATTCAGAAATCGGTCGCGGCGATAGACGATGAACTGTCCCCCTTCGACACCGACAAAGCTGCGAGCCAATCGCTCGGCGAAGTATTCGGAGTAGCGGCGGTCATGCAGGAATCTCGCGGTCCAGCGCTGCAAGCGATGCGGCCCGCTGTCTTGCTCGAATGCCCGAATCTCTTCCAGCGAGGGGACCGTCCCCATCAAAGCCAGCGTGATTCGCCGCAGCACCGTCAGTTCCTCTGCGGCACTCACTGGCTGAAGTTCTTCGCTCGCCCAGCGTCTCGTGAAAAACGTGTTGACCTTTTCAACGGACACGTCGATGCCAGCGGTCGGCTGGGCGGACTCTTCGATGGCGATCCCTTTAAGCGGCTGATGCGTGACGAAATTCACCAGCCAGATGACGGCCAGCAATACAACTCCGGGGAGCAACAGTTTCCATCGCATGGGAGGCCTCAAATCTCGGCTGAGGGGTCGGGTGTGCGAATTTCAGATTTCGCCGATGACAGCTTGGGAAGTGGGGAAAACGACGGCGGCGAAATCTGAAATTCGCACACCCGACCCCGGTTGATTCGACGCTCATACCGCTCGACGCCCTGCGGCGTTTCAGGGATCATCGCGAAACCGCCGCGTGGACGTCGAGGTATGTCGGCGAATCGTAACAGGCACACTTCATAGCCGCGTTCGCCGTAGCCGCGTTCGCCAGAACGCGGGGTGTTCAAGC
>JBJXEX010000308.1:0-6177 GCA_046156195.1 Planctomycetaceae bacterium | reverse complement strand
GCTGCAGAGTCGGTCGCGGGTCTTCGATGTTGATGTTGCGAAAGATCACTCCTGCCCCGGCAGCACCTTTGCCTTCACCTCGCATGTTGAAGACTCGACCGCCGCTCCAGTGATGCCATTTGGCGCGCGAGTAGATCACATCGCAGTCCTCGATCACCAACTGCCGATCGGTGAGCTGCGGCAGGGCACTCAGGACGAACGACGAACCGTTGGCGTCGTTCCACAGCACGGTGCGGCGAATGCCCAGGCCGTTCACATACAGCGAATCATCCTGGGTGCGGAGGAAGCAGTCCTCGATCAGCGTGTTCCCGAACGGATTGATCCCGTCGCCGTTCGCGCGCCAGGTGAAGATCTTGGTCCACTTCACCTCGTTGGGATGCCCGGCTTTGTAAGGATGGATCAGCATGAGCGAGTGAGTCGCCGAGTCCGCGATCGTGATGCCTTCGACGCGCGTGTCGGTCGTGCCCATCAGCTCGATCGGTCGATAGCGTTTGTGTTCGTCTTCCGAGAGTGCCGGCTCGACATACTTGGGATGCTTCAGCCGAGCTCCCGACAAGGTGCCGAGTCCGAAGATGCGGATGTGATGCCCGTCGCCCCATTTCTGATTGGAGAGCGTGCCATAGACGATCGCGTCTCCGGGGATGTAATAGTTGCGACTCGCCCGCAGCGGATAAGCGAGCCCGACATCATGCACTCCCGGCAGAAAATAGAGCGTGGTCCAAGACCCGTCGGAGGGGGGCATCTCACCCGGTTTCACGGTCAGCACGCCCGGATCATCCGGCTTCGGCTTGCCGACAATCAGCGGGTTCGCAAACAACGAGATCGTATGCAGCGGCGGTCCCTTGTAGCCCTTGCCGGTGTCCTGCGAGTCCATCTGCCCGTCGATATCAACAGCAACAAGACACGGCTGATCGAGTCTGACCCGCGCCTTGCCATCAATGACCGAGCACGCGGACGCCTTGCGTCGCGGATGCACCGCCGCGGCCCGAATCGGCTGGCCGTTGACGCGAGCGATTTCGATCTCGACAGCACCGGCGGTTTCAAAATTCACATAGGTGTGAGTCCAGCCCGCCAACGTGTCGAAGTAGCCGTCGGTCTTCTTTTCGATCGTCTTGCAGGCGGTCTCCCAAGCGAACGCACTTTGCCACTCGCTGCCATCTCCGGCCGAACGCACCCGCACGGTGTAATGCTCCGAGGCCGCCAGCCCCGGCACTGGCGGATACACGACCAACTCGTCGGCACCGCGCGCCACGGACAGCGAGGCTAATAGAAAGGCGATGAGGAGGGTGTGTTTCATGGAGATCCTTTGAGAGCTTTAGACAGCAGAATGATCGTGGTGACGGGGTTGTTCAGCGGCGTTTGTCGGCCATCGGGTTGTTTGCAATCCAAGTGGGTTCCGTGTTTGAAGTCACCGCCGTCAAGGATCAGCGGCAGATCGCGATCGGCCGCTTCGTTTTGGCCGGAGCCGCAAGAGAATCCAATTCAGGCAACGCGATGGAGACGCCCGCAGCTTTGAGAAAGGACCGGCGCGACACATCAAGTTGCCTCAAGCGCCGGTGCTGGAATGCTTGGTTGCGTCGTGCCTGAGTATGGAAAGAGAAGATAGCTATTCCGCTGTGGTTTGGCCTGCGTTCTTCCTGATTTGAATTGGCACCTCATTGGCCTGCTTCGCACCGAGGATGTCGGCGCAGGTCGCCATTCCCATCAGGTAACAGCAGACCATCTCGTGCGTGCGTTTGGTCGGTCAGCGGCCGGTCCAGAGATTGATCGGCAGGCAGGCGATGATGGCGTAGTAAGTTTGGATCTCGATTCCGTCTGGATCATGGCTCAGCAGGTGTCGCGCAGTCGGGCAACATGACGGCTGGCCGATCGGTTCGTTGACGCGAGTTCGTTCGCTCTCCAGACTGACTTCGGTCATTCTCGGTTCTTTTCAGGCAGGAGCGATCATCATGCGAAAGCTGTCCGTTGCATTGTTTGTTGGGCTGGCCTGTGCGTGTATCGCGGCCAGTTTTGCCGTCGAATTGGTCGGGCACACCGAGCCGGTTTACGACATCACGACGACGCCCGATGGCAAGTGGCTGGTGACGGGCAGCTTTGATCAGACCGTGCGGTTGTGGGACGCGAACTCGCTGCAACCGACGCGGACGATGCTCGGTCACACGGGACTCGTGCTGTCGATCGCCGTCTCGCCCGATAGCAAGTTGATTGCGTCCGGCGGACTCGACAACACGATTCGTCTCTGGGAAATCCCGAACAATGCACCGGTCCTGAATCTCGCCGGACATCAAGGAGCGGTCGCCTCGGCCGCAATGACAACCGATGGCAATGTTGTTGTCAGCGGTGGGGCCGACAAGCTGTTGAAAGTCTGGACGACGGCCGATGGCAAGCCTGTTCGCGACATCGCTGGATGCACGGCGGCGATTACGCGCGTCGATGTTCGCAAAGACAACCAACAAGTTGCGGCGGGCGATGGGACTGGAGTCGTGCGGCTGTTCAACTTCGCCGACGGTGTCGCTCAACAAGTGCTCGGAGCACATACCGGCGAGATCACCGGTCTCGCCTACGCACCGAACAACGGTTTCTTTCTGACCGCCGGAGCCGACGGACTCGTCAAACGCTGGCCCGTGCAGTTGCCGCCGCTCGTCAACATCGCGGGACACGGCGAATCCATCAACGCGATCGCTCTGCGACCCGATGGCAATTGGATTGCGACCGGCTCGAACGACAAGACCGCTCGGCTGTGGGATCGCAACAACGGGCAGCCGATCCGCAATCTCGATGGGCATCCCGAAGCGGTCACCGCGATCGTGTTCAGTCCGAATCAAGCCTGGGTGCTGACCGGCTGCGCAGACAAGATCGCTCGGCTGTTCGATGCGAACAACGGGCAGCTTGTGAAAGCCTTCGCCGCTCAAGCCGGAGCGATCACCGCCGTCGCTGTGCATCCGAATCATCAAGAGATCGCCGTCGGCGACGCGACCGGCGTCGTCAAAATCTACAAGACCGTCGATGGTGCCGAAGTCCGCGCCCTCGCGCCGCACGGCGGCCATGTCAGTGGCGTTGCGTACTTGCCGAACGGTGCGAACCTCGTCACCGCGAGTCACGACAAGACCGTCAAAATTTGGAACGCCGCCGACGGTGCGCTGGTTCGCAAGCTCGATCTCCCCGACGCGGCAACGAGCCTCGCGGTCAGCGTCAACAATCTGCTGCTGGCGGTTGGCTCGAACGACAAGCAAGTCCGCCTCTTCAACATCGCCGACGGTGCCGCCGTCACCGCGTTCGCCGGGCATACCGACAAGATCACCGGCATCGACTTCAGCCGAGACGTCACCAAACTCGTCTCGTCCAGCGCTGACGGCAGCGTGCGTGTGTGGGATCTCACGGCGAAGCGACTGCACCAGTATTTCGTCAATCACGCTGGAGCCGTCACCGGTGCTGCGTTTCATCCCGACAACAAAACGATCATCTCGGCCGGAGCCGACAAGACGATCAAAGTCGACGCCGTCTCGGTGCAGTCCGTGTTCGTCGCCGATGACAAGCGGTTCAACGATCTCGTCATCGCCTCGAACAGCGCGTGGCACGCGACCGCTCACGAAGACGGCTCCGTCAAATTGTGGGACAGCAACGCCGGCACGCTGATGCGACCGTTTGTCGGCTTGACCGGACGAGCAACCACCGTTGCGATCAGTCAGAACGCTCAGCAAATCGCAGCGGGAGGAACCGACAAGAGCGTCCGCGTCTGGAACATCAACAACGCTCAAGCTCAAGTCCGTTTCGAGTCCCCCGCCGAGATCACGCGACTCTGCTTCAGCATGGATAGCACGAAGTTGCTCGCCAGCGGTGCCGACCACGCGCTGCGAGCGTTCGATCCAACCCCACCGAACCCGCAACCGGCCGATGCTCTGCTACGTCCGATCTCTCAAACGCTCACCGGCCACACGGCCACGATTGGTTCGCTCGTCATCGCTCCCAATCATCGCACGGCGATCTCCGCTTCTGCGGACGGTACCGTGAAGATCTGGGACATCGCCGCCACAAGTTTCACCGCGAACCTCGGCGGACACGGCTCGCACATCTATGGCCTCGCCTTCAGCAACGATGGCAAACAACTCGTCTCCGCAAGCAACGACAAGACCGTCCGCTTATGGGACGTCGAAAAGAAAGCCGCTATCCGAGTTGTCAGCACGCAGCAGCAACCGATCTACGGAGTCGCCTTCACTCCCGACAACAAATCGTTGGTCATTGCCGGCGGAGACAAAGCGGTCAAACTCCTCAACCTCGAAAACGGAGCCGAACTCCGCGTCTTCAAAGGCCCGGAGTTCCCGGTCTACTCGGTGGCCCTCAGCCCCGATGGACGCACCATTGCGGCGGGAGGCGTGGGCCTCGGCCCCAATCGGCCGATCTTCATCTGGAACATCGACTCGCCCGATCCGGTCAAGAAACTCGACGGCCACAAAGACGACGTTTATCGAGTCCGCTTCAACGCCGCCGGTAACAAACTGCTCAGCATCGGCTATACCGGAACCATTAACATCTGGGACATTGCCGCCGGCAAGCCGGTCTTCTCGCAGAAGCTGCCGACGATCACCTACGGCGGCAATTACGTCGCGGCGGGTGCTCGCATCGCCGCCACCGCAACTGACGGCAAAACCTACTTCGTCGATCTGCCGGCCGAAGCACGATGAAGCGGGTTCAAGTCCCGTCTCGGACGTAGCCGCGTTCGCCAGAACGCAGGTCTTCACGACACTCACCCGCACTCTGGCGAGTGCGGCTACCGCATCAAGCGCTTATCAGAACGGCACTCTGTCGCTGTACGAGTCGTGCCCGCCAGATCGCCCGCGCCGTTCCGATTCCGCCGCGTCTTCGTAATCGCTGCTGGATGGCTGACGCTGATCGAGATCCTTGAGCAACGCCGCCGTTTCCGTCAGATCTTTCTCCAAGCAGCAAACGCTGATGATCAGTTCGGACATCGACGCAAACGACAGATCCTCGCTGAGCTCCACCCAACGGCGACGCTCCTTGACGGGTAGGTGGGGCAACTTGCGAGCGAAATAGGCATCGCGCAGTTCGCGATCGGGGCAATTGATGCACAGCACTCGGTCGAACCGGCGCGGCCGAGCGATCAGCCGTCTCTCCAATTTCTCCGGATAGTTCGTCGTCGCGATGTTGACCACTCGGTCCACCTGGTGATTGCCATCCAGCCACTGCAACAACGCGGTCACCCCGTAGCCGTGAGTCATCGAGTCAATATCCTCGAAGATGCACAGCATCGGTCGTTGAGGTTCCACCGACCGAAACTGCTGCATGCACGCCACGAACGAAGTGGGATGCTCACAGAAGAACGCGACTCCGCCAGCCGCCACCGTGCGGCAAATCACCTGATGAACCACCGAGGACTTGCCGCTCCCCTGCCGTCCATGCAGCAAGTACCCGCGGCGATGCAGAAAACCGTGCTTGTGAAAACGCTCGCCCAGAGTCCAGAACTGTTCGATCTCTTGCAGCAACCGAGCCGCGAGACTCGCCGAACAATCAATCAGCTCATCCACTTTGAGGTTTCGCGGATTGAACCGCATTTGACCATCCATGTCCGCTTCGCAGTCATACGCCCCTTCCGGCAATCGCGGCAACGTCCGGCCGCAAATCTGAAACCCGCCACTGGGCAGCACCGACCATTGAAACGCGACCTCACGCTGCTCAACCCCATTGGCTCGCATGGCATCTCTCCGCGGTAAACGGCCAGTAAAGACTTGAAGCCCGAAACGCCAACGAAGGAAAGACCGGTGCCTCCTTCACTGGCGCTTCGGGCTTCGATTCTGTCGTATCGAGCCGCGCACCGCCACATTCAGTGAGCCAGCGTCAGCAGCCGCCGAGCACGCTCGATCTCGCGTGCCTTCGTCGTGGCTTGCAGCTCAGTCGTACCGGGCAACGCGGAGGCTTTCTTCAACGCCTCTTCCGCATCGGAGCGTTTGACCTCAGCGGTGGGGATCGCTCGCGCGGTGAGGATTGAGACGACCGCGCCCTTCACTTGGACGAAGCCGCCGTCGATGAAGAAGGATTTCTCGCCGGAGGGGGTCGTCGCCTTGAGTTCTCCGTAGCCCAAGCGGCCGACGAGGGGTGCTCGGCCGGGGAGGATTCCGATTTGGCCGTCGAACAGCGGAAACCGCAACGCCGACGCCGGCT
>JBJXEX010000307.1:0-11299 GCA_046156195.1 Planctomycetaceae bacterium | reverse complement strand
ACCGTGGTCACTCGCGGCTCACGTTTGGAGCAATGTTGATCGTGCCCTCAAAGAACCGGAGTCAGCCGAAGGTGGTCGATGACGGCCTCGTCTATCTCGACGCGGCCAAGCTGGATCGCGCCCGCGTTGCGGCGGGGATGTCGCTGCGTGACCTCGCCACGCAAAGTGATGTCGCGTGGAACACACTGCGGAAACTGGCTGCCGGTGAAGGTGTCTTTCCGCATGTCGCGCACAAGGTCGCGGTGACGTTGAAGCGTGATGTGTTGTCGCTGCTGGCCGAACGCGATCCGCGTTATGAACCGCCGCTTGCTCAACTCGCCGCTGGCGATTGGGAATGGGAACTCGACGACTACCTTGATCCCGGTCGGCGGGCTTCCAACGGGCTGCATTACTTCGTCTGTCGAATGCGGCATCGACACATGGCCGGACGACTCGGACGCGGCAAGTTCTATGCGCTGTCCGGTCTCTCGGAACGCGAGCGAAACGAGAAGCGGCTGCACCTGCTGAGACATCCCGAAGTTTGCAGCCGCGTGCGCAGCAGTCCCTTCGTCGCGGAAACGTATTCAGTAACTCCGGTCGGACAGGATGTGGGTTGGTGGATTGTGGATCGCTGGATTGAAGGGACGACGCTCGCCGAACAACTCGATGCGGGAGCATGGCCTGCGGAGCAACTGCCGCGATTGGCGGCAGAACTGTTGCGAGGTCTCGATGGACTGCATGGGGCGGGGGTCGTGTTTCGTGAACTGGCTCCGTGTCGCGTGCTGATCGCGGCGGATGATGGTCGCGCGGTGCTGACCGATTTCGAGTTGGCGAAGCTGATGGACAATGTGCCGTCCGTCTCCGGCGATTGGCCGACTGATCCCTATCGCGCCCCCGAAGTGGAATCGGGACACGTCACGGCGGCGAGCGATCTCTTCAGTTGGAGTCGCATCCTGTTGCACGCCGCTGCGGGAGTGCTGCCGCCAATGGGTGGCGAACGCGAGACGCTGGCCGGACTCAATCTGCCGAAGAAAATGAAATCACTGCTGGCGGATTGTCTGTCGGTGGTCGCGGACAAGCGACCGCAGTCGGCGACGGATGCCCTATCGGTGGTCGAGCGTTGGAAGGTGACGACATGAAGGCGAGTTCAAGCATCGCATCACTCACCGCAACGGACGCGACGCCGTGGGTCAACGTGCGGGTGATGGCTGCGACAATGTTCTGTCGCCGGGCCGGAGTGCTGGCGTGCGAACTCGGCGATGACTCCGGTGAAGACGACGACGATGACACGGCGCGACTGGATTATCTGCCCGACTATGAACTCGCTCAAATCGAAGCGGCACTGGAAGAGACATGGCGGTCGATTCATCTCTTTCTGCGATGGGCGGTCTTCGGGTTGCTGATCCTCGCGGGAGTCGGCTTGTCGGGTCATTGGGGCTGGTCGCTGCTGGGAGCGTTGCCGTCGGTGTTTCTTTTCCGCTGGTTGTTCGACCGCTTCCGCATCGTGTCCGTGCTGGCACGACGGCGCGACATTGCCCGCCGAGCGACCGCACGCGAGCCGGACTTGAATGGTCCGCCGATTCAAGACTTCAACTGGTGGGAACTTCGCAAGGCGGGCTTTGAGGTTGTGCCCGTGCGCGAGTCACTGCGTGACGACACGCTCCGACTGGCCGGTCGTCCGTGGCGGATTCTGCAACGGGGGTCATTGCGAATCCCGGTCTTCCGCAAGCATCGCGGCGAGCGACAGCTTCGGCCACAGCATCGCGCTCGACTGGCGGCATACGGGCACTTGATTGAAGAGACGGAAGGACTGACCGCGCCGTTTGGCGTGTTGATGTTTGCCGACTCTTATGACGTGCTGGTCGTGATGTTCACGGAGCCGGTGCGATCCGAGTTTCATCACGGCCTGACCGCAACTCGTGATTTGTTGTCGCGATTCGTCCTGCTGCGGGACGACCCCGGTCATCCCTCGGAAGCCAGTGTGTGCAAGCTGTGTCCGCTCGGTCGCCCTGTGGTGCATCGACCCGGCCAGACCGACACGAAACGCGGCACAACCACACTGCCAGCGTTTCGTACGCGAGGCGTCGATGGCCGGGAGTATCACAGTCCGTGCGGAGATCGCTTCCACTGGATTCCGTCGCATGACCGCGCTCGCGAGAAGAAGCTCATCAACTGAAGCGTTTCGCAAACCAACTCACGACTCCGGTCAAAGCGTCGTTCAAGGGTGAGAGTTCCTGCGGCGGTCGCTGAATGTCGAGACACAATTCATCGAACGCGGCGAGCCAGTCGGCGGTCGTCGCGTAGCGATCATCGGGAGTAAGTGACAAACAGTGACGCAACACGCGGTCGATGCCATCCCACAACAAACGCGGAATCGCGTCGCGTTCGTGACTGAGTTCGCTGGGCGGTTGCCAAGCGGCTTGAGCCTGCTCGATGAACTCCGGTCGTCCCGCCTTCCCGCCGAGATCGGCGTACGGCAATCGCAACGTCAGCAACTCGAAGAGCAACACGCCCAACGAAAACTGGTCGCTCCGATAATCGGCCACGCGGCCAAGATGTCGTTCCGGTGCGGCATACGCGGGATGCGAACCGTCGCCGTCGCTGCGTTGCCTTGTTCGCTCCGCCGTCCATGCCGAGCCGTAGTCGATCAGCACGAACCGACCGGAGTCGTTCGCGACGATGAGATTCTCCGGCTTGAGGTCGCCATGCACGACGCGAAACTTGCGGTGCATTTTCGCGAGCGCGTGAGCCAGTCCACGCATTCGTTGCACGGCGATGACCGTCCCCGGACGCGGACGCTGGCCGGAACGAACTTCGGTGAGAAACGTCTTCAGGTCGATCCCCGCGACCCAATCGAGCACAACAATCCAGCCGTCACGTTGTTGCTCGAAGTCGAGCACTTTGGCGAAGTGGTCGCTGCTCTGAGCCATGCGTTGCAGCACACTGAGTTGCTGCCTTGATCCCTCGTCATCGGGCAACACTAACAGTCGTCGCAAACTCCCCGCTGGTCCCGCGTGCGGATCGAACGCAAGGAACCGCTGACGTGGCTCGACGGAGAGTTGCTCCAGCAGCCAGTAGTCGCGTCGATGGACTCGGCGATGCTCTCGAACCGAGTAATCGCGACCGGCCACGGTCACGCGATCCGGCGTCATGGCGCCACCGTCGCAAACCACAACGTGTGAGCGCAGGTGTCGGGCGATACGGGGACAAGACACGTCACGATGAAATCGCCGCTAAGTCGTTGTGCCGTCACCGTCGCGGCGTCATCTGAGTTGGCCCCTGAAGGGGTCAACTCAGTGGCCGCGACGTGTGCCGCGAGGAGTCGTCGCGTGAGACGCCTTGAAGTCTGCCCGCCGACGTTCAGGAGGCGGGCAAGGCCGGAGCGTTCAGCGCAGGCCAAAGCACGCACACCGCCCCCAGGCGGTTGCGTGCGGTGCGAGCGGCAGCAAGCACCTGCTCGGCGTCCAGCCGAGCGCTGCCCGTTCAGGGCGTCGGGTCGCGTCCAGCGGCCAACGCTGTCGCCGATGGTGTGGCCGTCAACGGGCTGTGAGCGGTCGCCAATGGAGATCACGGGTCGAGCATCTCCTTCTCGACGAGCAGCCTGCCATACTTGATGAGCAAGCCCTGAGCGCGTTCCAGCGGCTGCTTGGGGACGTTCAACCAGTCGATGTCGCCGCCAAGTGCATTCGGGATCGCTCCCGGATTCCGGTCGTTGCGACTGTGAGCGAGGAAAATCATCTTCTGCATCCCGGCCCGGTTCTCCTGAAACACCCCTTCGCGTTCCAAGAACGACAACGAGACGGGTCCGCGAATCCCCTTCAATCCGTCGCGATGAGCAACACCCGGACTGATGAAGGCCGACAAGTATTTCTTGATGTCGGGCAAGTCGCGCTGGAACTCCTTTTCCAGTTGAGCCTTCGCCACCTCTTCCTTGCGACGCTCTTCCTCGGCCTTGTTCGCGGCTTCCAGCTTTCGACTCCGGTCATTGAGTTCCGCCGTCTGTGCGGCGAGTTCTTTTTCCTTCACGCTCGCCGCTGCCGCGATCTTCTCGGCTTCGAGAGCCTTCAACTGCTTCGCCTTCTCCGCGAGCAATTGTTTGCGTTCCTGTTCGACCTCTTCGGCCTGCTGTTTGGCTTCGGCCACGAGTCGCGATTCCAACATCGCCTGCAATGACTCGGCGGCAGGAGCCTGCGATTTCGTTTCAGCGACAACCGCTTCGACCAGCACGCGATCACGACGCAACTGGTCGAGAGCTTTTTTGACCTTCTGACCAAGGTCATTGATGGCGGACTCGATGGAAGAATCGAACGTGAAGTCTGCTGGTCGCTCACGCTGTGCGACATCGAGCGGCTCGGTCAGCAATGCGAGTTGTGTCTTCCAGCCGGTGATCTGTTTGAGACTCGGCAACTCACGCGAGAACGCCGGAGCAATCAACGCGACCTGTGAGTCGCTGGCGGCAATTCGTCGTCCGGCGTCATCGGTCAACAACGTCATCCGCTTGGTTGACCATGCCTTCTGCTCGGTCAACAAGGCGTCCAGACTTTGCGTGACTTCATCGGCATCGGCGAGCAGACCGGTCACTCGCGCGAGAATCACCGCTGACATCTTCGGCGGTGGGGCAGGTGAAGAAATGACAGGCGAAACCGTCGTTCGGTCAGGTGCAATCTCCGCTGCCGAATTCAACGGGGTCGATGACCTCGGCGGAAGTGAGTTGTCGCTCGATGCGATGTTCGACGCAGGTTGTGCCACGGAAGTTGTTGCCGTCCCCGCAACGGAAGGTTCGGGCGTGATGCCCGACCACCACGAATACAGGCACGCAAACAACACGACGGCGATGCTGGCGCAGAGTGCCTGAAACATCGCGTGTCGCCATGTCGCAACAGGGGTCGGTAACTGTGGTCGATCCGATCCGGTACTCATCTCGCGCCCTCGACACTCGTTGCCTGATTCAGGATGTCGTCGATTTCGACAGCACAACTCCGGTGGTCACGACGGGAACCACCAGACAAACCAACCCCAGCAGAAAACCGATGCCGCTGCCCATCACAATGGACGCGAGCAGCGTTTGAACTCCCATGGGAACCAGCGTCAGCACCATTGTTCCAATCGCGGCGGCGGTGACTCCAGTCATGAACGCTCCGGCGTTCTGAAACAGCCGCAGAACATTCCACGTCGCCACAATTCCGCCGAGTGTCAGGGCGATGACTGCGGCCCGCAGACTCGGATCACCGTGCAGGCTCCGCCATGACAACAGACACGCGACAAGATGCGCGGCGACGCCTCCGCAAATCCAGAGCGTACTTTCCTGCACCGCGAGCCGACTTCGGTCAGCGTGCGTCACGGATTTTCGTCGCGATTGTTCCTGCACGATGTCTCGCGGTCCCCATCCGGTGAGAACGAACTCATCAATGACGATGGCCGGGTCCGGTCCTGAAACCGGCTCGTCACGAACGCTGACTTGCTGCCACGTTTCGGTGCGGCAGTCTTGTTCGATGATTCGTTCGCGAATGATCTGACCGTCGATGATTCGCACGAAGTCGGCAAGCCACAACGGAACGGCCTTCAGCAATCGTTCAACGTGTGCTGGCAAGATGACCTTGGTGTTGGCGATGGTCGTGTCGAAAGCGTGCATGACGTGATGCTCGTGACGCGCCCGCCGATGAATGTGTCGCCCGCGAGTTCGCTCGGTGGTCGTGACCGCCCAGCCGGTGTGACTCTCGGCACTCTGATGCGGAGCGCTGCGGAACGAATGCTGGCCATCGTTTTCCTGAATCACGACTTCCTTGAAGAAGTGATACCGACACGCCTGCGTACCGACCCACTCGACCAAACCGGCAAGATGCTGATCGACCAAGGTCTGCAACACGTTGACGAACTGCGTCGCGAACTCGGAGACGGCACGCTGCGACGCGGCAATCAATCGCGCGTGAACTTGTTCGATGGGCAACGCCACGAGTTCCGCTCGCAACGCATTCGAGACGGGTTCGATGGCGACTTGTGCCCGCTCCAGCATGTTGCGGAGTGTGGCTGAAACGGCTCCATCGCGAGCGACGGAATTCGTCACGCCGAGTTCCTGCCGAAACTCAAGATTCGCGGAACAGATTGCGGTCACGAACTCGGACAACTCGCCCTGAAAGTTTTGCACGACTCTCAACGAATCAACGTACACGCTGACGAGTCGCGCGGGATCGGTTGGAGATTCTGTCGCAATTGCGGCATACGGAATTTGCGGCCAGAGTCGTTGCTGCAATCGCGTGGCGAGATCGTCATTCGCTGCGGAAGATTTGAGTTCCGCGACTTGCGGCAGCCGGTCGCGACCGGTGTCGGCAGTGAGTGGAAAGATGCGATTGCGCGAGCGAACGAAGAACGAGTCCACCAGTGGTGACTCTGTTTCCGTCGTGTCCGCCATCGCGACCATGTGAGGATGTCCTTGTGACGAAAGGCAAGCTGCGCCTGCCCTGAATCGTGATGACGCATCCTACCCTAGTCGATGAGCGCGGTACACAACCTGAATGAAACTCCTGAGTGACGCAGGCTACTCGACTTCCTCGTTGTCGTACTGGTCTTCGTCACGATCATCATCAAGTCCGTCGTCGTCATCGTCTCGATCCCGATAGTTTGGCACTCCGTCTTCGTCGGAGTCTCTCGTGCGAGGAGCCATCAACTCAGAGCTGTCTCGCGATGGGCCGTAGTTATTTGATTTGATTCCATCGGGAGCCGATCTGACGTGCGGTCGGACGTAGGTTCCATCGCTGCGATGATAGCCATTCACGAAAACGTCTCCGGCGTGAGCCGTCGTGGCAGCGATCGTGATAAGCGAGATTGCCAATGCACTCTTCAGTAGTCTCATGCTAGCACCTGCAACTTGGGCTGGTGGTTCCGTCACAGCATTTCGCACGCTTGGAAAGCGAGTTGCATCCGCAAACGCCGCCGTGATACGAGCAACAGCCGCTCTGCTGCGGATCGTTGATCGCTGCCTGCGATGTGACGAGTGAACGGTTCAGGCATGACTCGCCCGAAGCGGGTAACATCGAAAAGCCAAATATCATCATCTGCAAAAGTGTATGTGCCATGTGCCTCCGTTTGGTTGTGAGTATTACGTTTTGAGTGCCATAGAGATCGTGCCAAAGTCAATCTGTGCGATCACGCGAGAAATCCCTGCGTTCGCAACCACGGTTCCAGAACTTGTTCCACAAGGTCTTGCTGCGTGAAGTAGTCCTCTCCGGCAAGTTGTCGTTCCAGCGATGCACGCTTCAACGCACCAGCCAGTTCGGGACGCAAGCGAACGGTGACGGGAATCAATCCCACGGGAGCGATCCCGGCTTTCGTGCGGCGACGGCGAGTTGGTGGTTCCGGTGTGACAACTGATTTCGTCGCGCGAGGTTCCGCGAGTCGTTCCGGCACGAGTGACAACTCGGCGGAGTCGATGGGCGGTAACGGTCTGCGTTCCGGCAACGGTGGTCGTTCCTGTGTGATGAATTGTCGCACGGTGTCGGGATCGACATCGGAAATTGTGTTGACTCCAGCGGTGAGTGATCTGCGTTCGGCCATTGTGTCTCCTGTTATTCGTTGTTGTTGTTGTTGCTGGTTCGTGTGCGTCCCCTTCCCTTGCGCAACGAGACCACATTCGCGGTGGCGACTTCGGGAAGAATCTCGCGAAACAGTGCATCGATCTCATCAGCGGCGTCGCGGGCCGAGTAGCCCATGTTCCAGACAAACGTCGCTTGTCCGGGAGCGTCGGCGTATGCCTGTCGCAATGTGACTGGACTCTGAGCGAGAGAGAGTTGCAGACTGCGTGCGGCGTCCCGCATGTCTTTCGTGAGTCGGTAGTCTCGACCGACCATCGACAGCACGGCGATGGCATCGGGAAGTCCATTGCGAATCGCCTGCGCCTGACGAACGAAGGCGGTGTTCTTGTTGAGTGCCCTCGCCTCGAACATCGACGCTTTGCATGGGATGACTGCGAGGTCCGCCCACATTAAGAGAGCGCGACTGGTCTCGGTCTGACTGCCGGGGCCGTCGGCCACCACGAAGTCCGCCTCGCGAGCCAGTTCGGGAAGCTCATCGAGTACCTGGTCGGCATTCGAGAGCCGGACCACGGGCACGGCGGGCAATGCCTCGCGCACCCATTCGGAAGAAGATTGTTGAGTATCACAATCGGCCAGAATGACTCGATGCCCGTGAGCGTGAAGCCACCCGACCAGATTGCCTGCCAGAGTCGATTTCCCGACTCCCCCTTTAGAATTGACCAATGCGATAATCATATCCCTGTGACTACGACGAAAGCCTGCAAGCTGGCAAGCACTATTTTTCACCGGCTGGCTGGCATCAACACCGACATTGCGGATGACCTGCCAACGACACTCACGACTTGCCGACGACACTCGCACCCTGCTGACATCAACGCCGGTCGGCGGACAGTCCATCGCGTCACCCGCGCCGACATCCGGCAGACCTTCCGGCGGTGCTGTTCGCTGACATCGCAACCGCTCAGTCCGTCGGCTGACCGTTCCGCAACTCGCCCCGCCAGCCAGTCGCTCCCGCTGCCGACTGCGAACGCTGGCGGGTTGCTTGCCTGCTGACATGCTGACCAGCCTGCAAGCCGTAAAGCCTCGAAGCGGGCGAGTCCAAGACTTCCACAAAGCAGTTGCTTCAAATGCGATTCCGTGGCAGGTTGATCCGAGCTTCAACCGGGTTAAAGCAACCGGTGTTGATCGTGATGAATCCGGGTAGTGCGGTGGACTTGGAAAGGACTCACAAGGTGAGGGGAAAGGATACCGGGAAATGAAACACCATTCACCGGGACGCGACACACGAACTCACCGGGAAATGAGACATCATTTACCGGGAGTTGAAACACTGTTTGATGGTCATTCACCGGGAAATGACACACAACCGGAGAAGCTAACCAGCCGGAACGACTGAGCAATCAGGCGACCGTATCTGGAATACAAACTGTACTAACTGATCCAACAGGATGGTTGATTTAGAGCAAGCCAGAAGAGGGGAGAACCAGACCGGAACCAGCGTCACAGCCACACGCTTGGCAACCTTGCTGGAAGGTCGAGATGAAATGAATCTCGCCGAATTCCCGTTGTCGCCAATTGCGGATCGCTTCCTCGACGGACGCAAGACGGTCGTCGTGGCCGATCAGGTGTGGGACAAGGACCGACGGCAGCATGTCGCCCGCGAACTCGCCATCTCCGGCAGTGACCGCTACGGCCTGCCGACGGCTCGCGATGAAGACGTGTTGCTGGCTTGTGTGCAACTCAGCAGCCTGTCTGAGTTCCAGTCTCGCGAAGTGCATTTCAGCCGTTACGAACTCCTGAAACTGCTCCGTTGGCCTGATGAAACGAAGTATTACCAGCGTCTCGCCACGTCGTTGCGACGCTGGAAAGGAGTGACGGTGTTCTCCACGCGAGCGTTCTATGACCACGCTCGGAAGAGTTGGGTGAACCGCGATTTCAGCATCTTCGACAACCTCAACATCTATGAACGCGAGACTTCGGAAGGGGCAAATGCTCCGGCCAGTTCGCGATTTGTGTGGAATGAAGTGCTATTCAGCAACTTTCAAGCGGGCTATCTGAAGAAGCTCGATTGGGACTTGTATTGTCGTCTGACCGATCCCGTTGCCAAGCGGCTGTATCGCCTGCTCGACAAGCGGTTCTATCACGGCGACGAAGTGACGTTCGACCTCGATGACTTGGCCTTTCGCAAAGTTCGTGTGAGCGAGAACTACAACACGGCACAAATCAAACGCGCCCTTGCCAACGGCATTCGGGAACTCGAAGAGCTGTGGGATTTGCGACCGCTGCCGACGGAACGGCGGTATGTGAAACTCGAACGCGGACGCTGGCAGGTCGTGTTTCAGCGTCGTCGCATTCGCATGACCAAGGCGGCGGAAGCCAATCGCGAAGCGGTGGCCACAGACCTGTCCATCGAACTGACGCGACGTGGCATTGGTCCTGCGACAGCCGAAGACTTGGTGGCCGAACAGCCCCGCGAGACGATTCAGACCATGATGGAACTCTTCGACTGGTACAACGCCCGTCAGCAGACGAAGGGACCGGGCTTTCTGGTGGACAGCATTCGCAACGCTGCGAAATATCAACTGCCGAAGGGTTTTGAATCGTCGGCTCAACGAGACGCCCGCCAACAGGCGTCAAATTCCCGTAAACGAGCGTCACGGGATATTCAGCAGCAACGCGACGCGAGATGGCAACAGGAAGAGAACGCTCGATTGGAACCGTTTACGGCGTTCTGGAATGGCCTCGCCAAAACCGAGCAAACGGAGTTTGAAGAGGCGGCATTGAAGCTCACTCAACCCATGAAGCGTGATGGCTATCTGCGACTGCGTGAGATTGGCGGTCTCGTCTTTGAGCAATATCGGAAGGTGATTCTGCGTGACCACTTTGAACGGACTTTGCAAAGCCAGTCGAACCGCGATCACTCCGCGTGAAGCCTGCCCTTATGCGGCAACGCTCTGGCGTTGCGACCAGCCAATCATTTGCCGGTACAGCTCGACCGTTGCTCGAACATCAATCAACGCATCGTGAGCCTCGTGCGCCTTGAGGCGGACGCCGAAGTATTCGCACAGCGTCGCCAGTTTGTAATCGGTCGGCGGTGTCAGAGACTTGTCTTCGTGAAACAGCCAGATCGCTCGCTGCATCGTGCAAAGCACGCGGCGCGAAGCGGGTAGGAACATGCCGTGGCGGTCGTACCAGGCTTCCAGAAACGCCCCGTCGAACGCCGCGTTGTGAGCCACAATCTGAGCCACCTGAATGACTCGGCCATCGCGGGTCGGATGATCGACGGACGCATGACGGCGGAGAAATGACGAGAACTCACCGGCGACTTTGCGAGGTTCGCGGCCTTCGCGTTCCCAGCGTGCCCGTGAGTAATGATTTTTGCGGAGCGATTCGGGGGACGCATCGGCCTCGTCAAAGCTCAGCTTGGCCTCGAAGACTTCGACCTCGCGCAGCGTGCTGGTCACGGCGACGGCGGCGATTTGCAGGATCGGTCGCGACGGCTCAAGGCCGCCAGTTTCCAAGTCCACAAACACCAGCCGTTCATTTCCAAGTCCCGCACTCATTCCCGCAGCCGTATCACGGATTTGATACCGATGGCAAACGCGAGATTCGGAAGCTCGACCTGCTCGAAGCCGAATTGCTGTTATCAACCGGCTGGATGACCGAGTTGCCAACAGGCTGTTGCCTTTTCTGACCGGTACGGTATTGAGACGGAAGCGGTCGGGAATCGGATTCCTGACTGCGGTTGTCGATCAAGCTAACGCGCTGCTCCGACCCGGTTGCGAATTCAA
>JBJXEX010000290.1:0-8967 GCA_046156195.1 Planctomycetaceae bacterium | reverse complement strand
CACGCCGGTTTGCTGCTGAGCTTCCACGAAGATTTCGTAGATGTCGGCCTCACGGTCAGCGATGCTCACGATCTGCGTCTGCGGACATTCCGCCGCCAACTCGCACGCCAGCCGATACCCCTGGAGCCAGCGAAAGCTCTCCTTCTCCTGAAAGGGCAGTGTCCGGCGATCGCGGGACTGGCCGAGACTCTTGACGCTGGCCTCCGGATTGGCCGCCAACGCTTCGATGACCCGCTGACTGCGAAGATTCAAACGCTTGTCCCCCAGATCAAACCCTTGCAACACATCGACAATCCCTTCGCACATCAACTCGCTCCCTGCGTTTGTGGCAGATAAATCTTGCCTCAAATCATGGCGCAAATCTCATGCCGTTGCGGCGGCGGAACTGTCGAAGTTGTGTATAAACAACAGGACGGAGTCCCAACCTACGGCTTCCATTCGCGGGCGAATTGCAGGGCGCGTTGGCGGATCCGCCGCGGCGGACTGAGGGTCTGGTCCGCCGAGAGGGCGGCGAGCCATTCGGACTGCGGGTGGCCCTGGGCTCGCAGGATGTGAATCAGACTCAGGGCTTCACATCGGGTGGCCCAGCTACGGAGAAGCTGGGTGCCGAAGGCACAAGAAACTTGAGGTAGACGTCCAAACTGGAAACGACGCGACATTCTGATTCAACGTCGATCCTGAGTTTCTTGTGCTGCGCACCCAGCTTGAAGCAAGCTGTGCAATTCCGCTACCATCTTCGCGTAAGTGAAGCTCTGGAAATTGACCAGAAGCTCGACGCCGAAACGAGTTACGTTACCTGCCGACGTTCGGCAGTGCGGTGAAAAACCTGTTTGATTCGTGGAACATTTTCCACGAAACAGGTAAGGAACCGCACGATGCCACGTCCACGAAACTCGGTCCCCTCGTACATTTTGCACAAGTCCAGCGGTCAGGCGCGCGTCAGAATCAACGGCCGCGACCACCTTCTCGGTCCCTTCGGGAGCGACGAAAGCCGCATCAAGTACGGCAAGCTCATCAGCCAGCACGCCAGCGGGGCGTTGATTGATCCGCTCACAGCAAAAACGACAGCCAATGATTCCGGGTTGTCGGTCGCGGAATTGCTGCTGGCGTTCAAACGTCATGCGGACGGCTACTATCGAAAGCGTGCGGAAGCCGACGCCTTCAATGCAGTCATGCGAGCCGTGCGAGAACTGTTCGCAATGATTCCCGCTCGCGATTTCTCGCCGTTGATGTTGCAGACCATTCGGACCAAGTTCGTGGATGCGGGGCTGTCTCGTGGGCACTGCAATCAGAGCACGAACCGCATCCGGCATATCTGGAAATGGGCTGTGGGTAACGGTTTGGTCCCGGCGACGACGTGGCAAGCGCTCAAGGCTGTCGATCCGTTGAAGGCGGGACACACTTCCGCGCCCGATCCCAAGCGGAGATCGGCGGTTGATGGGGAGCGTATCGAGGCTGTCCGCAGATGCTTGTCGCCGCATCACCGCGACTTGTTTGACCTGCTGCTTGCAACGGGAGCGAGACCTTCAGAACTGATCGGCCTGAAGATGGCCGACATCGACACCAGCGGCGATATCTGGATTGCCGACCTGAGCAACCACAAGAACGCTCACCGTGGGCTGAGCCGCAAGCTGTTCTTTGGCGCGAAGAGCCAGTTGATTCTTCGGCGACGACCAGCGACAGGCCCGCTGTTGTCCGTCAAGCGCCACACTTTTTCCAATGCCGTCAAACGTGCTTGCGGTGAAGCGAAAGTGGAGCCGTTCGTCCCGTACCAACTGCGACACACGAAAGCGACCGAGCTACGCGACGCCATCGGCATCGGCTCAAGCGACGCTGGGACACTCACAACCAAGCATGACTGCGCGGTACTCAACGCGGATGGACAAGCTCGCGATTGAAGCCGCCAAAGCCTGCGGATGACGGCTGACACTGGCACACGACGCACACACATAACACGGCCGGGAAACATTCCCGGCCGTGTTATGTGTTTCGTGTCTCCACACGCCCGTAACCCGCAGGCGGGTTATTTGTGGCTGTTCCATCTTGTCGCATTCAATGTCGCCGTACATAGTGTTCTCGCACGCAGTATAACGCCGATACGCGCACACTCACACTCACGAGAACACAATTATGATCGACCCGCAGACCGAAGACTTGATTGCATTCCAGCAAGCCGGCAAGCGCATCCCCGGCAATCCCGCGCTCTGCACTTTGCACAGATGGCGACTTTCGGGCGTGCGTGGAACGAAGCTCGAAACGCTGCTCGTTTGTGGCATCCGGTACACGAGCGTTGAAGCCATCTCCCGCTTCATTCGCGAGCAGAACCGCGACCAGCAACCCGCCCCAGCGATCACCTCGAAGCAACGCCGAGTGCAGGCTGAGACAGCGAACAAGCTGCTCGAAGCCGCCGGCATTTAGCCCCTCGCCCCCTCGCCGCAAAAAACGCAGGCGGGGCATCCCACCAAATGGCGACGGCCGCCCCATCACGAGCGACCGTCTGCAAGTCCCCGCGAATCACGCACGGAGGCCAGCCAAATGAATTCTAGCATATCACCAATCGACCACGCGCGTCTGATTGCTGCGAGTGAGGCCGCACATCAGCGGATGGCGGATCGGGCGAGAGATCGCGCCTTATGGAGTGCCTCTGCGAGACATGACGCCCCGGTGCATATCAGCGTCATCATCCGCGCGGTGCTCGCGCGTCTCGGCCTGCCAATGCCGTCCCAGGAGGCTGAGCATCATGGCTAGACCTACCAAGTCGATGACTGACCCGCGTCCGCCGTATTTTGCGATGCGTGTCTTGCGGCTCGCGACCAAGACCGCGTTAGCGCAGCATCATGGAACCGACGTGCTCGCTCTATTGACGATCATCGCTTGCACCGAAGACGCGCGGCGATATCGCGGCCCGGTCGCCTACTGGAATGAGCAGTTGCTCCCGCTGGTTGGCTTCGGCAAGTGGGAGCGACTCGATCGTGCGCGGCAAAAGCTGATTGATGCTGGCTGGCTGCTCTATGAACCCGGTGGCCGACACAAGGCTGGCCTGTATCGAGTCACGATCCCGCGAGACCTCGCCGACGTTATTGACGCCGCTGTCGATGAAAGCTCGTCACCCAAATCGGGATATCAAGGCGAGTCTTCGTCCCCCGAATCGGGATATCAACAAATCCCCTCGGTATCCCTCTCCGGGGTATCTACAGGGGGAACTAGCGGGGTATCGACAGGGGGAACCTTCTTACCTGTACCTAGACCTATACCTGAAGAGAGCGCATCGCTTCTTTCTTCGCCGTCATCAGTATTGAAGACCAAGACGAAATCGAAGCCTCAAAAGCAACTCGCGATCCCCGACCAGCTCGACACGCTGATCGCAGCCTGGAACCAACTTCCCGATGGCATCGCTCCCCGTTGCGTCAAACGCACTGCGACGACCGTGACCGCATGGACGCGAGCCAACAGGCAATCCGGAGTTCAAGACGCACTGAGCGACGTTGCCAAGCTCATGGCCGCGATCCGTGACGGCTCGTTCCTGCACGGTCAACCGTGGTTCAATTTCTCGTGGTTGTTCCACAAGTCCCGCTCCGGCGAATTCAACGCCGTGAAGATCATCGAAGGGAACTATCGTGACTCAAACGCAAAGCCCCACGCATCCGCCGCTCGCTGGCAAGGGGACGCCGACGACTTCGCTCACCTCGCAACCCCCGCTCCGGCCGCTGCCGCCGCAGGTGCCGGTTGCGATCTGGAATCTCGTACCGCCTGATGCTGTACGAGAAGTCGAGAGCGTCATCCAGCGATCGCGCTGGCCGCTGTACGTCTTCGGCCACCAAGGTCGCGGCAAGTCGTGCCTCGCCGCCCTGGTGCATCAGGTGTGGCCGTCTCGTGCCGTCTGGTTCGACCTGAGCGATCTGCTGTCGCAGGTGAAGACCTGCCGCCGCGATGGCTCGGTCGATGTCGCCGGCCCCGATGGTCGGATATTCGAGTTCTCCGAAGTCGCCATGTTTGACCGCTTGTGCAATGCCGGTCTGCTGGTGCTTGATGATCTGGGATGCCGGACGCCGACCGACGTGGATATCGAGATCCTCACCCGCGCCGTCAACGCTCGCGACGGCAAACCGCTGATCGTCACCGCCAACTTGGATGCAGGCGAACTCAACAAAGCATTCGGTGCTCGACTTGCATCCCGTCTGCTGGCCGGAGTGCCGCTCTGCCTCGCCGGCTCTGATCGTCGCCTCACTCAGTCGCGCGTAGTGGAGGTGCGAGCATGAAGCCCGACGAAATCAAAATGCCTCCGCAGAACCTCGCCGCCGAGCAATCGGTACTTCGCGCGATCCTTCTGAACAACGACGTGGTTGATGATGCTCTTGCCGAGATGTCAGCCGATGACATTTACGCTCCGGCCCATCAAATCATTTTCGCTGTGATGCTCGATCTGATTCGAGACGACAAGCCCGCCACTGCTTTAACTGTCGCCGAAGAACTGGAACGACTCGGCAGACTCAATGATGTTGGTGGCTGGGAGCAACTTTTCAATCTGCTGAATTCGCTGCCGACCGAACTCGCTCACGTTCGCCATCACGCCCGCCTCATTCGTGAAGCCGCTCAATGTCGCCGAATCATTTATGCCACCGCCGATCTTCAAGCCGCCGCATACGCTCGCACCGAGTCCGACGAACTCTTGGCGATGTTCGATAGCGCACAGCGTCAGATTTCCGAACGAGAAGAATCTCGCGGCTGCGTGTCGATGTTCGACGTGCTCCACAAGCGACGTGACTCACTCGCCAAAAATGACCGGGGGCAGGTGCCAACCGGCTGGCCGGACCTGGACGACACACTCGGCGGAGGACTGCGTGCCGGCTCGCTCGTGATTGTCGGTGCTCGGCCGAGCGTCGGCAAAACATCCGCCGCGCTGGGCATGGCCCTGGCCGCTGCACAAGAAAAACTCCCCGCCGTGTTTGTCACGTTGGAGCAAAGCCAAATCGACATCGCGAACCGTCTGCTGTCCGCGATCACCGGCTTGTCATTCGCCGACATCGAACTCGACCGCCTCATTGATCCCCTCGACCGAGACCGCCTCTCCGAAGCCGAGAACCAACTCGCCAACCTGCCACTGAAGATTATCGACGAAAGCTCGTCCCGCCTGTCGCAGATTGTGGCCAGTGCCCGCGCCGAACGCCGACACGGCCTGCGACTGCTGATCCTCGACTACCTGCAACTTCTCCGCCCCGACGACGACCGAGTGCATCGCGAACAACAAGTCGCCGCCATGTCTCGTGCATTGAAGCGACTCGCGCGAGAACTTGATGCTGTGGTCGTCTGCCTCGCCCAATTGAATCGCGACATCGAATCCCGCGACCGCAAGCAACCCCGCCTCTCCGACCTGCGCGAGAGCGGCAGCATCGAACAAGACGCCGACGTGGTGCTGTTCCTCGACCGCCCCGCCGCCTACGACCCCGACGCGCATCCGTCCGAGGCCAGCATCCTCGTGGCAAAGAATCGCAACGGCCCCTGCGGAAAAGTCCCGCTCGTGTGGTGTGGCTCAACCATGACCTACCGCTCTGCCGCGCAACCGTGGGACGCATGCGCATTCGCCAATTCCGCAGGCATGGCAACCCGAAACGGACATGCCCTCACCAACCGAGACCGCTGAAAGGCGCGACCAATGAAACCTCAGACACCAACTTGTCCCGGCTGCGGATGCGACGACCTACGCCACGAAGCTCGTGCTCTGATCGTCCGCATCGGCGAGCGCGGTGGCTGGCGGTTGTCTGACCACGCGACCTGACCTCGCCATTCTGTTCAAAACAACTCGTCATGTTTGTTGCATAGAGCTTGAATGCGGTATGCGTGTGTGCTATCGTGAACACATGCAACCAGACACACTTACATCAGTGCTTCGCACCGCAATCCGCGAGTCGGACGCCACGTTGGCCAGCATCGCCCGAAAGACGGGTGTCGAGCGGTCGAGCCTCAGCCGATTCGTTCGTGAGCGGCAAAGTCTTCGGCTCGACGCGGCTGATCGAATCGCTGAACTTGTTTGCTTCCAACTCACGAAAATCTCAAGACCGGAGTAACCAACCCATGCCCGTAAAACTCTATGCCTCGTCGCAGAACGCTGGCACGCCCTCGCAGCTCGAAGTGCTCCGCCTCGAAAACGCTCGCCTGCAACTCAGTTTGAAGAACGCCGAGAACGAGATCAAACGCCTCAAATCTGGCCGACCCACGGGAATCCCCGTTGTGGATCGCGCGATGGACAAAATCAACCGAGCGCTGCCGAAATTGCACGGTACTGACCTGATGGCTAGTGCCATGAAGCTGCCGACCGGAAAGCCGTCGATCCCCGCTGTAATCAACCAGACGTTCCGACGAATCCGTGCGCCGTTCGCAACCGGGCTTCTGCTGGTCGCGTCATGGATGTCCTAAGCAACGACCCATTCCGTTCACCACACGAAAGGCACACGAATGACCGACGTTTTCGACTCACTCGCCGAACTCGAAATTAACCGCTCTGCGTTTGTAAATCAGGAGTGGTTGCGACTCGCTCGCCTCGCCGCACGAAATCAGGCGAGCGTTGCGGATGTCCGTGGCCTGCTCGACTTGACCGGCCGATCCGTGGCCGAGTTTCGCAGCGAAGTCGATCACATCAAACGCATCACCGCGTTGCGAGCGACCGTTGCCGCGACCGACCGGGCACGCGCGGAATCGCAAACCTCTGATCGCAAGTTTTCGCTGTTCCGTGAGAAACGCCATCAGATCAACCGCGACCTGATTGTCGAGTGCAATGCTCTGGTCCGCGCCCAACAGATCGCACATGCAGGCGTTTCTGCCTGCGATGAGGCACGACGCCAGCTTGAGGCGATGGGCATTTCGCCGGACGAGCTGGATGACCTGATCGACTGAATCAACGAAATCCAACGCGGAGATGCCTTTCGCCGCGTCTGTGGCATCGGGTGTTTGGCTTCACTCGATGCTGCTTGGAGGCGGGGCGCGCGTCCTGAACATCCGCGCGCTCCGCCATTTTTTTGTGAAGGCCACGGAGCGAATAGGTACTACTTGGCGAAAAAAAGTTCTGGCGACCATAGAGGGAACAGCACGACATCAGCAGTTTCTTTCAGTCACGAGAAAAAATTATGGCACCGACAGCAAACGGTCGATCACCCGCTGGCCAATTTCTTGTCGGCAATCCCGGCGGTCCCGGCAATCCGCACGCCAGCAAGGTTGGCAAGCTCCGCTCCGCGATGTTGAACGCCGTGTCCGAAGCCGACATTCAAGCCGTAATCCGCACGCTGATCGAACAGGCAAAAGCGGGTGATGTCCCATCCTGCAAGTTGCTGTTGGACCGCTGTCTCGGCCCGCCGAAAGCGATCATCTCCGCGCGAGTCCGGCCGGGACGATCCGTCCCGCTCCCAGCCGAACCCCTGCCCGTGATCACGGAACAGAACCTTGGCGAGGTGAAGGCCGCGATTGCCGCGCGAATCCAACGGCTGATCGACGCACGGGTTGATGCCTGATGCGATGGCCCGTCGCGGTCGAGCCTCATCCCCATTGGCACGAGGCGACCGACTGAAATGGGTGGCGTTAGCGGATCGTGGCCGAAAACATCCGCAGTGTGGGCAGCGGCTCTTTTCGGCTGCTGGCCCCCGCCGATTCGCCTCACGTTACGAGGCTCTCTTTCTTCTGGCCCCGCCACTCGGCGGACGATGCCTGAGCCATCCCGCTGGTCGATCGTCGATCCTGAGTGATTTTGTGCGGTCGATTTTGATGCTGCTCATCACCGATTGGCCGGTTGCTGCGAGTTCAAGTCCTGCGAGAGCGATCTGCTGACGATCCAGACGACGGGACTTGTCGAGCGAGGCAACTGGCTGGCATCGCGTTCGTGGCCGTGAGACCGAGGCATCTTCGATCGTGAAGCTCATCGGCCCGCTGGCTGGCTGGCACAATCTCATCCTCATCGTCGGTTGCGCTACGGATCACACGCCCACTGTGCGCCCCACCATGTCTCCGATTGCTTGCTCCCGTTCCACGATTCATTCCACACAACGATCCGTTTTCCACCATTTACAGAGACGAAATGATACAGGGCGACACTTGCTGAGAATGCCTCGAAAGCATAGAAAACACCGCAGAAACAGGCACTTTTCACCAATCAACTCGGCCTTCGGCACTGGATGAAGCAAGCTGGGCCACCCTTTCATTTCCACTCGCGAGCGAATTGCAGTGCGCGTTGGCGGATCCGCCGCGGCGGACTGAGGGTCTGGTCCGCCGAGAGGGCGGCGAGCCATTCGGACTGCGGGTGGCCCTGGGCTCGCAGGATGTGAATCAGACTCAGGGCCTCACGCTCCGCTCGCAACTCCGCAGTCTACGGCCGCAACATGGTGCCGACTGCTCAGCGCGACGACGAAACTCTTTCCGGCTTGTCATCGCGCATCGGCAGTCGGTACGTTGTCGCCGTTGAGTATTTCGCAGGATGGCGTGCGACTCGCGCGTGGAATTCGCCCCCTGAACTCAGTCGCTGAGGAAGATGCCATGACACTCACGCTGACACTATCGAGAGACCTGGAACAGAATCTCACACAGGAGGCTCGCCGGCTCGGCCTGACTCCGGATCGCTACGCGGTTCGAATCTTGGAGCGAAACATCCCTGCGGACGACCAGCGTCAGCAGTTGATGGCGTTGTTGGAATCTCGCATCGCCGACGCAGAATGCTCCCGCGATCGAGACGACGATCCCGACGAGCTCTTGCGGGCGATTGACGAAGACCGTCTGTCTGACCGCCCGTTGTATCCTCCGGAAATGAAGGGCGTGACATGGTAGCCCCGGTCAGCGTCGTGCTTCTGGATGCGGGGCCGTTGGGGCAGGGCTTCCAAGGTGCTTAATGATCGCGCAACATCCTGATTGGATGTCGGATACATCAATCATTGGAGGCGACAAGGATGTTGCTCGATTCGGTCTTCAAGAACTTTTTGCGGCAGAAAC
>JBJXEX010000289.1:0-18098 GCA_046156195.1 Planctomycetaceae bacterium | reverse complement strand
CGCCCATCAGCGAGTCGATTCCGTCGCCGCCCCGCAACGTGTCATTGCCCGCGCCGCCGCTGACCGTGTCCGCTCCGTTGCCGCCATCCAGCGAGTCGTTGACGCCCCCTCCCAACAGCACGTCGTTACCGTCACCTCCCAGCAAACTGTTGGATAGTTCGGGCGAGCCGGTGATGGTGTCGCTGCCGTCCCCTCCGTTGACCACGATGCTCGACAGAAGCGTGAACTGCGCCGCCGTCACACCTCTCAGGTCGATCACGTTCGGGGCATCGCTGCCAGTCACCACCAATTTCCCAATGGCCGCAGCATTCACCGTCTGGGCGGTGTTGAGCACAACGCCATTGGCCAAAATCTCCACCCGCAACGCGGCATTGGTCCGCACGACGATCGAGTCCACATCGTTCGCCACAATGCTCAACTAGCCCCCACCAGCAAAGCCGACACACTCGGCAGAATCCGAGTCTCCAAGCATTCCGCCACGAAGACGCACGAGCCGTAGCCGCTCTCGCCAGAGAGCGGTCGGGTGTGCGAATTTCAGAAATCGCCGGGGGAGGTTTCGAACGTGGGGAAGTCGTTGGCGGCGATTTCTGAAATTCGCACACCCGACCCCAATTCCTCGAATTAACCCGAAGCGTCAGCGAGGGCGAACGCTTCGAACGACTGTGAATCCTGGGCGTTTTGGAGCGTCAGCCCTCGCTGACGCTTCGGGTTATTTTGGGCTTCGCCACAAGGGGAAATCTGTGGGAAAGCTCCGTCAGGCCGAAGCACTCCAAAGAGGGAGATTCGGTGTCTTGCGCTTTCACGAGTCAACCGAACCGACCGTCGTTCGCGCCATCTCCCGATCTAACGGCACAATCGCTCCCGCGACATCGTCAGAATTACACCGCGCGAAACGACCGCCACAGCAGGTGCAAACCGAATCGCTCGACATCCCAACCGAACAGGTCTCACGCGCTCAACCGCTACGACCAATCCCCTGAGCTTGCCCGTCACAACCCGCAGAGACTTACTCGCCAGCAAAGTCGCAAACACTTTCCATGTGCCAGCCGAGGTTGAGAAATGGGCCGCCAACCTCCAACCGGACACCGTCTCGTTGACTCACTTGTGAATCAACCAACCTCTCAAGGTTGCCCCGAAAATCGTTTAACGGCGAACCGAAGGCGTAGGCGGATGCGGCCTACGCCAACGCCTTCGGCTTGCCGTTAAACGAGTTTCATCCTTAGCAGTATCTGCAGAACATCGGCGTGGGACTGATTGATGAATCGGCCCACGCTCTGGCGAGCGTGGCTACGGGGCGCGGCCCCAGCGGTTTCCAATCTGTCGGTAGACCGATAGAACGCCTCCCGCTTTGGCTCGTGCCGAACGGTTTTGGATTTTGGAATTCGTGGTCGGGAAGGCATCTCATGTCGCGTTCGTTCTCGTGTCTATTGTTCGGTTTCTCGCGGGAGTGGGTGAGTTGTTTAACCCCGACGCCATCATCGTGGACGAGTTCCGCAAAACGATTTCCGCTCACACCGATGGCGTTGCGGTTCAATGTCGCACTCAAGATCGCTTGTGTCATGGCAATGTTTTTTGCCTGCTCATCGGCGGATGCGGCACAGCGAGTCATCCTGCAAGGGAACGGCAAGCTGGCCATCGTGAAGGGAGACGGCTCGACCGAGTGGGACATGAACTGGGGCGGGATTCACGACATCCATGTGCTCAAGAACGGGCACATTCTCGTTCAGCAAGGGGCCGCCAAAGTGGCCGAGATCGACCCGGCCACGAAACAGGTTCTGTGGTCGTATGACTCGGCCACGCAGAATGGCAATACCGGAAAGAAGGTCGAGGTTCACGCCTTTCAGCCGCTCGACGAGGGCCGGTTGATGATCGCCGAATCGGGACCGGCGCGGATCATCGAAGTCGATCGCGAGGGCAAGCTGCTCAATGAGGTGAAGCTGAAGGTCAATCGGCCGCATCCGCACACCGACACGCGGCTGGCTCGCAAGTTGGCAACCGGCAACTATCTCGTCTGCCACGAAGGGGATGGCTTCGTCCGCGAGTACGACGGCAAGTCGGGTGATGTCGCTTGGGAATACGAAGTCCCGTTGTTCGGCAAACAACCGAAGGGAGGCCACGGTCCCGAAGCGTTCGGCAACAAGTGTTTTGCCGCTGTGCGATTGCCGAACGGCCACACGCTGATCGCCACCGGCAACGGCCACAGCGTCATCGAAGTCACCGACGACAAGCAGGTCGTTTGGAAGATCGAGCAGAACGATCTCCTCGGCATCACGCTCGCTTGGGTCACGACCTTGGAAGTTCTGCCGAGCGGAAACTATCTCATCGGCAACTGCCACGCCGGGCCGCACCAGCCGCAACTGATCGAACTGAATCCCCAGACGAAGGCGGTCGTCTGGAAATTGGAACGTCACGCGACCTTCGGCAACGATGTATCGAACTCGCAGGTACTCGATGTCGAAGGCCGCTCGATCCGCTGAAGACCTTACTCTCCTCGTACTACTAGGTTTCAGATTCTTGTCGGCGTGCGCGCATTGTGGCGCGACGCTCCGCGTCGCGATTCTCGACGCGGAGCGTCGAGCTACATTGGTTGCGGCTTCGCCGTGTTGGTTAACCGCAAGCCGGAAGCGTGCGTGCTTTCCGGCAAGCCATGCGCGAAACGCGCACGCCTTCGGCTTGCGGTTAAACGAAGTGAGACTACTGTCATTCCCCCTTTTTCCAATCTCTGAGGACACCCATGCGAACTCTCTTCACTGTTTGTTGCGTCGCTCTGATGGCTTTTACCAACCTGGCTCGCGCGGAGGACAAAGCTCCGAAGCCGTTGAAGGCACTGCTCATCACGGGCGGCTGCTGTCACGACTATGCCAAGCAAAAAGACCTGCTGAAGGCGGGAATCGAAGCGCGGGCTTACGTCGTCGTCGATCAAGTTCACACGGACGACAAGTCGACCAAGGCTCGCTTCGCGATCTACGAGAAACCCGATTGGGCGAAGGGCTACGACGTCATCATCCACGACGAATGCACCGCCGACGTCAAAGAGATGCCCTATGTCGAGAACATCCTCAACGCCCACAAGGGGGGCATTCCGGCCGTCAATCTGCACTGTGCGATGCACTGCTACCGAGTCGGCACGGACGACTGGTTCAAGTTTGTCGGCATTCATTCGACCGGTCACGGCCCGCAGAAGCCGATCGACGTGACCTTCGTCGAACGGGAGCACGCCATCACCAAGGGCTTCGAGAATTGGACCACGATCAACGAAGAGCTTTACAACAACATCAAGCTGTTCGAGACGACGAAGCCGCTGGCTCGCGGCAAGCAGGACACCGGCAAGAAGGTCGATGATTTCGTCGTCGCCTGGACCAACGAGTACGGCAAAGCTCGCGTCTTCAGCACGACGCTGGGCCACAACAACGAGACAGTCGGCGATCCGCGCTATCTCGACATGGTCACGCGCGGCCTGCTGTGGTCGTGCGACAAGCTCAACGATCAATACTTGAAGGCGAAGAAGTAATGCGGCGACGGGGCAATGTGGCACGACGCTCCGCGTCGTGAGTCGCGACGCGGAGCGTCGCGCCACAATCTTGAATCTCGTTCCCACGCGGAGAGGTTGTGAACTTTTGGAGCCGCGACCGTGAGGGAGCGGTCATCAGTCCGGGAAACAACCGCTCCCGCACGGTCGCGGCTCTAAATCTTCACAGCGTCGGAACGAGATGATGAGCGGCAAAGCGCTAGCCGCCGGTCGAGCGCTCTTACCGGCGGCTAGCGCCGTGCCGCTCAGCGGGCCTGCGGCCGACCGGTGACTGGATAGGCCACGTCCTGAAAGCCTTTGCCGCTGTGCTCGCCGGGCGGGATGACGCTGTCGATGAAGGCTTCGTCTTCGGCGGTGATGGTCACGTTGAGCGCACCGACGTTGTCATCGAACTGCTCCATCGTGCGCGGGCCGAGGATCGCTGAGGTCACGATCGGGTTCGCAATACACCACGCCAGAGCGAACTGCGTCATCGCGACGCCGCGTTTCTGGCAATGTGCGGCGATCTGCTGAGAAACCTCGAAGCTGGAGTCTCGGAGTTCTGCTTCCTTCATCCGCTTGTCGCCGCGAGCGGCCCGGCTCCCTTCGGGAAACGATTCGCCCGGCTTGTACTTTCCGGACAACACGCCGCGAGCGAGCGGGCTGTAGCTGACCACCCCAATCTTGTGTTCCTGGCAGAGCGGCAGCAGTTCCACCTCAATGTCGCGGTTCACGATGTTGTAGAGCGGTTGCACGCAGCAGAACTTGTTGAGGCTCAATCGGTCGCTGGTCCACAAGGCCTCGCACAATCGCCACGCTCGGAAGTTCGAGCAGGCGATGTTCAAGACCTTGCCTTGCCGCACCATGTCATCGAGCGCTCGCAGCGTCTCGTCGATCGCCGTGTCGTAATCGGGAGCGTGATAGTAATAGAGATCAATCCGCTCGCACTTGAGACGCCGCAAGCTGGCTTCGAGGGCGCGCATCATGTGGTAGCGGCTGCCCCCCTTGTCATTCGGCCCGGTTCCCATCATCTGCCGGCCCTTGGTCGCCAGCACGACTTGATCCCATTTGCCGACGAGCGCCTTGCCGACGATCTCTTCCGATTTGCCGCCGGCATACATGTCGGCCGTGTCGATGAAGTTGATTCCCTGATCGATCGCCTTGTGAATGATGCGAATCGAAGTCTCTTCATCCGTCGCCCCGCCAAACATCATCGTGCCGAGACAAACCGGGGAAACACGAACGCCAGTGGTGCCGAGCAAGCGGTAATTCATACTTGGTCCTTGGTCAAAGATGAGTGGTCAACTTTTTGCGGACGGGAATGTGACGCGGACGACAAGTGACTGGCAACGGACAACGTGACTCAGCAATGGCAATCGCCCGAAACGTCGAGCCGCTCGAATGCCAAATGGCCGACAGCCTCGTCACTGTTTCGCGGGACGTTCGGCAAGATACTCGCGAACGGATGCGGCGAGGTTGCTGCCGACGGCTCGGTAGCCCTCGGTTGTGCTGTTCTGGTAGTTCCAGATGGTCTCCAGGCACAGGCTGACCGTGTGAGGGTTTCCGTTCAGGCTCACCCAGTTGGCGCTGATCTGTCGCCACAGCGGATGATAGTTGGCTCCGGTCATCTTCGGTTTGTTGCTCATCGGGATCAGCGGCTTGATCTTGCTGATCCGCGAATAGGCCAAGTGAATGAAGCGGTCGCGCAGGCCGATCATCGGTTCTTGTATGAGTTCGGGCGACAGGATGTAGAAGAAGGTCGGGTCATCGGGCGCGGGATTGTGCAGATCGAGGAAGACATCCATGCGACCTTCTTCAATCAGGCCGCTGACCATTCGCTGCGCGGCGATGACTTCGTTCCAGTGCGGTTGAGCGGACCAGTCCCGATTGTGATCCTGTGGCTGAGCGTCCTTGCCGCCGTTGCCAGTGGCGGTATTGTCAACGTCCATGATCGGGACGATGAAAATCTCCGCGTGCTGCCGCAGCCAGGCCGCGTCCGCCGCGTCGCTGAGCAACCATTCGGCAAAGCCCTGTGCCACCCAGCTTGAACCGCTCTCCCAGGCATGTTGCCGAGCTTGAACCCAGACGCCGAAGCGTTGCGATTTGGTCCGCTCGCCTTCTTGCACATGCAGCATCGGCACCGGGCGATCACCGCGTGATCGACACAGCTCGGTGGCCTTCGCGTGCGGAGACTTCTCGCTCATCTCGCGGACGAACTTCGTGGCGGTACTCGGCGTGTAGGGTGGTCCCCAGGCAACGAACACCGACGTGGACTCTGGCTTGAGCGTGTAGATCATCCACTCGTCCTGACGCTGACCTTTCTCGGTATGCCGCCACGTCAGGCCGTCGATGGAGAACGTCGCTTGAGCGGGCATCGACCAAGAGGATGCGAGCGGCTTCTGCGGCGGCGCACCGGGCTTCCCGACGGTCGCCGTTGAACCGCGCAGTCGCAGGGTGAGCGTCTCGCCCGGCGCGATCCCGTGGACTCGGAAGTACCACCAGCAAGGCCAGCCGCGCTCTGGATCGCCACCCGGCATGAAGCTGACGCTGCGAGTCGCCTCGTCGATCTTGAGGTCGCGGATCGAAGCTCCTTCAAAGTCGGATGCCACGGTCAGCGGATCGGCCGCAACACACCAGCGGCCTTCCAGGGAGAGACCGGCCGCGAACAAGGACACAACGATCAACAGGCGTTTCATGCAAAGGTTCTCGAAGCTGGCATCTCGTCTCGTTCCCACGCTCCGCGTCGTGGGCGACGCACGGGACGCGGAGCGTGGGAACGAGATCGGTGTGTGACTCTCAAACGAATTTGGTTTGGCCGGGGATGGCGATGGGTGGAACCGGCAACTCCACATCCCAGTCGTAGCGCGGCGGTGTGAGGTCTTCTTGCGAGTTCAACGCCATCTCCCAGGTGATGGACTGGCCGGTGTAAGCGGCCATGCGGCCCATGATGGCGATCAACGTGCTGCGCGCCATGTACTCGCCGTTGTTGAGCGGCTGGCCGGTGCGGATGCTGGCGAATAGCTCGTCGTGCTCGGTCTGATACATTTGGTTTTCCGGGCCGTCGAAGATCCATTCGCTGGTGGTTTGGATGCGCATCCCTTTGCGGCGTTCGGAGAGTTGTGCTCGCCCTTTGGTCCCGAAGACCTGAGCACTGATGTCGTTCTTGCAGCCGACTTGCTGACGGCAATTGCTGAACAGCTTCGCTCCGCCGGCGAATTCATAAGTCACCGAGAAGTGATCGTAGATGTGGCCGAACTCCGGCCCCGTGCGTTGTTGCCGGCCACCCATCGCGACGGCCAAGACGGGATGCGCGTCTTTCATCACCCAACTGCACACGTCGAGAAAATGCACATGCTGCTCGACGTTGAAGTCTCCCGACAGCCAAGTGAAGTAGTACCAATTCCGCATCTGCCATTGCATGTCGGTCCAATCGGGCTGTCGCGGCTTGACCCAGATGGGACCGCGATAATCGTTGGCGATCAGCGTGTTGATCTCACCGATCTCTCCTTCCTGAAGACGGCGCACCGTTTCGCGGAAGCTGTTGTCGTAGCGCAGGCAGAGACCGGAGACGACCGACAGTTTCTTCTGCTTGGCCAGTTCGCAAGTGGCCAGCACCGAGCGAACACCCGGCGCATCGACCGCGACCGGCTTCTCGGCGAAGACATGCCGCCCCGCTTCGACGGCCGCTTTGAGGTGCAACGGACGGAACTGCGGCGGCGTGCAGAGCAGCACGACATCGCAAGCGGCGATCACCTCCTTGTAAGCGTTGAAGCCAATGAATTGCCGCTCCTTCGGCACGTCGATCTTGGGAGCCAGCGTTTCGTCCTTCTGAAGCGACGAGAGGCTCAGGTCGAGCCGATCCGCAAACGCATCGGCCATTGCCCAGAGCTTGACGTTCTTGTCCGCTTTCAATGCTTGAGCGGCCGCTCCGCTGCCGCGCCCGCCGCAGCCAATCAATCCGACTTTCAAGAGGTCGTTGTTTTCCGCCAGGGCGGAGGTCGGTTGACTCAAATGATTCAGCAGCGAAGCACCGAGCACCGTGGAAGTGGACGATCGAAGAAACTCTCGGCGATTTGGAGTGATCATCATTTCTTCGCTTTCTGCTTGGCGGCTTCCAGTCTTGGCTTGGCGTCGGTGGCCCATTGGGTCTGTGGGAATTCTTTCAGCAGCGACTCGTAGTCGGCGACCGCTTTCGCCCACTCGCCGAGTTGTTCGTCGCAGGCTCCCGCTTGAAACAACGCGGGAGCTTGCCACTCTGGGAACTTGTAAAGCAGATAAACTCGCAGGTACTGCTCCAACGCGGTTTTGTAGTCCTTCTGAAAGTAGTAGGTCTCGGCGAGCATCAACTGGGCCTTCGCGGCGGTCTCGGTGCGTGTGCCGTTGGGATCGTCGATGACTTGTTTGAAGGCGGCACGCGCTTCGTCGAACTTGCCCTGACTCTTGTAGGCTCGGCCGAGCACCTCGTCGGCTTGATAGAGCAGCTTGCTCTTGGCGTCCCACGCTCGGAAGTCGGCGACGGTGGCGATCGACTCGGCATAGTTCTTCTGTTGCCATTGGATCTCCGCCAGCAACACGAAGACACGCGGGAACCAGTCCTTGGTCTTCATCTCCGGGTCGGTCTTCGCGGCAACCAGTGGCTTGAGCTGTTCCAGAGCAGGCTCCGCTTGCTGACGTTGCAGGTGGGACAGCGCGAGAAAAAACGCCGCATCCGTTTTGTAGCGGCCCTCGGCGAAGCGCGTGCGGATCGCGGTCGCGACCTTCGCGAGTTCCTCCCACTGTTGCTGTTCGTCGGCGATGGCCATCAGCCGAAACAGCGAGTCTTGTTGCACGTCAGCGTCTGACTTCGGACTCTGTTCAAGCTGTCGGAACGCGGCCTTGGCATCGTCGATCTTGCCGGAGAGCAATTCGCTCTCCGCCAGATTGAACCGAGCATTGTCCGCCACGTCGCTGTTGGGCGCTTCCGCCAGCAATCGCTTGAAGATTTCATCCGCTCGTGTGAAGCGTTCGGATTCGTAGTTCAACAGCGCCCACTCTTCGAGCAGCTTGTCGAGGTTCTCCGGTTTCGGAAACTTGACGAACAACTTCGAGTAGGCCGCGTCCGCATCCTCGACCTTGTCGAGCCGTCGCAGCGTGCGTGCTGCTTCCAGTCCTGCGAGGAATCCGTAGCGTCCGGGTGAGTAACTCTCGAACGCCTCGGCAAACGCTTTCGCGGCTGGCTCAAGTTGGTTGTCGAGCTGCAATGACTCGCCCAGCTTGAACGCCGCCTCCGGCGCGAGCGCGTGCTGCGGGAAGTCTTTCAGCAACTGAGCGAACGCCGTGGCGGCCGGTTTGTACTGCTTCTTCTCGAACTGGCTCCAAGCCAGACCGGAGAGCGCGGGGACGAAGTGCGGTGACTGCGGCCCGGCGGCAACCGCTGCCGTGTACCAATCCAGCGAGGCATTGAATTCCTTCTGAGCGTAAGCAATCTCGGCGAGTTGCAACGTCGTTCGCACAAGGAGCGGACTGTTCGGCAGGGCCGTGCGAAGTTGTCCGATCGACTGCTTCGCGGCATCGAGTTGTTTCAGGTTCGCCTCGGCCACAGCCTTCGTGACCAGTGCTTGATCGAGCTGCTCCCCTTTCGGTGCGAGCCGGACGTAATCGGCCGCAGCCGCGATCGCCTCCGTATCTTTCTTCTCCGCGAGAGCGCTGCTGGCGAACAACACCAGCCCGTCGATGAACTCCGACGCGGCCCCTTCCTTGCGAACTTGCTCAACCACCGGCGTGAGCGTCTCGATGACCGCCGCGTGTTGCTTGAGCCGCTGCTGCGCGCGGGCGAGGTGGTATCGTGCCTGCCCCTGTGTCTGCGGACGCTGCGCAGCGGCGAGAACGGCTTTGATCAACTCCACGGCGGCTGTCGCATCGGCGTCGGAGCCACGACTTAATAACACGCGGCCTCGCAAGAGATCGTTATATAACTTCAGTCCGCTGTTCGGCTGCGTCGCCGTGAATTGTTTCGTGTAACTCTCCGCCGCTTGAATCGCCGCCGTGCGAATCTCTGGAGTTGCCGCGCGATTGGCTCGCTGCAACGCGGCTTCGCCGGCGAAGTACAACGAGTCATCGGCCCACGGACTTTGAGGCCAACGCTTCACCACGTCGGCAAAGTGCAATTCGGCTGAGTCAAACTGCGACAGCCGCAGCTCGCAATCGGCCCACTGAAAGAGCACCTGCTCGGCAATCGGGCTTTGAGCGTGGGCCTCAAACGTGGCCTTGAGCGTCGTCGCTGCGCCGGCCATGTCGCCCAGTTGTTTCTGCGACATCCCGCGCCAATAGCTGGCTGTGGCCGCTTGCGCCGGCTCCTTCGCCGCGAGTTCAAACTGCGTGGCGGCGGATTTGTAGTCCTTCAACTCGTAGTAAGAGTTACCCGCGTTCAATCGCGCCGTTGGGACGTGTTTGCTCTCCGGGAAATTCTTTTCGAGGTCCGTGTACGACTTCGCGGCGTTCGCGAAATCCTTCTGCTCGAACAGCCGATTCGCAATCTGCAATTGCGCCTGAGCCGCTCGCGCTCCAGCCTTGTTCGCGGCGATCTCACGGTACAGCACCATCGCTTCCGGGATCTTCTGCTGGGCGTCGAGCGACTTCGCCAAGCCCCAGCGTGAGTCCTCCAACATCTTGCTCTGCGGAAAGAGTTTGATCGCCTGCTGAAAGTTGGCGGCGGCCTCCTCCGCCTTGCCGAGCCGCAGGAGCGTGTCGCCGAAATACGGCAGCGCGTACTCACGCAGCGAGTCTTCCGGTGACTTGGCGATGAACGCTTGAAACTCCGGCTCGGCCGACTTCAGATCGTCGAGGAAATAGCTCGACTCGGCCACGCGATACATCGCCTGCGGCACCTGCTGGTTGTTCGGGTAGTCTTTGACGAACGCTCGCAGCACCGTGCGAGCCTCGTCGTACTTCTCCAGATTCGTCAGAGCCAATCCCAGATACAGCCGAGCAAACGGCACACGCTCATGCTTGGGATGATCCTTCAGGAATTTCTGGAACGTCTCCTCGGCCAAGCCCCAGCGGCTCTGCTTGTAGAACCCAACCGCCGCCGCGTAGTCGTCCGCCGCCTGATCGGCGTGGGCGGCTTGCGGTCCCAAAAACTGCGAGACCTCTGGCGGAGTAATTCCCAAACCGCCGATCATTACGGCCAACACGAACCCGACGCGCCTGTATTGAAGTTGCCCAGTCTTGTCGGTCTGTCGCAGGACTGCTCGGTGTTCGTTGTGGCGACTGGTACAAGTCAGGCGTGTGAGTCTTTCCGCGTTGGAGTTCTTCATCCGCGGTTCGGCTTTGCCATCCGCGGGCAGTCCAAGACTTGGAAACTTCCCACGGATGGCAAAGCCGAACCGCGGATGAAGGCAAGAATGGATCAATCGCCAACCGAGTTTGCTCCAATGGTTCTTCATCGCTTGCTCCCGACACAAATTCTCATTGCCCAATGATTCCAAGCTTAGCCGCTCCGAGAATAGCCGAGCTATGAAGTCGGTTGAAGCACCGCAGCCGCGGAAGCATCAATGACGGCAGAAGAGAAGGTGGTGATCCCCACAATCGAGCTTTAGACTGCCGCGACTCCGAATCGACCGCTAATCAATCACCTGGAGGTCGCACCGAACATGGAACAGCTTTGCAAACCGTGGGAGCATCGCTTGTCGCGTCGCGCGTGGCTCGGCGGGATGTCGGCCGCCGGGGCTGCCACCGCCAGCGGACTGCCGTTCGATGCGGCCTTCGGCGATGAATTGGCCAAGCAGAAGAAGCAGGTTTTGTTCATCTGGATCGACGGAGGAATGAGCCAATATGAAAGCTGGGATCCAAAATCGAACTCGCAATTCGGCGGCCCGTTTCGAGCGATCTCAACGACCGTCCCCGGCATTCAGGTCTGCGAGTTGATGCCCCGCTCGGCGAAGATCATGCAGCATCTCTGCGTCGTGCGCGGGATGTGTACCCAGGACAATTCGCACTCGGCCGGCGTGCCCCGCATTCAGCGCGGCGATCCCAAGAACCGCGGCGTGACGTATCCGTTCTTCGGATCGTCGGTCGCGAAGCTGGTCGGCAATCAAGGGACCGGGCTGCCGGCTTATGTCTCGATCAAACCGGGCAACGGCGGATTCATCTATCAAGACGCCGGGTTCCTCGGCCCGCAATACGGAGCGGTCGCGTTCGGCGACGGCAAGCCACCGGAAAACATGACGCGGCCCGAATCGGTCAGCGAGGCCGACGACGAGTTGCGACAGTCGCTGCGAATCAAAGCGGACGAGCGCTATCGCCTGCGACGTCGGCCGGGCGCGGCGGAAGCGAACGGCTATGTCTTCGAGTCGGCTCGCGAGTTGATGCGGCGGCAATCGCTGTTCGATCTCTCGACCGTCGAGGCTCGCGATCGCGAACGGTACGGCGACCACGAGTTCGGCCGGCACATGCTGGTCGCTCGGCGAATGCTGGAGGTCGGCGTGACGTTCGTGAAAGTCACCAGTTACGGCTGGGACACGCACGGCGACAACTTCAACGGACATGCGTCTCTGATGCCGCGCTACGATCAGGCATTCGCGTCGATCGTCGAAGACCTGCAAGAGCGCGGGATGCTCGACAACGTGCTGGTCATCACGATGTCCGAGTTCGGCCGCACGCCGCGCATCAACGGACACGTCGGCCGCGATCATTTTCCTGAAGCGTGGTCGCTGGCGATGTCCGGCCGAGGCGTCAAACGTGGACTGACCGTCGGCAAGACCAACGCGAAAGGGACGGCCGTCGAAGGGGACGCTTACGACATCGGCCACATGTTTCATACTTGGTTCGCCGCGCTGGGCATCGACTCGGCCACGACCCAGTTAGACAACCACGGGCAGCCGTTGCCAATCGCTCACGACGACATGCACGCCGTGAAGGAGGTGCTGGCATGACACCCGAACTCAATGCGAAATTCACTCCGAAGGCCGCAAAGAAACCACTCGACTTTGCGCAGCAATTTGTCTCGGCGTGCTTCAGTCCGACCGGCGTGTTCTTGCTCGCCGGCAGCATGGAAGGCCAAGTCGGCCGCTGGAGCCTCGTCCCCGACAAGCCCGAACCGGAACTGACCGAGAAGACTTCGCTGACCGGGCTGACGTCTTGGGTGAGCACTTGCGCGTGCTTGCCCGATGGAAAACTCGCGGTCGCGGCGGACTCGTTCGGCAACCTCGCCTGCTGGTCTTATTGCGATGACACGGCCGAGCCGGCGTGGAAAGTCGAGAACGCGCACGACGGTTGGATCCGCTGCGTGATCGTGTCCCCCGATGGCCAGAAGATTGCGACCTGCGGCCGCGACGGTCGCGTCGTGTTCTGGTCGGTGGGCGGCAAGAAACTTTCCGAGATCAAAGTCGGCGGTGACCTGTCGGTGATGCGATTCGCACCCGACGGAAAATCGCTCTTCGTCGCATCGCTCGCGGCGAAAGTTTCGCAGTGGGAATTGGCTGGCTCAACGAAGGTCCGCGAGTTCGAGGCCGGATTACTCTTCAAGCCGAACCGCTTGCAGGACGTCGGTGGCGTGCGAGCGATGGCCGTCAGCCCGGATGGTTCGCTGTTGCTGGTCGGTGGCACTCAACCGGAGAACGGCGGCAATGTTCAAGGCAAGCCAACGCTGCTGGCCTTCGACATCGCGACGGGCGAGCAAAAGAAGAAGGCCGAACTCGGCGCGGGGGGCGATGTCTTTGTCACCGATCTCGAATGGCATCCGGGAGGCTGCTGGCTGATCACAATCAGTGGCAATCCGGGCCAAGGACAATTCATCTGCTGGCGAGTCGAAGACGAACAGCCGCTCTCCGAAACGAAGCTCTCGAACTGTCACGCGGTGCGGCAGCATCCGTCGGGCAAGTGGCTCGCGCTGCTGACGACCAACGCCAACAGCAACGGCAACGGCAAAGTCGTGGACAAGAACGGCGAGTATCGCGGCAACTCGTCGCCGTTGGTGGTGATGACGTTTCCCGCGTGATTGAGTCAACTTCACGAGTTCATATGACCGGCCGACAGCCGTTCGCCGATTGCCGACAGCCGTTATCCTTTTTACCAAGCCAAAAACGGTATCACGGCCATCGGCTTTCGGCACTCGGCCATCGGCCCGCCAACTTCCGGCTGGAAAAGTGAAACGATGTTGAATCTCACTGAATCGAATCGAAGCCGCGAGTTGTCGCGCCGCCATCTGCTGCAAGTCGGCGGCTTGGGGTTGATGGGACTGTCGCTGCCGAACTTACTATCGGCTCGCGAGCCGTCATTGGTGGCGAAGGCCGATCACTGTGTGATCCTCTTTTTGAATGGTGGCCCTAGCCATTTGGATATGTGGGATTATAAACCCGATGCGGCCGACGGCATTCGCGGCGAGTTCCAGCCGATCCCGACTTCGCTGCCGGGTTATTTCGTCACCGATCAAATGCCGAAGCTGTCTCGACACATGCACCGCGCGACGGTCGTGCGGTCGATGCACCACGGAGTCAACAACGCTCACGCCGCCGCCGTGTACGCCGCGATGACCGGCCACGATCGGGGCGAAATCGGTGGCGGCACTCGTCCGACCGATTACCCCTCTCCGGGCTGCGTGCTGTCGATGGTCCGTCCGCCGGATCGTCCGATCGTGCCGCAAGTCCATCTGCCGTACATCACCGCCGAAGGGGCCGGAGGTCCGCCTCAACCGGGATTCTTCGCGGGCATCCTCGGCCGCTCGCGAGATCCGCTGTTCGTGCTCCGCGATCCGAACTCGCCGGAGTTCGCGATCCCCGAACTGACGCTGCTGGCCGATGTCTCGACCGAACGACTCGCGCTGCGCCGCCGCTTGTTCGAGGTCGTTGATTCACAACTGCGCGAGCAAGCTGGCGTCAACGCGGCCGACTCGATGACCGGCTTTCAACAGCGAGCGTTGCAACTGCTCACGTCCGAAAACACGCAGCGCGCGTTTCGACTCTCGGAAGAACCGGATGCCGTGCGCGATGCCTACGGCCGAAACACCTACGGCCAGAGCACACTGCTGGCTCGGCGATTGATCGAAGCGGGCACGCGGCTCGTCACGCTGTCGTGGGCTCCCGATGCGAATGCGACGTGGGACACACACGGCGGCAACTTCAAGAAGCTGAAGGGGACGCTGCTTCCGCAACTCGACGCTGCGTGTTCCAGCTTGCTGACTGATCTGTCGGATCGAGGGTTGCTCGACCGTACGATCGTCGCGGTGTTCGGCGACTTCGGACGCACTCCCAAGATCAACGGCAACGACGCCGGCCGAGACCACTGGAATTACTGCTACAGCCTGATGCTGCTCGGCGGCGGCTTCAAGCAAGGATTGATCTACGGCAGCAGCGACAAGACCGGAGCCTTCCCCGCCTTGGACCCGCTGATCCCCGGCGACATCGTTTCGACCATGTATCACTGCCTCGGCCTGCGTCACGACCGCGAAATTCATGACGCCACCAACCGTCCGTTCCGCCTTGTTCCGACCGGCGACGTCGTCGATGCGCTGCTGGCGTGAGGATTGCGAGCCTCGATAGGCTGGGAACCGCAGGACTTTCAAGGAGAATCCGATGACGACAATCGTTGCTCCCCCTTTCGCTGAGCCGCAGTCACTCGCCGCGCTGCAGCGGGCAATCAACTTTCCCGAATCGCGAGGAGACCAGCACCTGACTCTGTGGGATGTCGATTGGGACGCCTACAAACAGATTGCCGAGGGGCTGACGGGACGTCATGTGCGACTGACCTACGAGAACGGGAGGCTGGATCTCATGACCATCTCGTCCAAGCATGGAATTCTCTGTCGGCTGTTTACGGCGTTGATTCGGGTGCTCGCGGAAGAGCTTGACGTGCCCATCCTCGCGTGTGGCGACATGACTTGCGAGAACGAACCGGCACTCAAGGCACTGGAACCGGATGAGTGCTTTTACATCCAAAACGAGTTGCTCGTCCGCGGCAAAGACGACCTCGACCTGACAGTGGACCCACCGCCGGATTTGGCGGTTGAAATCGAACTTTCGCGAGCACGTCCCAATCGCATGAGTATCTACGCCCGTCTGCGAGTCCCCGAAGTCTGGCGCTACAAGGGGAAAACACTGACGTGCAGTCTGTTGACCGAGACTGGCCACTACACCGAGTCCGACTTCAGCCGAGCCTTCCCCCAATTGCCCCTGAGCGAATTGCTGCGGTTCGTCGAGCGACGGACGCAGACGGATGAAAACAGTCTCGTGCGTTCGTTTCGCGAATGGGTGCGAACGCTGCAGCACATGTAACCCGAAGCGTCAGCGAGGGAGTGTGTCGCGTCCCTCGCTGACGCTTCGGGCTACATGTCAGCATGGGCCGCGAGAGGTATCACGCAGCCGATGTGACACTTGTCGGAAACATCCCACTTTGGAGAACTCGCCATGCCCAACACTCGCCGTGAATTCCTCGGACAGTCCACCACCATCGCCGCGACGACCGCCTCGGCCGCGTGGCTGTTCGCGTCGGAAACGAACGCAGACGACAAATCGAAGAGCGATCCAAACCGCCTGACCGTCGCCGTCATCGGTCCCGGTGGGATGGGGATGGCTCACACGAATCAGCTCGCGACGAACTCGGCGGTGCGAGTGGCTTATGTTTGCGACGTCGATGAACAGCGAGCGGCTCGCGCGGCGGAGACGATCACGAAGGGATCGGGACAAGCTCCGAAAATCGTCAAGGACATGCGGCAGGTGTTCGATGACAAAGAAGTCCAAGCGGTCTGGATCGCGACGCCGGATCACTGGCACGCTCCGGCCGCGATCCTGGCGGCCAACGCGGGCAAGCACGCCTATGTCGAGAAGCCTTGCTCGCACAACCTGCGCGAAGGACGGCTGATGATCGAGGCGGCTCGCAAAAACAAAGTTGTCATGCAAGTCGGCACACAGACTCGCAGCACCGCGCACGCGATCAAAGGCATGGACAAACTCAAGACCGGCGTCATCGGCGAAATCCTGGTGGCGAAAGCCTGGAACAGTCAGCGACGCGGCACGATCGGCAAACAAAAGCCGTCCGAGCCACCGCCGCAACTCGACTACGACTTGTGGCTGGGGCCGGTGACGTATCGGCCGTATCAGTCGAATTTTCTGCACGGCATCTGGCGTTGGTGGTACGACTTCGGCTGTGGCGACATCGGCAACGACGGCGTCCATGACATCGACGTCGCTCGTTGGGGCTTGGGCGTGACGACTCACCCGACCCGCATTGCCGCGCTCGGTGGCAAGAGTTTCTTTGACGACGACCAACAGCACGCCGACACGCAATACGTCGTCTATGAGTACGCCGCCGCGACGAAGGCCGGCAAACCGAAGCAACTGATTTTCGAGCAACGCATCTGGTCGCCGTACATTCAAGAAGGTTTTGAGAATGGCAACGCCTACTACGGCACCGAGGGGATGATGATCTTTGGCAAGGCAGGCAAATACGCGGTCTACGGCCCGAAGAACAAGCTGATCGAAGAATCGAGCGGCGGCCCGCCCGACCTCGCCGCCCATCACGCCAACTTCCTGGAGTGCATTCGCACCGGAGCACGACCGAACGCCGATATCGAGATCAATCATCTTTCGACCGCGCTGTGTCACCTCGGCAACATTGCGACTCGCGCTGGCCGAGTCATTCATTTTGATCCGGTCAAAGAACAGATCACCGGCGACAACGAAGCGTCGATGCTGCTGACTCGCGAGTACCGCGACCATTGGGCGAAGCTGGTGTAGCAAGCACACTCAAATGAGCGTTGCGGTGAAGTCAGTTTCGTGCTTGGTCACACATGCCGGCTCTGATACTTTGCCGGGCATCGGTATCGGACTCTTCCCACTGTCCACAGTTTTGAAACGAGGGGCCAATCATGGAACAGCAATTTGAAGGAACACCGCAGGCGGAGATTCGTTTGGAAGGGCGAAAGCTGGTGCGAGGCGATGTGGCGAACGATTGGGGTTCGCAATTGCTGTGGGAGATTCGCCGCAACGGCCAGGTCGTCGCGAGTGTGCCGGCTCGCTCGAACAACAGCTACGAACACAGCGACACAACTCCCGGCCAGTACGAAGTGGTCCTGCAAATGTTCAAGTACGAAGGCTACGCCAAAGACCCCGCCGGTCATTTCACAAAGAGCAAGCTCGTCGAGGTCTCCAATAAGGTCGCGTACACGATTTGATGGGAATGGCAGCAGAAAAGGTGTCAGGAACGAATGGCACTGCCCGTAGCGCCGCAAGGACTTATGGCATTCGGAGAATATCGTTAATTGATGACATATTCCCACGACGCAAGTTGGTCTGGGGAGGACCGTGAGGGCTACCGAGCTTTGACGGGGTCGTGCGACTCAGACCTCACCTGAGTGTGACTGCGGCGCTGGCCGTTTGGCGTTCGGCGCACACCGGTAGGACGCACGCGCGACAGAGCATGTGCTGGGCTGTGACGTTGGATGTGGCGTTCTGTGTGATCTTGAGGACTTGAGGACGGAGCGAGACGTTGGGCTTGGGAGTGAGACCAGCTTGGTCGAGATTCCGCCTTCAGTGAGACCTTCCTTGGGGCTGCGCGAGCAAGTTGGACCAAGGAGGGTCTCATGTTCTTTACACCAGCCCACGGCGGCGCGGACAGT
>JBJXEX010000279.1:0-2723 GCA_046156195.1 Planctomycetaceae bacterium | reverse complement strand
CATTCGACGCACAGTATTGCCTCTGCGGTCATCCAATCTCTGCGGTGATTCAGTCTTCAAACTCTTACACCGCAGTCGCCGATGTCCTGCGGCCACTGGTAAGGATGAAAATCGTATAACGGCAAGCCGAAGGCGTACTGAGATTGTGTGACTTCGTCGTGGCACGCGATGAAATCGACGGCCTCAAGCTCGGTGGAGTCGCTGGTCTGCGGTCTAATCCGACCGCCGACGCTTGCTGCGATACTCGCGCGGTGTGACTCCGAATTCGCGTTTGAAGATGTCGTACATCCTCATGCGGCTGCCGAAGCCGACGTCACCCGCGATCTCGGTCATGCTGCGTTCGGTGTGAATGAGTTCGCGTTTCGCTCGTTCGATCCGCACACGCCGAATCTCGTCGGCAATCGGCCAGTCAACCACTTCGCGGAATCGGCGTTGCAGGGTGCGCGGATGCAGGGTCAGCGCTTGCGCGACGTCGTCGACGTTGATGTCGAGGTGGCTGTTGGCGGCAATGAATCGCAATGCCTGTGCAACCACCTCGTCGTCCACGGCGTAGAAGTCGGTCGACTCGCGGACGATCAGCCCCTGCGGCGGCAGCAGCAGATGTTGTGGCGATTCGTTTCGAGGCGCTCGTCGTTTGCTTCGCGACTGCATCAATCCGTCGAGCAGGCGCGCCGCTTCGTAACCGATCCGCTCGTAGCCGAACTCCACGCTGGTGAGCGACGGTCGTGGGTGATTGCATAGCACCTCTTCATTGGTGCCGGCGATGATTGCCACGTCGCCCGGCACGCGCCAACCACGACGACGACAGATCTGAATCACGATGCGGCCCGCTTCTTCACTGGCAATCGAAACACCGATCGGCAATTGCCAGCGCTCCATCCAGGCTTCGATTCGCTGTTCCGTGTGCTGCCAGGCGGCGAAGGAACGGCAGGGATCGAGCGGGAGCTTTTCGCGGACACATTCGCCGTCTGCCGCTGCGATCGTCGCCCGGAACGATTCCGCCGCGAGTTTTTGCGCGTCGTCCTCGCACGTCAGCACGGCGAACCGCCGCAGCCCGCGCGACAAGAAATGCTCGGCCTGGAGCCGACCGACCGCAGCCATGTCGGGAAAGACCCCCAGGAAATCATCCTTGGCTGGCGAGTTGAACCAGACGTTGACCAGCGGCACTCCCAGCCGTTTCGCGTGTTCGGCCAGCTTCGAGTTCACTCGACCAATGACGCCATCGAACGGCAGCGAATCGGGAGACGCTTCGGCCAAATGCTCGTCGGCGTATTCGTCGATGAGCGACTCCCAGCCATGCTCATCGGCATAGTTTTGAGTGCCCGCAAAAATGTGAGCGTGCCGCTTGTAGGGCCAGCGCAGGTCCAACTTGATGGCGACGCGAGGCGACTTGGGCATGTGCGGACCTTGTCGGCAAAAGAGGCTTTTTTGACGGCGATGCCGTCTTGAAGACGGTTATACTCGACCAGTCCACAATTCCTCCAGATTCTTGGTTTCTGCTTCCATTCTTCATTCTCTTGTTTAGGGGTGTTTGACATGAATCGAACGACAAATGGTCCACGTCCCGGCTTCACGCTGATCGAACTGTTGGTGGTGATCGCCATCATCGCTGTTTTGATTGCCCTGTTGCTGCCCGCCGTTCAGCAAGCTCGAGAAGCCGCACGACGCAGCCAGTGCAAGAACAACCTCAAGCAACTGGGCCTGGCGTTGAGCACCTACGAAGAGTCGCATAAGACCTATCCGCCGCTAGGCATTTGGCGAGACGCCACCACCGCCGCGGCCATGGCGCAGCGAGACAACACACCCAATGACAATATCACAGACACCTACACCAACCTCTATTTCGCTTTGTTGCCGAATATGGATCAGACGCCATTGTTCAAGAAGTTTGATCTGAACCAGTCGATGTCGGCCGCCGCCAATCAACCTGTCCGCGAAACCTATTTGCCCGCGCTGGGCTGCCCCAGTGACAGCTTCGTGAACACCAAGTCTTCCGCCATGAACGGCAACTGGGCGAGAACGAGTTACGGTGCGAATATGACCATCGACAGCAATAATCTGCTCGTCGTGCCGTACAATTCACTGGGGAGCGATCGGAAGGGACCGTTTGGGCCTTTGGGGGCCGCGCGGATTTCGGAGATCAAGGATGGCACGTCGATGACGGTGGCACTGTGGGAAATCAAAGCCGGACCCACAGCCGCCGACGCCCGTGGCACCTGGGCCATGGCTCGCGGTATTGCGGTCTATGGTTGCTATGGCGACAGCGACTGCTTGGGACTGAATCGGAATACGAACACCAACGCCGATGATTTTCAGGGTTGTGCCGACGCCACCGCCGACAAAATGGGCTGTTGGTCCAACCGCGATGGCCAACATGGTGCGAAGAGCGATCATGTCGGTGGCGTCCACGCTTTGATGTGCGACGGCACCGTGCGGTTCGTGAATCAAAATCTGGAGCATGGTCCCGTCGTGGCCTTGTCGGTCGCGACCACTGTGGCACAACGAGGAGTCATTCGTCGGATGTGTACGATTCGCGGAAGTGAAACTGTCGGCGAGTTCTAGGCACGACCAATGGCGGATCATTTTCCGCCCTTCATTTTTGCTGACTCTAACGGAATCTAGGTACTAAAAACTGGGTTCGCCAAACTGGGCCAAGATCTCGATCCTTTCTCTTTCTCACGGAGGAGGGAGCGAGCATGGAAGCTCAGGGACGAACCCAGCGT
>JBJXEX010000111.1:0-2773 GCA_046156195.1 Planctomycetaceae bacterium | reverse complement strand
ATGAACGTCGTCGGCGATCTCTTCGGCGCCGGCAAGATGTTCTTGCCGCAGGTGGTCAAGAGCGCCCGCGTCATGAGCAAGGCGGTCGCCTACTTGCAGCCGTTCCTCGAAGCCGAGAAGCTCACGGGCGGCCAGGTCCGCGCCGCCCGCGGCAAGGTCCTGATGGCCACCGTCAAGGGCGACGTTCACGACATCGGCAAGAACATCGTCGGCGTCGTACTGCGGTGCAATAACTTCGAGGTCATTGATCTCGGCGTGATGGTCTCGTGCGAGAAGATTTTGGAAACCGCGATCGCCTCCGGCGCGAGCGTCATTGGGTTGAGCGGTCTCATTACGCCGTCGCTCGACGAGATGGTCCACGTCGCCAAAGAGATGGAGCGGCAGGGCTTCGTGGTTCCGCTGTTGATTGGCGGCGCGACGACCTCGGCCAAACACACGGCGGTAAAGATTGCTCCGCAATACGGTCAGGCGGTCGTGCATGTGAACGATGCGTCGATCTCGGTGCCGGTGGTCGAAAGCTTGCTGGACGCCGATCGCAAGCCGGCGTTCATGGAGAAAATTTACGCCGATCAGAACCGCGACCGCGCCAGCTTCGCCGATCGTCAGGCCCGCAACCTCGTGCCGTATACTGACGCACTGGCTCGGCGATTTGTGACCGATTGGGCGACAGTCGAAATTCCGACGCCGGAGTTTCTCGGCCTGCGCACGCTCGACGATTTTCCGTTGGCGGAGCTCGTCCCGTTCATCGACTGGTCGCCGTTCTTCTCCACTTGGCAATTGCGCGGCAAGTTCCCGACGATCTTCGAGGATGGCGCCGTCGGTCCCGAAGCCAAGAAACTGTACGACGATGCGCGACAGTTACTCGACGAGATCATCGCCCATCGCTGGTTGACCGCTCGAGGCGTGTACGGCTTCTGGCCAGCGAACTCAGTCGGCGACGATGTTCTTGTCTTCTCTCCCCCTCTCCCCCTCTCCCCGTCCCCCCCTCTCATTGGAGACAAGGAGAGGGGGAGACAAGGAGAGAATGAGAGACTGGCAACCTTTCCGATGCTCCGCCAGCAGTGGGAGCGGCAAGGTCAAAAGCATTTCTGTTCGCTGGCCGACTACATCGCGCCAGCCGATTCTGGGCGACAAGATTTCATTGGCGCGTTCGCGGTCACGACCGGGTTCGGCTGCGATGAACTCTGCGTGAAGTTCGACAAGGCCAACGACGATTACCAGTCGATCATGGCCAAAGCCCTCGCCGACCGCTTGGCCGAGGCATTCGCCGAGTGCCTGCATCAGCGAGTCCGCTCCGAATGGGGCTACGGCCGCAGCGAGCATCTGTCGGTCGAGGATCTGATCGAAGAAAAGTATCGCGGCATCCGTCCGGCCTTCGGCTATCCCTCCTGCCCGGACCACAGCGAGAAGCGAACGCTGTTCGACCTATTGCAGGCCGAGCAACACACCGGCATCACGCTGACCGAAAACTTCGCGATGTGGCCCGCCGCATCAGTCAGCGGTCTGTACTTCGCGCATCCCGACGTTCGTTACTTCGCCGTGGATCGCATCACTCGCGATCAAGTCGAAAACTACGCCGCTCGCAAGGGCGTTCCCGTCGCTGAAGTCGAACGCTGGCTGTCGCCGAATCTGGGTTATTAGGCGATCGGCAGGAGAAAACTTACCAGTGAGCCGAACGCGCTAGCGTCGGGCCGGATCGGCGAACACCGCCCAAACGTCCGAGGCTAGCGCCGACGGCTCACGACACTGGGATTTTGGTGGGTGAACACTAATCGGCACTGATCTTCACTGATCAAGCCACAATCCTCGTCCCATTAGCGTTGATGAGTGCCGATGAGCGTTCCGAAAAACTTCGTGTCTCCAAAGTCTGAGGCGCAGCCGTGCTGGACACCTTCGTTTCCGAAAGTCATTGCGAATGGGTCAAGTTTTGGGCCGCCTTGTGTGGAGTCGTAGCAATGACCCGCATCCTCAAACTGCATGACTGGCTGACGACATGGGATCAACTTGGTTTGCGAGGGTCGCGAGAGGACTTTGACGACTTGTTGGATCGGTATCGCGAAAGTCATCGTGCCTACCACACGCTGCAACATCTCCGCGAATGCTTCGACCAGCTCGCGACGGCCGGTCAACTGGCGACCAGACTCGGCGAAGTCAAATTGGCGGTTTGGTTTCACGACGTCATCTATGACCCTCGGAAGAGTGACAACGAGGAACGTAGCCGAGATTACGCCCAATCCGTTTTGACCCGAGCGGATGCCGACGTCGGACTCAAGTCGCGCGTTGAGAATCTGATTCTCGCCACCAAGCACACGTCCGACGTGACGGATTCGGACGCCAAGCTGCTGGTGGACATAGACCTGGCCATTCTCGGTTCGGATGCCCTGCGATTTGATGAGTACGAGCTGCAGGTGCGGCAAGAATACGCCTGGGTGCCGACCGCAGACTTTCGCACAGGAAGAAGCCGCATCCTCTCCCAGTTTCTGGCCCGTCCTCGAATCTTTCTCACCGATTGGTTCTTCAACCGATTCGAGCGGCCCGCACGAGCCAATCTGCAAAGGTCATTGGACCAACTGAGCGAGTAACACCTCTGGAAATGTCTTTATCCCGGAGGGATTGCAGCCATTAGCCGGGGGTTGAGCGCAGCGATACCCCATACGCATCAAGTTAAGCACCAGGTCAATTGGCTGGGATTGTTGAGTAGCTGGAATGTACTGGGGTTTTTGCGTTGATTTTGTCGCGTGGTGCAGCGAACGGTTCGGCAGATGGTGTCGAT
>JBJXEX010000270.1:0-3578 GCA_046156195.1 Planctomycetaceae bacterium | reverse complement strand
GCGGCTCTCGACCGGCACGCGAAACCGATCCCCTGGCTGCAAGGTCATCGCCTGGAATTTGACTTCCGGTGACTCGCGCACGAACAGTATAAAATGTTAGTCGATTTCGGCCTGCGGAAATCGGCGTTGATTCACGAGCAGGTCCAGCAGACGCCCGAGTTGTTTCCGGCGGGAATCTCGGCGGGATTTCGGCTGACCGGGCGGCTGGCCGAGTCCGCCAAGTTGCCCGGCATTCGCCTGCGGCAGTTGCGGGTGAAGAACGGCGTGGCCGACGAACATCACGCCGATTGGTGCGGTGAAAAAGGCTATTTGTCCATGACGGCGATTCTCTGCTATCTGCACGGCTTCCTGAAAATCCGGGACCGCTGCCGCAAAGCCTTTGCACTGCACAAACGGATCTGAGACGTGTTTCGCGCCCCACCGCCGACGAGTTCACGCAACGCCTGCAGACGCTCCGCCAAGAGACGGAATCCGAGACCTGGCCGACGCCCGTGCGCGACGTGCTGGCCAAGCTGTGCAACCGCGTGACCGAATACGCCCGCGCCTACACCCAACCCGGCTGCCGTCGCACGAGCAACATGGTGGACCGACTGATGAATCGACTCTACCGCGCTCTGACGACAGCCCCGCACACCGCCTCAACCAAAAGCGATACCATGACGACTGGCTCCAAAACCTCCTTCTCTCGGCATCGCTCGGAGGCTTTCACCACCGGACATAGAATCCGGCAGAGTCAGGAAATTGTTCTCATCGATCTCTGCCTCAGAATTTGCAATCACGCGCAGCCAACTCGGCGGCATGAGCAACGAAGCGGCAAACCAATTCGCCTCTGTCGCAAAGTGGATTCCCTTGTCGACTTGGCTTGCCCAATCGGTGTGGCACCAATCGGTGTGGCACCAATCGGTGCCGATTTGCCACGGGAGTCGAAGGTGAGCCAACTCGTGAGAAAGCGTAAACCTCTGACGATTTCCGTGTGGGCTGGGATTCAGAATGATCTTCGGCCGCAAACGTGCTGACGCTCTTCGGATTAAGATCGCATCAAGGTTGGCCGGAAGCTTAGCCTCTTCGACGTCAGCGAATTCGTTGGTGATCGCTCTGATGTCGATCGGGGCTCTAACCCGTTCATATCGACGATTCGCTGCGCGAGCCGTTGCTCTGGTCTCATTGAGTTAGACGTCCCGTTTCGGTCAACCAATCACAAACGATTTGTGCCTCTTCGAGGGAAGTCATTCCACCCCGAGCCGCCAGTGCAAATGGAACCTTGTATTTGTGAGCAAAAAGAATGACGGGAAGCGACTGGGGACGTTCTGCCCATTCAGTGTACTCGTCATCGCTAAATCCAAGATATTCCGACAACTCACACTCGAAATCGCCATCGTGCCATTGGTCAACGAAATCATCGATCTCTTCGGCGAGAGCTTCGCCATCAAGACAAGAGTCAACAAATGTTTTCCAAGATTTAGACATCGATCTTCCTCCCATGCACAGGTTGTCCGATCAAACGCCCCGATACGGCATCCGCGACAAACACACGCTTTCCACGCCGGTTAGAGACTTCCACCTCACCGTGCAACGAGTCCCATGTAAAGAGTCGTTTGCCATCTTCTGATCGCCAACATTGGTCACCATGAACGAACCCCAAATAGTCCATTTGATGAAGAAAGCTGTCTTCTGGAATTGGTTTCCCTGCCAAAGTTCTCTCCGCATATTCATCCCGGCTAGATTTGAGATTCGTCAAGCTCATTTTAAGTCTTGGTTGATCGCATTGCATACCGATGAAGTTTGATGAGTTCGAATGTTGCACCGAGAACTTAAATTCGCTCCATGCGTGCAGCGTCAACAGGCGGCGCATCCGGGGCTGACCATGACCGGCATGTACAACGTGCTCGAAAAGCTCCGCAACCCCGCCACCGACAAACCAACTCAGAAAGCCATCACGCTCCCCGACCAAGTCCAAGCCATCCGCCAACACCTCGCGACCGCCGAGAAGCCGCTCACCGCCGCCGACGTCACCAAACTCTTCACCCGCGCCAACGTCGAACGGATCGAAGAAGTCCTCGAAACCCTCGTCCTGACCGGCACCGCCCGCCGCCTATGCGGCGGCAAATTCGTGTCGTCCTAGCCGAGATTATTCATGTGCATTCTGTGAGTCCCAATCGTCAGGCAGCGTGGCCGGTCGGATCGTCAGCCGATTGACCGCATTCACCAAAGCTCTGGAAAGCGACGCGACGGTCTCCGACAAGTTCACCGTGTGCACGATCCGGCTCAACTTGCAACCGACTTCGTATGACTCGGCGGCCGTGCGAAGGACTCGCGACTTGCTCAAGCTCAGTCAGCCGCTGTTCGCGAAGTTTCTCGGCGTGGCCGTGCAAACGGTGCGAGCGTGGGAGCAAGGGGACAACATCACCAGCGACATGGCTTGCCGATTCTTAGATGAAATCAACCGCGACCCAACCTATTGGCAACGCCGTCTGCAATCTGCGGCGGTCGCTCCAGAGGTTTGACCAGCCGAAAGGACCAATGACATGGCCAGCATCAGCACCGACGCGAAGGGCACGGGAGTTCTTTCTCCGCCGCGAAGACGCCGAGAAAGTCTTGGCCGCATCTCCTGCGGATCATCGCCAAGGCCGGACTGACCTCATGGCCGAAGCTCTTTCAGAATCTGCGTGCCACTCGTGAAACCGAATTGGCCGAGACCTAGCCGCTCCACGTCGTCGTGGCTTGGCTGGGCAACAGCCAACTGGTCGCGGCCAAGCATTACTTGCAGGTCACTGACGAGCACTTCGCCAAAGCGACTCACAATCAGACTTACTCAGGAGCGAAAATAAGCGAAATCGGCGGGATCGGCGGAATCGTGCGACCGACCGTAAGTCCCGACAACGAAAAAGCCCCGGAATTTCCGGGGCTTTCCGTTCCTTGCAGTTTAAAGCAAGGACTACCAGTGCCCAGGAGAGGACTCGAACCTCCATGAGCTTGCGCTCGCTAGCTCCTGAATCAACTGTTCATTGTCACCGTTTCATGCTGAAAACCGTAGATTCCACAGCATTGTAGTCAATTTGGCCACTCTCGCAATCGCTCTTATTCCTTTGCGAATTCTCGCGGTTTTTGGTGGTAAACGGCTCAGGAAGTGGTAGCGGTGGTAGTGGATGGCGTTCAATCAGGTGACTAGGTCGGAAACGTGCTTTTCGATCTTTCGTTGGAAATGTATTAGTGGTGGTAGTGACTCGTGATCATCAATGCTGCCAGAGCGAAGTCGCTGCCGAGCACCTAGGCCGTGGGCATATCCACGGTTCCCGATGAGCCAGGCCGATACGGGAATTCCCGTAACGGATCAGCAGAGGAAACGACCGCACAAAATCACTCAGGATCGACGGCGAGCCAGTGGTGTGACTCTCGACACGTCCGCCGAGTGGCGACGGCCAGCAGCAAATGAAAGAAGCCCCTTACGCGGGGCGAGTCGGCGGGGCCAGCAGGCCGAAAAGAGCCACTGCCCACACTGCGATCGTTGTCGGCCACGAATCGCTAACGCCACCCATTTCAGTCACGCGCTCGTCCGCCAATGGGGACGAGCGGCAACG
>JBJXEX010000255.1:0-7887 GCA_046156195.1 Planctomycetaceae bacterium | reverse complement strand
GGCCCATTTTTTGAAATACTTCAACGAGCCGATGGCTCACCCATTCGACTGGACCTATACGGGAAAGCCCGTCTCTCGTTCGTCAGTCGTTCCGTTCTGCCCGCCCCACCGCCGTCCGAACCGACTCTCAAAAGTTGAACTGGCTAAACTCGCGTTGTGATGGCAGATCAACTACGAACTGAGGCACTAGGCCAATCGTCCGGCTTTGATGACTCCGGCTTGCATGACCGCGAGGAACTTTGAGCGGTCGCTGAGCAGCGCGATGTTTTTTACGACGTCTCCCTCGACGATCAGCAGGTCGGCGAGCTTGCCGACTTCGACGGTGCCGAACTCGTCGGAACGACCGAGGATTTCGGCTCCCGTCTTCGTCGCGCATTTGATCACCGTCAGTGGATCGAGGCCGACGTAGTTGACGAAAAAGGACAACTCTTTGGCGTAGTCGCCGTGCGGGTTCCAGGCGAAGCCGTAGTCGCCGCCCATGCCCAGCCGGCCGCCCGCTTTCAAAATCTTGCGGGCACTCTCCGCTCCCCCGTCGAGCGTTTCTTGGTGGCCGTCGATGACCGCTTGGGACATTCCGAATTCGGGGCCGCGTTGGATGCTCATCAGCTCGAAGTACAGAGCGGGCACGCAAGGGACGTCGCGTTGCAGCAGTAGTTCCAACGCTTCGTCGTCCATGAAGGTGCCATGCTCGATGGCGTCGTAGCCGGCGCGGAGCGCGTTCTTGATCCCTTCGGTGGCTCGGCAGTGGCCGGTGACTTTCTTGCCGTGGTTGTGAGCGGTGGTGACGACGGCATGCATTTCCTCGAACGTCATGCAGAGCGTGTGATGGTCGTTGGTGTCGGGGGCGGCGGCGTCGCCGGTGGGATAGGTCTTGATCCATTCGACGCCGTCTTTGACCAGCTTGCGCACGGCGGCTCGCGCTTCGTCCGCTCCGTTGATGAGCAGGATCAAGCCTTCCATGCCGATCTTGCGATAGTCGGGGTTCCAGTCCATCAGACCGGCGACGCCACAGATTTCTCGGCCACTGGCGGCCAGTCGCGGGCCGGGGCAGAGGTCGCTTTCAATCCCCTTCTTCAGCCAGACGTCGATGTTGAACAAGCTGCCGCCGCTGCGAGCGGCCGTGTAACCGCACTCCAGCGCGAGCTTCGCATTCGCCGCCGCCAGCAACGTGACATATTCAACCGGGTACTTGATATCGAGGTCTTCCAGCGCGGCGACGTTGAAGTACGTCGGATGAAAGTGAGCCTCGACGAGTCCCGGCATGATCGTGCCGCCGCGCGCGTCAATCACGTTCGCATCGCGCGAGACGAGCGGTGCGGTCTCTTCGCGGCCGACGAAGATGATCTTGCCGTCCTCCATGAGGACCGCGCCGTTGGCGAGCGGCGCGGCTCCGGTGCCGTCCACGATTTGGCCGTTGCGGATCAGTGTCGTTCCGATTGCAGTTTTCATGCGCAGCGTCCTCATGAAAATGAAAAAGGGGATAACGGCTGTCGGCTTTCGGCGATCGGCTTTCGGCCGGGCGTTACTCTGGCAATCGTCCCCGTTCGATCTTCGGGAACTCGCCGGTGCAGGCTTTCATGAATTCGACGAGGTCGGCTTTCTCTTCCGGCTTGAGGTCGAGCTTCTTGATCTTGGGGCTAAGCCACTGATTCGGAGTGCCCCCTTTGTTGTAGTGCTCGACGACCTCTTCCAGCGTCGTCAGGCTGCCGTCGTGCATGTACGGAGCGGACAACTCGACGTTGCGGATGGTCGGAGTCTTGAAGGCACCGGTTTCCTTTTCGACTTTGCTGATCTCGAAGCGACCGAGGTCCGGCTTGTCGGCGCTCATGCCGATGCCGAGGTTGTGGAACGCCTCATCGGCGAGGTTCGCTCCGACATGGCAGGCAGTACACCCCCCTCGTTCGCTGAAGAACAGATTTCGTCCGCGGATCGCGCTGGCGGACATCGGATGCTCGTCCGCGGCGGCTTTCGCGGCTTCGTACTTGGCGAAGACTTCGGGTTCTTCCTCCTTGAGCGAGGCCAAGTCTTCAGGCTTCATGACGAGGAACGGTCGCACCGCTTCGTAGTAATCAAACGGAGCCGGGCCGGTGACGATGGCTCGCTCGAAGGTCGCGAGTGCTCGGCCGATGTTGTCGATGGTGACACCCTCGCCGGCAAAAACGACTTGGAATTGCATCGCGTAACCCGGGATGCCGGCGATGGTCTCGACCGCCTTCTCGTGGGTGTTTCCCATCTCAATGGGATTGGCGATCGGGCCGATCGCCTGGGCTTCCAGCGAGGCGGCTCGGCCGTCCCAGAATTGCAGGCCGCTGACGATGCGGTTGTAACAAACGGGCGAGTTACGGCCGCCCATTTGTCCGTTGATGCCGACTCCAAACTGTGTGTGTTTCGCGAAGCCTTCATCGGGATCATGGCAACTCGCGCATGAAATCGTGTTGTCGGCGGAGAGTCGCGTGTCGTAATAAAGCTGTCGGCCGAGTTCGATCTTGGCGCGAGTCATCAAGTTGTCGGCGATGCCTTGGACTTGTTTCGATCCGGCCATGAGTCCGAACGGCAGGACGATTTCCAGCGGCGTGTGATTCTCCGCCTTCTCCAGCCAGGCGACCGTCTGTTCGGCGGTGAGCGATCCTTCGCCGGGGATGCCGGCGGTCAGGTCTGGCGAACCGAGTCGCACCTCGGCCGAGACAGTAGGACTGGGATCAGCGGGCTGCACCGGTGCGGCAGGCTCGTCGGTCTTCGGAGGAGGTTCGGTGGGTTTCGGCTCATCGAGCGGGGCGCTCGACCCCAATGAGACGGGCTTTTCCGGCGGCGGGGGTTCGTTCGAGCAACCAAACAGAGTCAAACTGAAAACGCAGACAGACAGTCCGCCGAGCGATCGCAACAACTTGGGCATCATCATTTCCTCACGGTGAGATCGCGGCCGACATCCGAACGTCAGCCGCACAACAACCGCGATGATAGTAGCCCGCCGATTCGATGTCCCGCTCAGCGATCCGCTGAGGGGGCCGGCACCGCAAAATTCAAAAATGGGGAATGACGCTGTGCCTGCTCACCGGACTTCACTCCGCCATTTTTGAATTTTGCGGAGCCTGACCCCGTTCGAGCGCACCGACTTGGCCGCGCAGATCCAGAATGCCCTCGGCCATCGGCAGCGAGACATCGCTGAGTTCCTCGGTCCAGGAATCGAGTTCGTCGGCGGAGGCATCGGGAAGTTTCTGCGCGATGAGTTTCCGCAATCGTTCGCGATGCGTCGCGGGATCAACCGGCGTCGCGGTTGAGCGGCTGCGCGGGGCGAACTCATCGAGTTCATCTTGAGAGAGGCTCGGCGAGGAACTCGGAGCCATCGTCCCCGCGTCCGCCTCGCGAGAGGTGGAGTTGCCGAGCATCCAGCGGTGGAGCACGAAGTTGCCACCCACGATGCCGACGATCAAACCGAACACCAATAGTCCCTGCCGGGTCATGTCTCGTTGAGTCACGTTCGCCTCCTTGCGATGAGATCAAGCGTCACTCGACCGCGACGCTCTTGGAAATTTCGGGCGGACCCTATCGCTCTTCCGAAACCTCGGCAAGAGCGATCAGAGTCGGTGGCAGTCAGCCGGTCAGCCTATTCGGGGAAGACTGCCTGCGGGGCAAGAACAACAACGAGCTTCACCGTTCGCAGAACGGTGAGAAGAACGGTGAGAAGACCAAAAGAAGTCGAATCGTTGGGAGGGGGCTTTTCGTTTGCCGCCCTATCGACGCGGCCACAGGTAATCCAGAAGGACTCCGGCGTCGCGATAGTCGGGCACCACGATATCGGCACCGACGCCGATCAAGCGGTCGCGTTTCCAGGGATCGGGGCGACCGCTTTTGTGGCGTTCATCGCTGGCCACCGCGATGGCGGTTCCCTCGGCCGCCTTGATGTTGTCGATCTCCACATATCCATCGCCGAAGCCCAGCAATCGCGAACCCGTCGCGTGGTTTTCTCGCAGGATGCGTTCGATGACCATCTGCTTCGAGAAGTTTTGGAAGTCGTCGCGAGCACCATAAACGTGCTCTCCAAAGAACGGCGACAGTCCCAGCAGAGCCACCTCTTCGCGGACATAGACCTCATCGGTGCCACTCGCGAGGTACAGCGCGACGCCGCGGGCTTGGAGTGCTCGCAACAAATCCACCGAGCCGGGAACTAGGAACTCCTCGGCTGCGACACGTCCCGACCGCAGTCCGTCGCGACGATGATTGATCCGTTCGAGCAGCCGATCGTGATAACGCTGTTTGTAAACCAGCGGATCATCCGGCGAGCCGCCGCGCTGCCGCACCTCATCGGCCAATCGCATCATCTGATAGATCGTCTGCTTGCCGTTGAGCTGCATGATGAAATCGAGCGAGAGCTTCGCCAGTTCGTCGTCCGATTCGGACGTGCCGGTAGTCCGCAGCACCTCGACCATCAGCGGCACCATGACCTCCGGCCAACCCTCGCGAATCAGGCTGAGGGTTCCGTCAAAATCGAACACAGCATGACGTGGCGGTTCGGTGAGCACGACCTCGCGGACGATCTCAATGGAGGTTTGCGGCAGAAACCGCGTCGAGCCGATCTCCGTCACGCGGCGTTGGTAGTCCGTTTCGTGCGGAGGCCCAATCGTCTGCACGACATCCTCGGCTTTGAAGCGAACCTTGGGGAGCGCCGCGTACTTGTCATCAGCGGCGCGATACCCGGCCACGGCGACGACCACCGTCCCCAACCCCTCGCTCGGTAAGCCGAGCAGTTCGTCGTACTTCTCCGGGACGATCCCTTCCATCGGGCAAGTGTCGATCCCCAGCATCGCGGCGGACGTCATGAAATTCCCCAGCGCGATGTAGGCTTGCAGCGCCGCCCAATGGTGGATGTTGACACCCGGCGGCGGCGGAACCAGCGAGTTCATCATCATCTTTTTGAATCCGGCCAAGGACTCCACCGTCACGCCGCGCACTTCCGCTGTCCGCGAGACATAGCGATCGACGTCCCCTTCCTTCAGCGGCGTCCGCGCCGTGAAGACCACAACATGCGAGGCGTCGGCCACCTGCCGCTGTCCCCACGAGATCGGCACCAACTGGTCCTTAATCGCCTGATCGGTAATGACCACGAACCGCCACGGCTGCAACCCGAACGACGACGGCGTCAGTACCAACGCTTGCTCCAGTGTCTGCCAATCCTCCGCCGAAATTTTGCGATCGGAGTCAAACTTCTTGACGGCATATCGCCAGCGCAGTTGTTGCAGCAGAGTTTCATTGCTCACCGGCTTCGACAGACTCATTCGTTGATCCCTTCCCAGTCACCAGCACTTGTGAATCTCAATCCCAAGCGGATGCTAGATGGTTGGATTCAGAGAGGGAAATCAACTGCTCACGTCTTCTACCTCCGCCTTTCCTCAATCGAAGCGACAGGACTACATTGCTCGCGATGCCAACTGAGCCGACTACTACTCTGCGCCTCGCTTTCGACCCGGTGTGGTCGTTGCCCGTTTCGCTGCTCGCGGCAGGTGGGTTGATCGTCTTTGTGCTGCTGACGTACCCGCGTCGCGTGCGACATCAACCTCCCGTTTGGCGGCGCACGCTGGTGGGGCTGCGAGTGCTCACGGCGATTGTCCTGGCGATTGCGATCCTGCGGCCGGAGTTGCAGTGGACCAAGAAGGACCGCAAGGCCGCGCTGCTGGTGGGACTCGGCGATCGCAGCCGGTCCATGCAGACGCGCGATGGGCCGGGGAACACTTCGCGCCGAGAGGTCTTGCTCAAGACGCTCAAAGAGGCGGAGCCGACGTTTGAAAAGCTCAAAGAGGAAATGGAGTATCGCTACTTCGACTTCGACCGCGAATTGCACTCGGCCGAGAAGCCCGACCCGACCGCACCGGGCGAGCAATCGGCGATCGGCTTCGCGTTGGAGTCGATCCTCCGCGATTCGCAGGGCCAAGGACTCTCCGGCCTCCTGTTGTATACCGACGGCGCACAGCGCGGATTGCCCCCTTACGACGTCGATCCGCGAGCGGTCGCGCGGCGGTTCGGTGAGCTACAGATTCCGATCTTTCCCGTCGCCCTCGGCACCACGGGGACGACTGACACGTCGCTCGATTTGATTGTCGAAGACCTCTTGGTCGATCCGTATGCGTTCGTGAAAAAGACGGTGCCGTTGCGAGCCAAGCTGCGCGTGCTGGGTGCCGCCAATCGCAAGCTGACGGTGCGGTTGCTCGTCGAAGACCCGGCGACTCGGCAGGGACTCAAGAGCGGCGAGCTGAAGGTTCCGACCGCCTCCAAGAACGCGCAGCCGGTCGTGTATCTCGAACCGACACGCAACGCCGACGTGATCCCGGTCGAGCTGTCATACATCCCGGAGTTGCCCGGCGAGTACAAGATTCGGGTCGAAGTCGAGTCGCTCGACGGCGAGATCAAAACCGCGAACAACGCCCGCGAGACACTGCTGACGGTGCGTCGCGGCGGCATCAACGTGGCCTACTTCGATTCGCTGACCGGTGAGCAAAAAGCGCTGCGGATGCTCAACGCGACCGATCAAGTGCAGTTGGACTGGCAGCCGATCCGTGGCGGTCGGCAACGTGATCTCAATGACATCGACCCGGAGATGTTCAAACGGGGCCGCTACGACGTCTACATCATCGGCGATGTCCCAGCCAGAATCTTCGGTCCCGATTTGCTCAAGCAGTTGTCGATGCGCGTGGAGGAAGGTGCCGGTCTGATGATGCTCGGCGGCCATCACAGTTTCGGACCTGGTGGTTATGCCGACACGCCGCTGGACGATCTGCTGCCGGTCGCGATGCGTCCCGGCGAAACGGTTCCCGACGGCGAGATCGACCCCACCAAGCGACACACCGAAGAACTGCAGTTGAAGCCGACGGCGAGCGGACTGCGCCATTATGTGATGCGCATCGAATCGCAGGACAAGAACCTCGCCGCGTGGTTGGAACTGCCGCCGCTCGACGGAGCGAACAAGCTCGAACCGAAGAACCAATTCGTTGACGTCCTCGCGACCTCCGAGACGGGCATCCCGCTGCTGCTGACAAATCAAGCGGGCAAAGCGCGGGTCATGGCGTTCGCCGGCAACACGACTTGGCGCTGGCCGCTGCACGGGTTCCGCACGGTTCATCAACGCTTCTGGCGGCAGATGATTTTTTGGCTGGCTCGCAAAGAGGACGATCAAGGCCAGACCGTGTGGGTCCGCATCGACCCCCGCAATTATCTGCCCGGTGTCCCGGTGCGGCTGGCAATGGGAGCTCGTTCGCCCGATGGCGTGCCGATCACCGATGTTGATTTCGATGTGACCGTGACCAATCCGAAAGGGGAACCTCAAAAGCTGTCGTCTCAGCGAGCCGGGAATGAATTCACGGCTCAATTCACTCAGACCGAACATGCCGGCGACTACTGGGTCAGCGTGACGGCGAAGTCGAAGAACGGATTGCCGATCAGCGACCCGGTGACGTCGCGGTTTCTGGTCGATGAGCGAGACTTGGAACTCGACAACCCGGCGGCCGATCACGCGCTGCTGGCCGAACTCGCCAGTCTCACGGGAGGCCACGTCGTCACCCCGGAGCAGCACGGAGCCTTCCTCGAACGCCTGCAAAAAGAGGGACTCGTCCGCCGCGAAGAGACCGAGATCACTCGCGCGACGCTGTGGGACAATTGGCCGTTCTTGCTCGTCTTCGTCACGTTGATCGCGATCGAATGGACCGTTCGCAAGCTGCGCGGGTTGGTTTAAGGAATCGCTCCCATCGCCCCCATCGACGCGAGGTCGATGGGGGGTGCGCGACAGGGTTTGTGATTTTCAGATGGCGGGGGTTCGGGGGCGGCGGACGTTGGAGTGGAAGCCGGTGCGAGTTTGGAGGCGGTTGCTCCAGAAGGCGGTCAGCGGTTGGCTGTCGCAGA
>JBJXEX010000246.1:0-5590 GCA_046156195.1 Planctomycetaceae bacterium | reverse complement strand
GTGACAGTCTTGATTTTGATTGCGGCTTCGCCGGGCTAAGTGGCCTCGTGTTTTTGGCTCAGACAGTGTGGCATCGCTCCCACGCGATCGGCCAGTGACAACGCACCGCTTGTCGCTCTGCGAGGCTCTCAGCACAATCCTCCGCCGACTTTGCCAGCGTTGGCCCACCTCATCCCGCGAAAGGAATTCATGACGACTCCCACCTTCATCTTTGATGTGCATCTCGACCTCAGCATGAATGCTCTGGAATGGAATCGTGACCTGCGTTGGTCGCAGGAAAAGATCCGCCGTTGGGAGCAACACATGAAGGACAAAGTCGATCGTGGCAACACGACGGTCTGCTTCCCGGAGATGCGTCGCGGCAACATCGGACTGTGCGTCGGGACGCAGATTGGCCGGTACTCGCCGTACTTTCATCGGCTGCCAGGTTGGAGTTCTCCGGAGCAAGCGTGGGCTCAGACGCAGGGGCAACTCGCGTGGTATCGCGCGATGGAAGAGGCGGGCGAACTCGTGCAGATCCGGACGAAGGCGCAGCTCGATGCACATCTTGATCTATGGCTGAACTCGCCGCCGTGCGATGACGGTACGCCCTACATCGTCGAGTCTCGCAAGCAGCCCACGCATCGGCCGATCGGCTACATCCTCAGTCTGGAAGGTGCCGACTCGATGATCACGCTCAAGCATTTGGAGCGCAGCTACGCCGACGGACTGCGAGCACTCGGCCCTGCGCATTACGGGCCGGGACGATACGCTCATGGGACGGACTCCGATGAGCCGCTGTCGCCGCTCGGCAAAGAGTTGCTCAAAGAGATGGAGCGGCTGGGGATCATTCTCGATGTCACGCATCTGTGCGACTCGGCCTTTTGGGATGCGATGGACTGTTACAACGGCCCGCTGTGGGCCAGCCATCAGAATTGCCGCACGCTGGCTCCGTGGAATCGCCAGTTCGCGGACGACCAAATCAAAGCGGTGATCGAGCGGGGCGGAGTGCTGGGCATGGCCTTTGATGCGATCATGATGGTCCCCGGCTGGATGCACCTCCGCAGCAAGCCTGCCGATTTCCAATTGAAGATCGAACGCATCTGCGAGCACATCGATCACATCTGCCAGATGGCAGGCAACGCCAAGCACGTCGGCATCGGCACAGACCTCGACGGCGGCTACGGCACGGAACAAACGCCAATGGACATGAACTCAATCGCCGACCTGCAATCGCTGCCCGCCTTACTGACGAATCGCGGGTACTCGCCGGAGGACATCGAAGGGATCATGTACCGCAACCTCGTGGACTTCTTGCGGAAGACCTGGAAGTGAAAGTCCCCGCCAGCGCCAGCGAGCGGTGCTGCTCAGGAAATGACGTCACGGGGAACCAGGCCAAAGAGATGGGCGGCCGTCTTGAGATGCCGGTCGTTGCTGTAAATCTCGGTAAAGTCGTTCGCGCGAGCGCAGCCCAGATGAATGGCGTCGCCGGTTCGCAAGTAAATGCCCGGCGGAAGGGTCTCGAACATTCGCGAAACCTCTTCGATGATGGTTTCGTGGAGCGGCAGCCAATTCCAAAGACCGCGATCTTGGTCATCGCGCCAGGTGTCGAGAATCTCTTGCATTTCCAATGAAGTGATTCGCTGTTCGCGAAGTTGACGATGAACCGCGCTGGCAAATTCCATCTTGCCGAATTCACAACACGCGGCACCACCGGCCTCTTGCCAAGTCCGTCGCACTTGCTCCTGCCCGTTCTCTTCGAGATAGCATTTCAAAATGTAGGCCGTGTCGAAGTAGATCATTGGCGCTCTCTGTCTTCCGACACCGCTGCGGTGGAGTCGATTGGTGGAATGAATTTGATCTTGGCGAGTCGTCGTTCGCGTTGTTCCCAATACGGGTCGTCTGCGGCAAGCGTCTGCCGGGATGGTTTTGAAGCGTGATCGAACAGCTCACCCTGCGCCAGCTTGAGTTGTAGCTCAGCGAGTTGACGTTCCAATTGTGCGACTCGTGTTTCAAGTGTTTCCGCAGACATGGTCCACCTCGAAAATAAAGAACGCTCAAATCCATCCTGCATTGAATCTATCAGTAGAATCCGATTCGGAGAAGTTCTGGAATCGCGAAGAGAGCGGAATATTTGCAAGGCACGCTGCAGAGTGACTGGCCTCCGCCAATCGAACTATCATCCGCTCCAAGCCAACCCCGAACCCTCGATCGGATCATGATTGGAGCGAACCAACGATTCTGATTTTCGTATTGTTTCGTGGGAAACTTTCATGCAAAGCCAAGCCACCACCGTCGCAGAATATCTCGCCGAATTACCCGCGGATCGCCGAGCGGCCATTGAGGCGGTGCGACAGGTCATCCTCAAAAACATCGACAAGGACATCGAAGAGGTTATGCAATATGGGATGATTGGATTTTGCATTCCGCATCGCGTTTATCCGCCGGGGTATCACTGTGATCCCAAACTTCCGCTGCCGTACATTTTTCTCGGCTCACAGAAGAATTACATGTCGCTGTACTTCGGCTGCGTTTACGGATCGAGCGAACTGGCGAAATGGTTCCAATCCGAATGGGCTAAGACCGGCAAGAAGCTCGACATGGGCAAGTCCTGCATTCGCTTTCGCAAAGTGGAGGATCTCGCGCTGGACGTGATTGCCAAGACCATCCGCCGCGTCACGGTGAAGAGCTTCATCGAATACTACGAGTCCACGATCATGAACTCGCACGCGGCCAAAGCGAAATCAAAAAAGTCTGGCAAAAAAATGGAGGGCAAAAAAATGGAATAATGCCTGCCATTCATTTTCCACGCCGCACGAGTCGCCTCAGATGTTTTTGCCCCTCATCTTTTTGCCAGCCAGTTCTCAAACCCTTGGAATCGCTCAAGGCAACTTGGCCGCGCGAATGTTGCGGAAGTCGAGATTGGTGGTTGGGTCGTGTCCTTGCAGACTGAAATGGCCAGCGTCGAGGCGGAGGCCGTCGCGTGGATTCCCGCTGGCGGCCGGCTTGCGTTCGTCGGTCCAGACGGTGACCGGGATGCCGTTGACCCAGGTGGCGAAGGTCGGACCGTGAGCGACCAGCGTGAGCGTCGTCCATTCGCGATCGTTCGAGACGACGAATCGTGCGGCTTGACGGCGGAAGATGGCTCCCGTGCCGAAGTCGGCTGGTTGAGTGCGGTCGCCGTTCTTGATGCCGTTTTGAATTTGGAATTCGTAACCGGGATACGCTCCTTCTTTTCCCGGCAGACCTCGGAAGAAGATGCCGCTGTTGAGCGCGTCGCCGTTCGTTTTGACCTGAGCTTGCAGCACAAAATTGGCGAACGTCGCTTCAGACTCCCAATAGCCTTGGCCGTTGGTGACGTGAATCGCGCCGTCGATCACTTCAAACTTGCTCTTCGAGCCGGGCACCTCGCGCCAGCCAGCGAGGTCTTTGCCGTTAAACAAATCCTTCGTGCCGAGCGGCTTCACGAACACGTTGCGAAACTTGACCAGCCCGGAATTCATTTGCAGCCCGATGAGGCCGGACTTCAACGGCTTGTCGGTCTTATCGGTGAAGTCGAGCACCTCTTCGCCATCGAGCTTCACGACGACTCGCGGCCCTTCGGCGCGGATGTGAAACGTCTTCCACGCCTCTTCGCCGGAGACTTCTTTCGTCGGCTTCTGCCGCTTCACGAAGCTGGCGGTGTTGAAGCCCTGCGGATGCGTGTCGCAGATGTTGAGTTCGTAGCAATCAACTCCCGGATCGGTCGGCACGGTCGGCGTCCGCAAGAACACGCCGCTGTTCCCCCCCTTGGCCATCCAGAAGTCGCATCGGAATTCGAAGTCCGCGAATGGCACCGAGGTTAGCAGCAGTCCCGGTTTCGTCCCTTTGTCGGCGGTGATGACGCCGTCAGCGACCGACCAATTCACGTCGCTGTTCGGCTTCCAACCGAAGAGCGTCTCGCCGTCGAAGAGTTGCACCCAGCCATCGGCGATCTCCTCGGCAGAGAGCAACGGCTTGGGAGGTTGCTTGGACGAAGGCTTCGCGTTGGATTCTTCTTTTGACACTGCCCCCTGCGTCAGAGCTTCCGCTTCGGCTTTTTCAACCGCAGCGCCCGCTTCTTCAGGGAATGTGATGTTGACTTCACGAAGATCCGGTTCACATCCACAAAGTCCTACGAATGTGAGCACCAACCAACCCCAAGCCATTTGATTCCAGATGGCTCTTCGCATCACTTGCCTCCCTTTCGCTTCTGTTTGCCGTTGGACTTCTTGGAGTACTTCGCGTCATTCCGCCGCCAGAATTCGTCGTGCGGAATACCGCCGGTCTTCTCGACTTGACGGCTCGCGTCGGCCAGCAGTTTCATGAACTCTTCGTTGTTGTCCATCACGAGAGGTTCGGACTCGTCCGTTGAACTCATTGCAGCCCGCATGATTTCATTCTTGATCGTTCAAGCCATCTGCACTTCAACAGGGATTCTCATTCCGTCCGCTCGTTGTTTGGCAGTCAGATAATTCAGCCGTTCGAAGCCGATGACCCGACCGCGACGGTCCTTCATCAGAACGACATCGTCGCCAGTCTCCTCGCAGACCACTTCTTTCTTGGGGTCGTCAAACCAAACCGTAAGGGTGTTGCCCTCGCGGTCGAAATATACCCTTAACTTGTCCATCGCAGTTTTCCCTTTTTGATTCTTTTCGTGAAATATGCCGTCACGACGAACCGCTCTTTTGAGACGCTCGGGGCAATCACGACGCAGACGAAGAGATCCCGAACGGACTTGTAATACAAATGGACGTCGTCGTCCTTCTCACTCTCACAAATCGTGTCTGGCGATTCCAGACACATGCGAACCTGTTTTTCATGACCTGACATCGCCGGATGCTTGAACCGGGTAATTTCACGCCAACGATCACGAGTCAGGAACGCACGATCGCCAAGCGGCGTCGTTACAGTGAATAGCCGTCGTTGGGCCATCGTCAGTTACTCAGGAAGCTGCGGGCCTAAACCTTCGCAGTCGCAGGCTGTTGGTCACGACCAGCACGCTGCTGGCGGACATCGCGGCGGCAGCGAAGCCGGGGGGCAGGATGATCGCGCCGAACACTGAAAGCAACCCGGTCGCCAGCGGGATTGAGACGACGTTGTACGCGAATGCGAAGAACAAGTTTTGGCGGATGATCCGCAGCGTGCGCCGAGCCAGTTCGATCGCGTGCGGCACGGCTCGTGGGTCGTTGCCGATCAGCGTGACGTCGGCGGCCTCGATGGCGACATCGGCTCCGGCTCCGATCGCGAAGCCGACATCGGCCACGGCGAGCGCGGGAGCGTCGTTGACTCCGTCGCCGATCATGCCAACTCGGCGACCGGTCGCTTGCAGCGAGCGGACGACATCGGCCTTCTCCGTCGGCAGCCGTTCGGCCTCGATCAGTGTGATGCCGAGCTTGTGGGCGACGTTGCGAACGACCTCCAGCCGATCGCCGCTGACGAGTCCGGTATCGACGTGCAGATTTCGCAGAGCCAACGTCGCTTCGGCGGTTGTCGGCCGGACTCGGTCTTCCGCCGCGAGCACGCCGAGAACTTGTTGCCCGCGTGCCACGAATAGCGGCGTGCGACCAAGCGTCGCCCAGCGATCGGGAAG
>JBJXEX010000238.1:0-8596 GCA_046156195.1 Planctomycetaceae bacterium | reverse complement strand
AATTCGGAATTGGCCTCGGCCAATTCCGAATTTCCGAAGTGCCTGACCCCTGAGCAGTGCTAAGACAGCGATTTGACGATCGTTCCGCAAGTGTCGTCGCGCGACTTTGTGCGAGGTCGCTCGGCGCGATGACGACGATTGATACACTCCGCCGCACATTTCTTTTGACACTTCTCGCCACCACTTGCTTTTGACCGGACACCATGACGCATTGGACCAAGACGATTCCCTTTCAGGTCGATGTTGTCGGCGTGATTCAAATTCTGGGGCAGTCGCTTTACAGCCGGTTGGATACGCCGATCCGCGAGCTGATTCAAAATGCTCACGACGGCATTCACCGACGCAGACAGTTGGACCTGTCCTATTCGGGTCGGATCGACATCCTGCAAGATTCCGAGCGTCGCACCGTGACTGTTACGGATGACGGCATCGGCTTGACGGCCGACGAGGCGGAGCGGTTTCTCGGCACGCTGGGGGTCGGCATCACCGGGATCTTGAAGGGGCGACTTGCCGGGTTGGCGGACATCGACGCGCCCAACGCGGAGTCCACGGTCGGCGATGGCAGTCAGTTGATCGGGCAGTTTGGCATCGGGCTGTTCAGCTCGTTCATGTTGGCCGAGCGACTGGTCGTCGAGACTCGCAAAGCGGGCTGTCCCGAAGGGGTTCGCTGGGAGGCTGGCCCGGCGACGCAGATCGAACTATCCGGGATCGATCGGGACAGCGTCGGCACGTCCGTCACGCTGCACCTGAAACCGGAATTCGCGTACTTCGCCAATCAGATCGAACCGCTCGAACAGGCGGTTCGCGAGTTCGCGGACTTCGTGTCGATCCCGATCTTCGTGAATGGTCAGGCCGCGCGAACGAACGTCATCAACGTCGCTTGGTTCGACCCGACTCCGGAGGATGAAGCGGTCGAACTGGCACTCGAAAACTACTTCGAGGAAACGCCGCTGGACGTGATCCCGCTGCGAGCCAGTCAACCGGCCGCGATTCAAGGAGCGTTGTATGTGACTCCGCGACGGACGCCCGGCTTCAGTGGCGATGCGACCGTGTCCGTCACGCTGCGTCGCATGGTGATCTCGCGACACATTCAAGGACTGCTGCCGGAGTGGGCGAGCTTTCTGCGCGGCGTGCTGGAGTTGCCGGATTGTTCCCCCACCGCCAGCCGTGAAGACTTGGTCCGTGACGCTCAGTTTGAGAAGGTCCGGCTGGTCCTCGAAGGACTGCTCTTTGAGCACTTCGAACGGCTGGCTCAACGCGACTCGGCGAAGTGGCAGTCGATCATTACCTGGCACCGCTACACGCTGGCGGGAGCCGCGCTCTCGCAACCGCGATTGCGACAATTGCTGGCGAAGTCGTATCGCTTCGGCACGTCGCTGGGGACGCTGACCTTCGAGGAGATCTTCTCCAAGAGCGACGCCGATCCGCTGTTCGACACCGAGGCGGATCAAGTCCTGTGGTACAACCCCGACCGCCGCCAAGAGCGCTGGATGAACAGTCTCTTCGCGAGTTATTCGGTCCCGTGCGTCCACACACTGCTCAGCTTCGAGGAGTCGTTGTTGGCGGCACTCATCGCCGATCGCATCTCTGCGGGACAACAAGTCGATCTCCGGATCGCGAGTCCCTCCGCGCCGCACTTTGCCGAGTCCATCTTGGGCGTTCGTGACGTGGAGCCGGCTCCCGATCATTGGCAGCAATTCTTCGAGGAGACGGACGCCAAGATCCTCTGTGCCGACTTCCAAGATGACCGACAACCGGTGCTCGCCTTCTTGAATGAACGCCGCGCCTTACTGAAGACTTTTGAAGAGCTGAAAAAGGAAGGGACGATCCCTCCCGGATTCCAACGACTGATCGACGCCGAACTGTCCGATGAAACGGAAACCGCGAATGAAGTGCTGCTCAATCGCCGTCACCGGCTCGTCGGCCGAGCACTCGAACAATCGACCGGCACGCCGCTGGCCAGCGTCTTGCGTCTGCTGGTGATCAACGCCCTCACCGCTGCCGGAGCCGCTCTGGACCGCAACACTCACCTCCAACAATCCGATGACCTCGATTGGATCGCCGAGGCGCTGTGGGGCAAAAAAGACACTCCCCGCTGAACTCGACTACTCACCTCGAAGCATGACACTTTGGACCACCTTGATTCCGAAAGCTGGGTTCATCCGTGTCGAAGCTGGGGACGAACCAAAATCCCGTCGTTCATTCCTTTGACCAGATTCCTTTGATCTTTTCAGTTCGCCATGAAGCTCGATCACGACCAAATCTTCAAGCAGATCGTGGAAGCCTTCTTCCGTGAGTTCATGGAGCTGTTCTGCCCCGAAGAGGCGGCACTCATTGATTTCACGCGAGTCGAATTCCTCCGCGAGGAGTATTTCACCGACGTCCAACGTGGGCGACGCAAGCGGCTGGACTTGGTCGTCAAAGTGGGACTCAAGCGAGGCGGCGAGCGATTCATTCTGGTGCATTTTGAATTTGAGTCTTCTCGCAAAGCGGAAGACTTTCCGAAGCGGATGTTCGGCTACTTTTGCCAATTGTATCTCCGTCATCAGACACACATCGTGCCGATCGCGGTCTTCAGCGACGCCGCCGAGTGGATCAAACCCGTCACCGACCATTTCGAGCTGGAATTGTCGCCACGCAGCCGCGTGATCTTTGATTACCACCTCATCAAGCTGAGCCAACTCGATTACCGTCGATTCTTGGAATCGCAGAATCCGCTGGCCTACGCTCTGATGGCGAAGATGAAGTACAGTCGCCGCGAACGAGTTCGCTTGAAAGCGGACTTCCTCCGCCTGATTCTGGGAGCCGGAGTCGATCCCGCTCGACGGAGCTTGCTGGTGGATTTCGTCGATTCGTACATGCCGCTGCGAAGCGAAGAACAAACGCAATTTGTGGAATTGGTTGCCAACCAACAAACTTACGAGGAAGTCAAAACCATGATTACATCCTGGGAGCGAGCGGGCATAAAAATTGGAATCGAGCAAGGAATCAAGCAAGGAGTCGAGCAAGGAATCGAGAAAGGAATCGAGCAAGGAATCGAGCAAGGAATCGAGCAAGGAATCGAGAAGGGAATCGAGAAGGGAATCGAGAAGGGAATCGAGAAGGGAATCGAGCAAGGAAGGTTGCTAGGCAAGCGGGAGTCACTCCTCCTGCAAATGGAAAAGAGATTTGTGAAAGTCCCTGCCGAGGCGAAACGCAAAGTCCAGCGGATCAATTCCTGCGAGCGAATTGACGAGTTGCTGGAGGCGATCTTGAGTGCCAAGACACTCAGTGATCTGCCAATCTGAAGTCGTTTAACCGCAAGCCGCAGGCGTGCGCGTTGGTGTAGGCAGCGCGTCACGCCGACGCGCACGCCTGCGGCTTGCGGTTAAACGACTTGCTGACATTCCGTGAACAATCCGGTCTAGGGACTTTGAACGTGGCTATGTTTTACTTGCCGCCGCAATCTGAAATGAGTTAATCGCTGAACCCAACGAACAGAAAGTTGCCATGAGCGATGATGTCTTGGATGTGGATGCCCATTTGCAGGAACTAGATGAGCGGATCGGCGACCTGCGAAATCGCCGATTGGTCACGACTTCGTGGCGGCTCTGTCGCGAATTCAAACGGCTGGCGAAACAGGAACGGCGGGTGATCGCCTACTTGAAGGCCAATTTCTATCTCATGAACGACGCACAGTCGCTGCATGATCCGGAGTCGGGCAAAGAGGCCGCGCTGGAGAACATCGCGCTGCTCGAAAGCGAAGAGTTGGCTCGGCAACATCAACCAGATTGTCCCGAAGAGGCATACCGGCACACCGTCGCCTGGATGTCTGCTTGCAGCTACGACAATCTGGCGAAGCATGTGGCTCAAACCGAAGGCTTCAACTCGGACGGAATTCACGAGTGCATCAACGATGGCCTGCAAGTCTGCCGCCGCACCGGCAAGCTGGAATGCACCGCCTGCTTTCGCGAGTACGCCTGCGACGTCTATCGGGCTTCCGACGATCTGGACATGGCGATTCATTACGCTCGCGCGGGGATCGTACAAAAGCCGCGCGAAGGGGGTTCCGATCGTCGCTGGATCAGTGGCAAAGATCTCGTCCAGTTGTTGGCGTTGAGCGGGCAGTTGAACGCGGCGATCGACGCGCTGTTGCAGGCGTTCTCGTTCATCGAGACTTACCACAGTCCGTATGACGCCCGTTTGTCCGGGTCGCTCATGCTGGAAACATTGCTCTGGTTGGCCGGGCGCGAGGCGGAGTGGCCGACGCTACGCGAGCAAGTCCTTCCCACGGGACTCGACTTCGTGCTGCCCCCCGCCGGTGAGGATCCCTCCTACGAACTCGATGTACTGTATCGCGACATCGTGATCGCTTCGTGCCGTCGTGAGTTCGCATCGGCGATCGAACAACTCACACGGCTGGATCGGTTGCTGCTCAGCCGACAATGCCTTTCGACTTGGTTCGATGTTCGTTTGCGACTGATCGCGGTGCAGTTGCTGGCCGGGCATGACGCTCAGGCTCAGGCGTTAGGGAAGCAGTTGGAGTCGAAGGCCAAACCGGCTCGCGATTGGTTGACGCTGCGGCGTCTAAAATTGTTGCTCTCCGGCGAAGTCCCGCCGACACCGATCGCGGCGGCCGGGCCGCTGACTGTCGGCCCCTTCTCGATGAAACCGCCGGAGCGAGACGGTGAAGATTTGAGCCGTCCGCCACAGGAGGATCAGCAATCGGTCGTCAGCTCAGGCGAATCACCGCTCTCTGATCCGCCTGTGGCGGATGGCTCAAACGATTCACTACCGCCGTCAACGCCGTTCGAATCTCGACTGCTCGAACTGCATGAGAAGTGCGTGAGCGCGGACTCACCGGAGAAAGGATTGGCGGCTCTCCAAGAGATTCTGGCGATTGATCCGCGCAACGTGAGCGATGCGGCCGATGCCGGGCGTCTCGTCTACTTCGCGCTCCTGATGTCCGGTCGTTTGGAGCGCAGCCGGGATGCGTGGGACTGGGCCAAGCCGTTCGTCGAGCGTTTCGGACAAGACGGGACCGCCATCAATGTCCTCGCGACGTTGGCTTGGGCCGCTCGCGGCGAAGTCCCGGACGATGAGGCCGATGCGATCGTCACGCTGGATCAAATCGAGAAGTGGTATCGCGCGTCGCTCGACCTGAATCCCGATCACCCGCGCAATCACGCGCGGGCCGGTCAGTTCTTCTGGAGCATGGACCGCGAGGGCGAAGCGGAACGCTGCTGGGCACGCAGCTTCCGCTTGAACCGCACCGATTCACGAGTCGCCCTGCAACTGGCTCGCGTGTACGACGCGACCGATCGCCGAGCCGATGGCCTCGCAGTGCTCGACATGTGCATTCGCGAAGGGACCGCTGATCCCGCACTGTTCTGGGACGCCGGCCTCTCGGCGCTCTCACTCGAACGCTGGGAGTTGGTCGTCACCTATCTCGACCGCTACGAAGAGTTGTCACCGGAGACGGCGTGGACCCAGTATTACCGCGCGCTGGCGCTGCTCGAACTGCATCGCCCCGCCGAGGCTTTGGCGGCCCTCGATCTGGAAGCCGTTCGCAGTCCCGAACAACTTTTCGGCGTGACGATTCTCCGCGCGAAAGGCTGTGCCGATCTGCCGGACGTTGCTGGTTTGAAATCCTGGTTGACGGAATGCCTCGCGCGGCCGCTGGCCACCGTCGATTACCTGTCGCTCAACGGCTTCGTCCGCTTGTTTGAAAAACTCGTCGCCGCCGTGCAAACGCTGGCCAACAATGATTCGCTGCGTCAACGAGTCGAACAACTCGCACTTCAAGCCGGCCTGATGCCCGATGTTTTCTTCGAGCCAATTCGCAAAGCTCGTCCCACGTCCGAGGGCCTCAACTTCTATGTTGTCGAAATCCATCAGCCACTCGACGAACGCTGGGAGACACTCCCCGGCCGCTTCGCGGAACAAGCCAAGTGGCGGGGATACATCGCCACTTGGGGCCTGCTCGCGGCAGACGAGGAGACCGCACAACAGTTTGCCCTCGACATGCAAGCTCGTTGCTTTCCGTTGCCTGCCGAGATCGTCAACGTCACCGCACATAGCGGAGGCTACACCGACTCTTCTGGAGTCGTCTGGCAAGGCCAAAGACAAGAACACACCGGAGACGAGACTGCGACCGACACCTAGCGCGGCAAACGAGGAATAACCCTCGAAACGATGCGCCTTCCTTTTGTTCTTACTCTGTGTCCCCTGTCGCGTCTCTGTGGTGCCGATCAAGATTTTTTTGACACCACAGAGACGCGACAGGCGACACAGAGGAAGCACGCAAGTCGTCGCACATTTGAATGGTCGGTTATCGATCGAATTGTGGCACGAGAAGATTTGGGGCGCATATTCCCGCCTCAGATCATTCTGCCCACCCATCATTCTGCAGTTCGGGGCTCAGCAGAATGATGAGTGGGCAGAATGATCTGAGGCTGACACGAAACGCCCCAATCTGTCCGCCAACCCCTTCCAAACATCGAGTCGAGGCAACATGTCCGCATCACCCACGTCCTTTGAACCCAGCCATGCTCCGATTCCCTGTCCTGTGCTTCTTCACCCCGAGGCAGGCAACAATTGGGACGCCTTGTGGACTCCGCCAGAAATCGACCCGACCGCGTGGGTCGCTCCCGGTGCCATAGTCATCGGCCGAGTGCGACTGAAGGCTCGCAGTTCCGTGTGGTACGGCTGCGTCCTGCGTGGCGACGGAGACGTCATCGAAGTCGGCGAGGACACGAACGTCCAAGACGGTTCGATTCTGCACGTCGATCACGGCTTCCCCTGCGTACTGGGCAATCGAGTCACGCTCGGCCATCGCGCGTTGGTCCACGCATCGATCGTCGGCGACGAAGCGATGATCGCGATCGGAGCAACCGTGCTCAGCCGCTGCGTGATCGGCGAACAAGCCCTGATCGCCGCCGGAGCCGTCGTGATGGAAGGAACACAAGTCCCGCCCAGAACGCTGTGGGCCGGCTGCCCCGCTCGAAAGATCAAAGACCTGACCGACGAGCAACTCGCACGCATGGCTCACGCTTGGAAACATTACGTCAACAACGGCCAACTCGCACTCGCGAGGTTTGGGAACGCGGGGTCGGGCTTCGCCCACGATCCAACGCCCCAAAACATGCACGCAAGAAACGCACATTTTTCGGACAAAGACAAAACAGGAAGCCCGTGAGTTGTGCTGTTGGCTTCAGCGAGAAGTCTCTTTTCTTGCCCTTCATGTTTGTGGTTGGATTGCGGCGGAGCCGCAACCACAAATCAAGACTTTTGCCAAGTTATTCCGCAATCCTTTGTCCCACTTCGCGTTCTTTGCGACCTTCTGTTGCAAGCTGTGTTTTGAACAGAAGATCGCAGAGAACGCGAAGTGAATTCGAGGTATTCTGTGACTCGCAAGAATTAGGTGGCTTCTGGACTTGGTGTTTTTGGAACCGAAAATCTTCTCACAAAAAGAAGATTTCAAATGTTTGTAGAGCAATTCCCAGAATTCCGCGGAATCGTCCCCATCCCCGTTCGTGCTTGAGGCAGAGCGGCTCGTGTGAGTTGCTCGCCAGGCAAACACAAGCAACACGAACGAGGGGCGGAATCATGCGAAAGATCATTTTGGCGTTGGGAGTGGTCGCGGTTGGATTGGTGGCCGTGTTCGCGGTCGCGGGGCGGGGGACGCACGAATTCCGAGGCTTCGTCAAAGCGTCTGCCGACAAGGCGGCCGATGGCGTCACCGAGTCGCTCCCCGAAGAAATCCACGACCGGAAGATCGTTCAAGAGATGCAGCAGGTCCGGCTCGATCTCATCGACCGGCAGGTGCAGATGAATCTCTCCAGCCGCAAGATCGAGGAACTCACGGCCGAGGTCGCCAAGCTGACCGGCAGCACCGAGCGTCGGCAGCGACTCTTGGCCGAGGCTTACCCGATCCTCAAAGCCGCGATCGACAGCGAGCAGACGTCGCTCAAGTGGGCCAATCAAGAGTTCGCGCTCCCGGCCTTTCAGAAGGAGATCGACGACCTCTTGGCCATGCAGGATCGTGAGACGCACCAGCTCAACATCAAACGCGAAGGACTGGCTCGGCTGAAGAAGAGCGTTGACGAAGGGGAACTGGCCCTGACCGAGATGCGTCGCGGACTCGAAGACACCGAACAAAAGGTCGCACTGTTGCAGACGCGTCGCGAGCAAGCCGAGGTCGAATCGCAAACGCTCGATCTCGTCAGCGCCGCGACCACGAATCAAGACACCGTCGCCGCTTCGCTCAACAAGAGCGTCGATCGCTTGCAGGACAACGTCGGCAAGACCGAAGCTCGCAACGAAGCCCGACGCGGCACGGCCTCGGTCGCCGAGCGAACCGGCTCGAACCAAGTCGCCCGCAGCTTCAATCGGCTAGAGTCACTCAAGGCGATTCACGACGCGACGGCCAAGTGATCCAAACCGAGGTCGCCACGCTCGTTTCTGGTGAGCCGGAGGGCGTCAGCCCCCGGACCATCCGAGTGCCGTTCTGTCCGGGGGCTAACGCCCAATGGCACTCGCTTTGGTAGCGGCACGGCGCAAGCCGTCCGGTGAAGTGTGGGAAACTCGACGAAACCGGACGGCTCGCGCCGTGCCG
>JBJXEX010000237.1:0-13471 GCA_046156195.1 Planctomycetaceae bacterium | reverse complement strand
TGGCCCCCGCCAAATACCCAAATTCCGAAGTGCCTGACCCCTGAACGCCACCACGGCCTCGTAGGAGGTTTTTCGATGTCCGTCTCACGCCGAGAATTCGCCAAGTCGATCGCCGCCGTCGCCGCGCTGCCGGTGACGGCCGTTGCGCTGGCCGACGATCCGAAGCCGCCGACTCCGGAGAAGCCCGATCCGCTCCGAGTCGAATTGGCTCTCTGGCTGGAGTCGATTCGGGTGAGATACCCAGACCCGCGATTGACCGATGCCGTGATGTCGTTGGTGGCTGGCGACTGTCTCGGCGACATCATGCACTGCCGCCGCGTGAGTTCCTTCCCGCTGAAGAACTCCGACGCTCCCGCATTCGCGATGACCGTCTGGCGCTCGTCGTGAAGCAGGGGGCAGGCACCGGACATGGCCGCTCGACCCGATCAATCGGGTCACGACAAGCAGATTTGTCCGATGATCTTCAACCTGTTTCTTGACCGTCCCGAAAGCGCGGGCTAATTTCCCGCCCTGGAATTATGGACGGCAGGATGCTGTATTAGCCAAATTGATGTTAGCTCGCGCCGACGAGCAGGTTGAGTTCTCATGCCACTGCGCACCGTTGAGCTGTTTTGCGACGTCGTCGCGCTGCGCAGTTTCTCCAAGGCGGCTTCCGAGCGAGATGTGACGCAGTCGTCGGTCAGCCAGTCGATCGCGACGCTCGAAAAGCGGCTGGGGGTGCAACTGATTGATCGCGGCAAGCGGCCGTTCGAGCTGACTCCGGCGGGTGTGGTTTATCACGAAGGCTGCCGCACATTGCTGGACGGGTTCCGCAAGCTGGAAGACCGCGTCCGCACGATGATGGATAAGGTCGTCGGCCGGGTGCGAGTCGCGGCGATTTATTCGGTCGGGCTGTCGGAGATGGATCGTTACGTCGCCCGGTTTCGCGACGAGTATCCGGACGTCGAATTGCGGATCGACTACCTGCATCCCGACGAGGTGTACCGCCGCGTCTCGACTGATGAAGCGGACTTGGGCTTGGTTTCATTCCCGAAAGAAGGGGGTGAGTTCACCGCTCAAGAGTGGCAGCAGCAGCCGATGGTGTTGGTCGTGCCGCCCGATCACAAATTGGTCGAAGAGGCTCGCAATCAATCGGGCGTCTCGGTGCAGGCATTGGAGGGCGAAGACTTCGTCTGCTTCACCGAGGAATTGAAAATTCGCCGGCAGATCGACCGCTGGCTGAAAGGCGAGAAGATCGCAGTCAACACGGTCCACTCGTTCGACAACATCGAGAACATCAAACGCGCGGTCGAGATCGGTTCCGGAGTGTCGATCCTGCCGGAGCCAACGGTGCAACGCGAAGTGAATGCCGGGACGCTCGTCGCGTTGCACTTCAAGGATGTCGCTTGGCATCGCCCCATCGGAGTGATCCACCGCCGCAACAAGACGCTCTCCACGGCGGCGAGCAAATTCAAAGAACTGCTCAAGGCACCGGCCGATTCGCTGCCGCCGGCCGATCGGGCCGGCATTCATAAAAACGGCCGAGCCAAGTCCGCCCAGGCGGTCGCGACCTGAATAACTCTTCTCCGTGCTCCGGCCCTGCCATCCGTGCGGCAACCCTGAGTTTTTTAGTGCCGCACGGATGGCGGGGCCGGAGCACGGACAGGTCAATGACACGAACGCAGAGTCAGCTTTCAAAAATTTTGGATGAGATATCAGACATGACAATTCAACGTCACAGCAACGGTTGGCCCAAGAAACAGGGCCTCTACGATCCGAGTTTCGAACATGACGCCTGCGGCGTCGGCTTCGTCGCGCACATCAAGGGGGAGCGGTCTCGGCAGATCGTCGATGATGCGGACGAGATGCTGCGCCGGATGACTCACCGCGGAGCTTGCGGCTGCGAAGAGAACACCGGCGACGGTGCCGGCATCCTCACGGCGTTGCCGTATGAGTTCCTGGAGAAGATCGCGGCCTCCGAACTCAAAGCCGCGCTGCCGCCGCGCGGTCGGTACGGAGCGGGGATTGTCTTCCTGCCGACCGATCCCAAAGAACGTGAACTCTGCAAGACGACCGTCAATGAGATCATCGCCGAGCAAGGTCAGTCGCTGATCGGCTGGCGTAACGTGCCGACCGATGCCGACGCGGCCGACATCGGGCCATCGGCACGCTCGCGCGAGCCGGCGATGGAGATGGTATTTGTCGGCGCGAAAGAGGGGATCGATCAGGCGGAGTTTGATCGGCAGCTCTTCATCATCCGCAAGGTGGCGAGTCATCGGCTGCGCGATGAATCGAAGCTGACTCAGGCGTTGTTGTTTTATGTCTGCTCGTTGTCCACGCGGATCATCATCTACAAGGGGATGATGATGCCGAGTCAGGTCATGCCGTATTTCCCGGACCTGCGCGACCCGGACTACACCAGCCATCTGGCGATGATTCACTCGCGGTTCTCGACCAACACGTTTCCCAGTTGGGATCGTGCTCAGCCCTGCCGCTTCATGGCTCACAACGGCGAGATCAACACGCTGCGCGGCAACGTCAATTGGATGTTCGCTCGGCAGGGAGTCATGCAGTCGGAGCTATTCGGCGGCGATCTGCAAAAGCTGTTTCCGATGTGCGAGGCGTACTGCTCGGACTCCGGCAATTTTGATAACGCGCTGGAGTTGCTCTATCACGCCGGGCGATCGCTGCCGGAAGCGGTGATGATGATGATCCCGGAGGCGTGGCAGAATCATCACGCGATGTCTGACGAAAAACGGTCGTTCTACGAATACTTCTCGGCGTTGCAGGAACCGTGGGACGGGCCAGCGTCGATCTCGTTCACCGACGGGCAATACATCGGAGCGGTGCTGGATCGGAACGGGCTGCGGCCGAGCCGGTATTACGTCACGAAGGACCACAAGGTCGTGATGGCGTCCGAGGTCGGAGTGCTCGACATCGCGCCGGAAAACATCGCCATCAAAGGCCGCTTGCAGCCCGGCAAGATGTTCCTTGTCGATTTCGAACAAGGCCGGCTGATCCCGGATGAAGAGATCAAGCAGTCGGTCGCCGCAAAACGACCGTATGCCGAATGGCTCGCCAGCCAGCGAATCAAACTCTCGGAATTGCCGAAGGCCGACGTGCCGGCGCGATACGACGAGGCGACGCTGCTCAAGCAAATGCAGGCATTCGGATACACGAGCGAGACGCTGCAATTCATGATGATCCCGATGATCGAAACGAAAAAAGACCCGCTCGGTTCGATGGGCAACGACGCGGCGCTGGCGTGCCTGAGCGACCAACCGCGGCTGATCTACGACTACTTCAAGCAGCTCTTCGCGCAGGTCACGAACCCGCCGCTCGATTCGATCCGCGAAGAAGTCATCATGTCGCTGGAGTGCTTCATCGGGCCGGAAGGCAATTTGTTGGACGCGACCGAGCGGCAGTGTCATCGGCTCGTCGTCCCCAACCCGATCCTGACCAACGAAGAGTTGGCATCGATTCGGCACCTCAACTATCGCCACTGGAAAACGAAGACGATCGACATCTCGTTCCCACGCTCGCAGGGCGATCCCGGATTGCGCTGGTGCCTCGAACGCATCTGCCAGGAAGCGACGCAGGCGATCGAGAGCGGTTTCAGTTTGCTCGTGCTGTCGGATCGCAAGACGGGGCCGGAGCGAGTGCCGGTCAGTTCGCTGCTGGCGATCGGAGCCGTGCATCAACATCTCGTGCGGCACGAACTGCGGACCCGCATCGGCATCGTGGTCGAGACCGGCGAAGCTCGCGAAGTGCATCATCACTGCCTGCTGGTCGGCTACGGAGCGGACGCGATCAACCCGTACCTCGCCTTCGAGGCACTGCGGCAATGCCGCGAGGACGGGACGCTCGGCGATCATTGGACCGACGACAAAATTGTCGCCGCGTATCGCAAGGCGGTCGAGAAGGGGATGCTCAAGGTCATGGGCAAGATGGGCATCTCGACGTTGCAGTCGTACAAGGGAGCTCAGATTTTCGAGGCGCTCGGTCTGAACGAGGGGGTCGTCGATTACTGCTTCGCCGGCACCTCCAGCCGCATCAAGGGGGTCGATTTCGAGGTGCTCGGCAAGGAAGCGATGCTGCGGCACGAGGTCGGTTATCCGCCGCGCGAAGGGCAATCGCAATCGGCACTGCCGAACCCCGGCGAGTATCACTGGCGGAAGACCGGCGAGAAGCACGCCTGGAACCCGTTCACGATCGCCGAAATCCAGAACGCCGCGCGATCCGGCGACAAGACTTCTTACACACGCTTCGCGCAGATCGTGAATGAAGAGACTCACAAGGCGTGCTTCCTGCGCGGCCTGTTGAAGATCAAGAAGGGAGCCGCACCGATCCCGCTCGATCAAGTCGAGCCGGTCTCTGAGATCGTCAAACGCTTCTGCACCGGCGCGATGAGTTACGGCTCGATCTCGGCGGACGCTCACGAATCGCTGGCGATCGCCATGAACCGCATCGGCGGCAAGAGCAACACCGGCGAAGGGGGCGAGGACTACAAGCGGTTTATCCCCGACGCGAACGGCGACTCGCGCCGCTCGGCGATCAAGCAGGTCGCGTCGGGCCGCTTCGGCGTGTCGAGCTGGTATCTGACCAACGCCGACGAGTTGCAGATCAAGATCGCTCAAGGAGCGAAGCCCGGCGAAGGAGGCGAACTCCCCGGCCACAAAGTTGACAAGATCATCGCCGCGACTCGGCACAGCACGCCGGGCGTCGGACTCATCAGCCCGCCGCCGCATCACGACATCTATTCGATTGAGGATCTCGCGCAGCTCATTTTCGATCTGAAGAACGCGAACCCGTCGGCTCGGATCAGCGTGAAGCTGGTCAGCGAAGTGGGCGTCGGCACGATCGCCGCCGGAGTCGCGAAAGGTCACGCTGACAACATCACAATTGCCGGCACCGAAGGCGGGACGGGTGCGTCGCCACTGACGTCGATCAAGTGCGCCGGCCTGCCGTGGGAACTCGGCATCGCGGAGACTCACCAAACGCTGGTGATGAACGACCTCCGCAGCCGCGTCCGTTTGCAGACCGACGGCCAACTGAAGACCGGCCGCGACATCGCGATCGCCTGCATGTTGGGAGCGGAAGAGTTTGGCTTCGCAACCGCGCCGCTGATCGTGCTCGGCTGCATCATGATGCGGAAGTGTCATCTCAACACCTGCCCGGTCGGCATCGCCACGCAAGACCCGGAACTGCGGAAAAAGTTCAACGGCCAGCCGGAGCACGTCATCAATTACTTCTTCATGGCGGCCGAGGAATGCCGCGAGATCATGGCCTCGCTCGGCATCCGCACGATGAACGAACTGGTCGGCCGAGTCGATCTGCTCGAAACCGACGAGGCAATCAATCACTGGAAGGCCAAGGGGATCGACCTTTCGCCGCTTCTGATGCTGGCTCCCAAGCCGCATCCGGATGTCGCCACCCACTGCACGATCGGGCAACGCCACGGACTGGAATTCACGCTCGACCACACGACGCTGATCCCGGCCTGCCGCGAAGCGATCGACAACGGCACCAAGCTGCGGAAAGAGCTCCGCATCGTGAACACCGACCGAGCCACCGGCACCACGCTGTCTCACGAAGTCAGCAAACGCTGGGGAGCGAACGGCCTGCCCGATGACACGATCCATCTGAAGTTCACCGGCCACGCCGGCCAAAGCTTCGGAGCTTGGGCCGTTCACGGTGTGACGCTCGAACTGGAAGGAGACGCGAACGACTACGTCGGCAAGGGACTCAGCGGCGCTCGCGTCATCATCTACCCGCCGAAAGCCGTCACCTACGAAACCGACAAGAACATCATCATCGGCAACGTGGCGTTGTACGGAGCGATCGCCGGCGAAGCGTACTTCAACGGCGTCGCCGCCGAACGTTTTTGTGTTCGAAACAGCGGAGCGGAAGCGGTGGTCGAAGGCTGCGGCGACCACGGCCTCGAATACATGACCGGCGGCCGAGCCGTGGTGCTTGGCCCCACCGGCCGCAACTTCGCCGCCGGCATGAGCGGCGGCGTTGCCTACGTCTACGACCCGCACACTCAATTCAAAGCCAACTGCAATCCTGAGATGGTTGAGTTGGAAAAGCTCGAAACCGAAGCCGACATCGCCGACCTCAAGCGCCTCGTCACCAACCACGCCAACTACACCAGCAGCGCCGTCGCCAAACGCATCCTCGCCAACTGGTCCACGGAGCTAAAACATTTCCTCAAGGTCATGCCAGTCGATTACAAGCGTGCCTTGGCGGAGATGGTGAAGGAAGCTCCGTCCAAAACTGGCAAGGTCATTGCGACGGCGGCGGGGCAGGTGTGACGGATGGCACCGAACGATTTTGAATTTCACGAAAAAAAATGGGGAGGCACGATGACACAATACTTCAAGAACGGCGGCGATTTCGAAGCCTCAAATCCTGCGAAGATACGACTTCAGATGTTTCGGTTCTTTTTTGTTGAAGAGGGCAAGGCAGGGCTGATTTGCTTCGGGGTCTTTGGCATTTTCCTATTGTTGGCAATTTTGCTTGGCTGGTGGTTACTTTGGGGAGGTGCTGTGCTTTTTGCGTTTCTTTCGCTCCGCTACTGCGTCGGAAGCAAATGGAAGTATCGCGTGACGACGGTGTGTCCGGCCGTAGTCCTGTCACGCAAGCCTTATTGGATGGCCAGCTACGCCAATCTGTCAGGACTACGAAACGACGCATACCCAGTCATTCAAATTCGTAGTTTTGGAGTTCATAAACGGAACGGTGAAATCGCGCCACCTGGGACCCGTTTTGCGATCCTAGGTGAATTCCAGCAATACAACGATGACGAATCACGATGGGAGTCATGTGGGGTGATGCTCCCTGAAGACGGCACGTCTGATGCGAAAACCCTCAAACGCGTGTTGAACAGCATTGCTGAAGAAGAATGGGCAACGCTCGATCGTGGTGTCCAACTATTGTCGAAGCCATACAAGCACGGGACGTATCCGTTGTTTGAGCTGGAATCTGGGAAGGTGAAAAAGAAAAAGCCAAGAACATAGAGGGATAGGTCCGATTCGGAAGGAAACAGGGACAGGTCCAATTTGAACGCCCAGGTAAAGTCGAGACGAAAGGACCGAATGATGTCACACACAGTCACTTTGAACCTCGCAGACGACGTCTTCGAGCCAATTGCTTCGGGAGCTGCACAGGACGGAGTCACTGTTGAGGCGTGGATCGAGCGGCGGTTGCCGAATTTGTGGACGTCGAATACTGACGCCCAAAAGAGTTTTCTGGCCGCTCGAGCGCGACTGATCATGGAAAAGGCGCGGGCGCGGAACGCCCATTTGTCTGAGGAGGAAATTGAACGGATCGTTGACGACGCCGTCACCGAAGTTCGGCAGCGAGGTTGAGTCGTGACCATCGCCGTCCTGGATACCAACGTGTTTTTTCAGTCGTTGATTTCGACGAAGCAATCGAGTTCCACGCGCGTCGTCGAACGATTGTTTCTAGGAGAATTCTCGGCGGCGATGTCTCAACAAACCCTGGACGAACTCATCAACGTGCTCACGCTCCCTCGAATTCAGCGGCAACACGGACTCTCCGATGATGAACTCATGGGTTTTGTCGATGCCATCGTGGCCTTTTCGGAAAGGTTTCTGGTTGACGACTCCGTTTCACCGACGCTGACTCGCGATGTCTCCGACACCAAGTTTCTGGCCTTGGCGGAGGAATCGAAGACGGAGTTTCTGGTGACCAATGACCATCGCCATTTGCTTCGGCTGAAACGCCACGGAGTGACGCAGATCGTAAGCCCCGGCCGGTTCTTGGAGGAGTTGAACCGTGGATGATGTCCTATGAAACCATTGTGTTTTGGATTCCGTCAATCAGGAGTTGGAAATGTCACACGTTGTCACGATCGAACTGCCGGATGAAGCGTATGGCCGATTGGCTGATGTCGCGCGCCGCTCGGGCATGACTGTCGAAGAATGGACGATGCGGCGACTTCGGCCATTCACGCTCACCGCTGCGGAACGCAAGGCGGACATGGAGAAGTTGATGGCCCATGCCGGGTCGTGTGAATCGACACATGGCACGGCCGATAACGAATCGATCGATCGGGACTTGGCGGAGTCCTACATGGACACACACGAGGAGAGATGATGTTACTCGACACTTCGGGCTTGTTGTGTTTCATTGATCCGCGAGAACGATGGCACACCGATGCTGTCACCTACCTGCAATCGACCGACCGATGCGTCACACACAATCTCGTCATCGCCGAATTGGTCGCCTTAGGAGCGGCACGAGGAATTCCTCGCCAGAGAGTCCTCGACTTCGCTCGTGGATTGCCGGATTTGAAATTCATCGACTTTGTTTTCATACACGACGAGCTTCACGAAATGGCTTTGGATTTATTGACCGAACGTCCCGACAAAGAATGGTCGCTTTGTGATGCCGTGAGTTTCATCCTGATGAAAGATTGGGAAATCAACGACGCACTGACGACCGATCATCATTTTGAGCAAGCCGGTTTTCGACGCTTGCTGACACCCTAAAGACAATCAGCATCGTCAGTCGAATCAGAAAGTGAGTGAGTGCGATGGGGAAGCCAACGGGCTTTATGGAATTCAATCGGCAGTTGCCGACGGATCGTGATCCGGCGTTGCGGATTTTGGATTGGCGCGAGTTTCATCATCACATGCTGGAGGAAGACCTCCGCAAGCAAGGAGCGCGCTGCATGGATTGCGGCGTGCCGTTCTGCCACACCGGCGGATTGATCGCCAACATGGCGTCGGGCTGCCCGATCAACAACCTGATCCCGGAATGGAACGATCTCGTGTATCGCGGCCACTGGCGCGAGGCGCTTGATCGGCTGCACAAGACGAACAACTTTCCGGAGTTCACCGGTCGAGTCTGTCCCGCTCCGTGCGAGGGTTCGTGTGTGCTGGGGATCACGTCGCCGGCGGTGACGATCAAGAACATCGAGTGCTCGATCATCGACAAGGGATTTGACGAAGGCTGGGTGACGGCCGAGCCGCCGAAAACTCGGACAGGGAAGAAGGTCGCGGTGATCGGATCGGGGCCGGCCGGGCTGGCGGCGGCGGCGCAGCTCAATCGAGCGGGGCATTTGGTCACGGTTTACGAACGAGCCGACCGAATCGGCGGGTTGCTGATGTACGGCATCCCGAACATGAAGCTCGAAAAGTGGGTCGTGCAGCGGCGAGTCAACTTGCTGGCCGACGAGGGCGTGAAATTCGTGACGAGCTGCGAAGTCGGCAAGGACATCGACGCCGTGCATCTCCGCGAAGAGAACGATGCGATCGTGCTGGCGACCGGTGCCACCAAGCCGCGCGATCTGCCGATCCCCGGCCGCGATCTCAAGGGGGTCCACTTCGCGATGGAGTTCCTGCACGCGAATACGAAGAGCCTGTTGGACTCGGACCTGCGCGATGGCAAATTCCTCAATGCCGAGGGGAAGAAAGTCATCGTCATCGGCGGCGGCGACACGGGCAACGACTGCCTCGGCACGTCGATGCGACAAGGCTGCTCGGGGCTGTTGAACTTCGAGATCGTCCCGCAACCGCCGGACGACCGAGCCGGCAATAACCCGTGGCCGCAATGGCCGCGCATCTTCCGCGTCGATTACGGCCACGCCGAAGCCGAAGCGAAATTCGGAGCCGATCCGCGGACGTTTGCGATCGACACGGTGCGCTTCAACGGCGACGCGAACGGCAACCTCAAATCGCTGACGACAGTGAAAGTCGATTGGTCGAAACCGGTCAAAGGGGGAGCACCGTTCACTCGCGTCGAAGGCAGCGAAGTCGAATTCGAGTGCGACTATGTCTTCCTCGCGCTGGGCTTCCTCGGCCCGGAGAAGTTGTTGGCCGATCAGCTTGGCATTGAGTTGGACCCACGCTCGAACTTCAAAGCGGACTATGGCAAGTATTCGACGAGCATCCCCGGCGTGTTCGCGTCGGGCGACTGCCGCCGCGGGCAGAGCTTGATCGTCTGGGCGATCAACGAGGGCCGCGAATGTGCTCGCGAGTGCGACCGGTTTTTGATGGGGAATACGCAGTTGCCGTAGTGTGGTGCGACGCTCCGCGTCGCAACTCACGACGCGGAGCGTCGTGCCACACTACGAAACCCGCTCGAACTTCTGCAACGTGTGATAGTCGCCCACCGGCGGCTTCACGTTGCCGGATGCGGCGCGGACGACTTCGGACACATACAAGTCGCCGCGCGAATCGAACCAGACATCGTGCGGAGCGAAGAAGTCTCCCGGAGCACACGGCTGGTCTCCGCCGCCCCAGCGTGTGAGCAACTCCCCTCGTGAATCGAAGATGCTGATTCGCCCGCCGGTCGCATTCGGATGCGGCGGCTGAGTCCCCGGCCACATCCCTGCGCGATAGCCCACCTCGGCCACGAAGACGCGGCCAGCGTTGTCGATCGCCACGTCGCAGGGCCGAGCGATGTCGGGCCACTCCCTCAGTAAGTCGCCATCGGGTGAGAAGAGTTGCAACCGGCTGTTCTCGCGATCGGCGACATAGACCGTGCCGTTTCGATCGACGGCTATCCCATGCGGGATTTGAAACTGCCCTGGCCCGCTGCCCGGCGTGCCCCACGACAACAAGAGACGTCCGTCGGCCGAAAACTTGTGAATGCGCGCGTTGCCGTAGCCATCGGAGATGAACAGCTCGCCGGACGGAGCGAGTGCCACGTTCGTCGGAAAGTGAAACGGCGGCCCGGCGTGTTGAATCGTGCGATAGTCGATGCTCGTCGCGCCCGTGTCCGACGGCTGCCCGTGAGTCCCCAGCGTCATCAACAGCTTGCCGTCCGTTGTGAATTGTCGCACGGAGTGTCCGAAGTCATCGGTGCAGAACACCGTGTCATTGGAAGCCACCGTGATGCCATGCGGCCGAGCAAACAAACCCTCGCCCCATGAAGACAGGAATCGTCCCTCGCGATCAAAGACCGTGATCGGATGCTCGCCGCGACTGAGCACGAACGCGCGATCCTGCGAATCGGTGGCGACACCCACGACTTCGATCACGTTCCAATTGTCTGGCCAGCAGGGCCAATCGAGAGCGACGCGATAACGAAACTCATCGGAGCCAAAAACGTGTTGGTCAGCCATCGTCTGTCTCACGCGAACTGCGGTTCAATCGAAAATCAAAAATCACATCACCGAGGCACAAAGAAGAGTCCGCGATTGAAGTTCTGGGTCTCATGCCGCTCGCGATCGAGCAGGAATTTCGACGCATCCTTGAGGGCCTCTTCGTCCAGCTCTTGCGAAGTGATCTCCGTGGTTTCCAGGTTCTCGGGTTTAGGCTCGCCTTTGTAGGTCTTCACCACCGAGCGTTGGGGAGCGTGTGTTTCGCCCGTCGCGATATCGAGCACGGTGATGGTGAAGCGAGTCAGTCCATCGACGCCATCGGGCATCACCCAAGCGTAGGTGTCGCCATAGCGTCCGACATGGCAGGCGTCTTTGGGGACATCGTTCTTGCCGCCCACGCAGTACCAGCCCATCGGCAACATGCACTCGTACGATTCCGTGGCACCGACAAAGAAGCCTTTGAGCCGATCCTGGCACTGATCGCACTGCGCATTCCCCGCCCCGACGATCACTTGAAATGCACAACGCAGGCGGCGGATGTTGTCCGAGTCAGTCACCGGAGCCGTGGACCAGTTCTCGGACACGGATCGCGTGGCACTCACCCCGAACAGCAACGAGAGGATCGGCAGCGCACCGCCCCCCTGCGAAAACCGGGTGAGCGTCGGGCTGTAGGTGGGATTGAAGCTGGCCCCCTGCTGGTCTTCGACATTGACCGTTCCGGCGGTGACCACCGCGAACGAAGGCATCGCCGCCGGGTTCGCCGCGAAGCAGGCAATGTTGTTCAGGACTTGCTGATAATAGATGTCGGCCACGGTGATGTTGGCGGAGACCGTGTGTTGGCGCAAAGCTCGCTGAGTCGCGCAGCCACTGAGCCACGGTGTCATCAGCAGCGTCAGCGCAACGAATGACCTGATCGCAAACGATGCTCCGCTGCGGACACGCCGACAACTCATCAAGGATTGAACGCGCGCAGCAGGACACATAGCCGATCCCATGACGGACATTTCCGGTCATATCGGTTTTCCGGATGGGGCAAGGTGAGACATTATCAATGAGAGTTTCAGGCCAGGATCTCGCGGACCACGCGAGCCGGTTGCACGCCGGTCAGTTTTTCCTTCAGGCCGTGTTCGTTCACGAACAACTCTTCGTGATGCAGGCCGAGCAGGTGCAGAATCGTGGCGTGCCAATCGGCGACGCTGACTCGGTTTTCCACGGCGGCGAAACCGAGGTCATCGGTGCTGCCGTACATCGTGCCTCCCTTCACTCCGCCTCCGGCCAGCCAGCAGCAGGCGGCATTCTTGTTGTGATCGCGGCCAGCTTTGCGTTCGTCTTTGTCTTTCGGAAGTTGAGCGATCGGCAAGCGGCCGAACTCGCCGCCCCAGAGGATCAGCGTCTCGTCGAGCAGGCCGCGTTGCTTCAGATCGAACAACAGGCCGGCGATCGGCAAGTCGGTGCGATCGCACGCGGCTTTCATGTCGGTGGCGAGTCCCGTGTGGTTGTCCCAGATTTGAGCGTTGATGAAGAGCTGCACGAAGCGCACGCCACGCTCGACCAACCGCCGCGCGATCAAACAACGCCGGCCATACGAATCGGTCGGCTCGCGGCCGATGCCGTAGAGTTCTTGCGTCTGACGAGTCTCTTGTGACAGATCGAGTGCGTCGGTCGCCGACATCTGCATCCGCGCGGCGAGTTCATAGCTGGCGATCCGCGCGTCGAGGTTCGGCTGGCCCGGCCGCTGTCGCTGATGCAGTCGGTCGAGCCGGTTCAAGAGGTCGCGTTGCAGACGTGCGATCTCCGGTGGGTCCGCGGTTTCCGGCCGCAGGTTCAGCACCGGCGAACCGGTTGAACGGAACCGTGTTCCTTGAAAGATCGGCGGCAGGAAGCCGGCGTGCCAATTCTCAACGCCGTTGATCGGCAGCCCCAGCGGATCGTCGAGCACCACATACGCCGGCAAGTTTTGACACTCACTGCCGAGTCCGTAGACAACCCACGAACCCAGCGTCGGATACCCCGACGGCATGTGCCCGCTCTGAATGATGTAGAGCGCCGGCTCATGCGTGATGTTCGTTGTGAACAGCGATCGAATTAGCGCGATGTCATCGACGTGCTTGGTGAGGTGCGGCAGCGCGTTCGAGACCGACATGCCGCACTCACCGTGCTTCGCAAATTTGAACGGACTGCGCATGAGCGCTCCGGCGTCCGTCACGTTCTCGACTTCTCCGGCGATCTTGTTGAAGTACGCCTCGCCGTGATGCCGGTCGAGTTCCGTTTTTGGATCGAACAGGTCCATTTGGCTAGTGGTCCGCCAACTTTGGATTGCTGAGTTGGGTCGTTTTGTGGGATGAACCGCGATTGACGAGCGGATTCTCATTTCAGGAGCGACTCATGGGCAAGGAAGCCAAGTTTGTAGTTCGGCTG
>JBJXEX010000206.1:0-22704 GCA_046156195.1 Planctomycetaceae bacterium | reverse complement strand
CGCCCCCCCCCCCCCCCCCCCCGGGATTGCTCTGATTTGCCACTCTAAGCGAACAAGCTCGTCACGGCCTGAGCCTTCACCAACTCGCGCGGTTGGTTCAGGTGGTTATAGACGATCGTCTCCGGATGAATGCCGAAGGAGTGGTAGATCGACGCCAGCAACTCGATCGGATGGACCGGATTTTCGAGTTGGCTCGATGCGGTCTTATCGCTCTTGCCGTAGACGACTCCGCGTTTGACGCCAGCACCTGCCATGACGCAGGTGTAGCAATACGGCCAGTGGTCGCGGCCATCGGCAGTGTTGCTGTTGCCGGAGGTGCTGACACCGCGATTGGGGCTGCGGCCGAACTCGCCGACACACAGGACGAGCGTGTCCTCCAACATGCCGCGTTCATCGAGATCGCTGAGAAACGCCGACAAACCAGTGTCGAGCATCGGTCCGGACTGCTTCTTCATGCGGTCGGGCAAACCGGCGTGATGGTCCCACGAGTGATTGTCGCTGTTGGCAACCTTCGGCCAGACGACTTCGACGACGCGTGTGCCGGCTTCGACCAATCGGCGAGCCAGCAGCAAGCTCTGACCGAACGTCGTGCGACCGTAGCGTGCTCGCATTTCCGGTGCTTCAGCCGACAGATTGAACGCTTCGCGTGCTCGGCCGGAGACGATCAAGCGCAGGGCTTGGTCGTAGTAGGCGTCGAGGTTGTAGTCCTTCACCGCCGCGTCGATCGACTTCATGCTGGCGTTGATCGTGTCACGCAAACGCGCGCGGCGTTCGAGTCGGACGGAGAAGACTTCCGGGCGAAGCTGCAAATCATCGACCTTGATCTTCTCCATCTTGTTCATGTCGAGATCGTCCCCCTCTGGATAGAGCGTGTACGGGTCGAAGGCTTTGCCGAGGAACCCGGCGGTGCCTCCTTTGCCGACCACGTTGCTCTCTTGCAGTGGCCGAGGCAGCATCACGAACGGCAGCATCGGTTCGGTCGGCGGCTTGAGGCGGATAATGTTCGAGCCGAAGTTCGGGAAGTCCTTCGGACTCGGAGGCTCCAACTGACCCGACGCGCTGACCTTGTCGGTCGTGTAGCCGGTCATCATCTGATAGATGGCGGCCGTGTGGTTGAACAACCCGTTCGGCGTGTAGCCCAGCGAGCGGATCATCGTGAACTTGTCATTGATCTGCGCGAGCTTCGGCAGAATCTCAGTGAAGTTCACGCCGGGCAGCTTGGTGGCGATCGGCTGAAAGATGCTCTTCACGTTGTCCGGGGCATCTGGTTTTGGATCCCACAGGTCCAAATGCGAAGGCCCACCTTGTAAATAGATGAGCACCACACTCTTGGCCTTGCCCCACCCCGGGCCGCCGCTGATCTTGGACTCTTCGGCCTGCGCCTGCATCTTCAGCATCGAACCGAGCGTCAGCCCGAACATCCCGCTGCCACCAACTCGCAGCAGGTCGCGGCGAGTCATTCCGAGCCGGCGATCACACAAATCTTTTGCACGTTGTCCAAGGATCGAAAACATGTTTGGGCTCCGTAGTGGATGGATGAAATCTGTCGTGTCTGGTGTCGTGGGTTAGAAATAAAATCGCCGAGGAAAACTCACAAGTCTTCCAACAATTCGGCAAAAACAACCTCTTCGTCGATCAACCGGCCTGCTCGCACATCTTCGTCGGCACGTTCCAACTTTCTCCGTAGCAACGTGTTTCGATAATGACGCGGTGTCGGAGATTTGGCAGGAAAACTGACGACGGTGTGACCGGCGGCATCCGTAGACGCCTCCAAATCGGCCAGCATCGCCGCAATGTTTCCCTGGAACCGATCGGAGTACGCGGCTCGCGTCCGGCGGATTTCGGAAAGAATTTCATCAGTCATAGGGATTCACCTCAGGAACAGTTTCGAGCAACAACTCTTCGGGAGTGCAGATCGTCGGACATCGTACTCCAAACTCTTCACAGACGACTTCCATTTTCGGACGAAATACGGCGTTCGCAATGTGCGCACAATTCCAAGTCAAAAAGTATTCGATGCCGTTTAACGCTGCGATGGCGACATGCAATGCATCCGATTCCGCCTTCGGCGGCAAACGGACTTCCCGCATCAATATGCTCGCGAGGGCCTCCGCATCATTGGACGGTGCGAGCAACGGGATTCCAACGAGTGCCGCCAATCGTCGTGCAGCCGCGTCAGGATCACCGGCACCAGCCTCTTTCAAAACCAATTTGGAAACGTACAAGAAGAAACGCTCGCGTTGTGCCCACCATTGAATCGTCAGTTGTTGACGCCCCGCCAGAACGACATCGGTGGTGGGACGAGCCGTCAGATAACTTGGAATTGTCGTCTCAATGTAAACGCTAGGTTTCATGGGGCGCCCGGCAGTCGCTACCGATTGAACAAGAACGCTGGTGTGTTGATCAAGGCCCAAACGACGTCTTGGGCGGCGGTCAGCCGCTTGTTGCGGAGTTGGGATTCGCTGTTCTTTGCGTCGGCTTGCAACTGTAACAATCGGCCGTCGGGAGGGAGCGGCTGATTGACGAGTTCGAGCTTGCCTTGCAGTTCGACCAGTTTCGGATCGACGGGCAGCGGTTGGTTGGCGACTCCCAGGGCGGTTTGCAGGTTGCGGAATTCCTGATCGACCGCCTTGAAATGCTTGGCCAAAACAGCCGTTTGAGGAGCGGTGCGTTGAGCGGTCGGCGTGGCGACGATCGCTTTATATTCGTCGGCGAGCGTCAGGCCGACGTCGGTCTTGTCCACGGCGACCGAAATGCGGAAGCGGCCCAGCACATAATCCGGTTGGTTGAACTTGTGGTGCATCACGATCTTCAACTGCGTGCCGCCCTCAATGTTGATCGGCTGCTTGGTTTCAAACGTGGCCCAGTGCGTCACGCCGTAAGCCGGGGAGATGGCCCAGCCTTTGTTGCCGTCGTTGGGGTTGCCGTTGACGGCTTTCGCGACCTCGAAATTGACCTGGCTGAAGTCGGCCAGAGCCTTGTGCAGTTCGACCTTTTTCGATTCGGCGGGCTTCGCGGCGGGAGAGGCGAAGACCTCGAATTCGCTGAGGACAAAGTTGCCGTCACCCGCTCGGCCGGGGCCACCGTTCGGGGCTTTCGCGTCGGCAATGGCTTCGAGACGGAACGCGGTGATGTTGCGCAAGTTCGTCGGGAACGTCATCGTCAGCACGGCGTTGCGAGCACCCTTCGCTTCGACCACCACCGAGCGATCGGATTCGACGGAGAGGGTCGTTTCTTTCGAGCCGGTCGCGGAAGTCGGCAACAGAGAAATCCATTCGACGTTGTTCGTCTGTTGCTTCTCCCATTCGGCGATCTTCGTGGCGATGCGATCGTCGTAGGCTTTGATATCCGCTTGCCGAGCGGCGATTCCTTCTTGTCGTTTCTTTTCCATTTCGGCGCGATCCGGAGCAACCTCCTTTTCGTAGGCGGCGAGTTCTTCCTTCGTGCGAGCGATTGACTCTTCACGCTTCTTCATCAAGTCGGGGAGACGTGCAGCGACGTCGGCCTCGCGCTGCTTGAGTGCGGCAACCAGCTTCTGGTGATCGGCGTCGAGTTCGGCGAGCGCGTTGGCGAACGCTTTGTATTCCGCATCAGCGGCGGGCCGGTTGAGGACTCGCAGCGCGAGTTCGTTGACGAGCTGCGCGTCATCCGGTTGCGCGGCGACGAGCTTCGTCAATTCATTTGTCGGATCGGCGATCGCATCGGCGATGGTGGCTCCGCTGATCAGCGCCATGACCGGGCCGAGTTGCAAGCCGCCGGAGCGTTCGCATTCGCAGGCGCTCTCACGAACGGGGCGACCGAAGGTTGCAAAGAAACCGCTCGGCAATTCGATGCCCGAATCGGGCAGCGCGGCGGCGCGAGAGCCGGGAGCGACTCCGGGAATCTTTGTGATCGTGCCGGTCGCTCGGTGGACCGTGTCGAACAGAACCTCAGCCGGCAGGCGGCGCGGTTGAGCGTGAGAGTAGTTGATCTTGTCATCGACGTTGAACGGGTTTGAATCGACCGACAACTGATACGTCCGCGACTTGCAGATCAGCTTCATCACATGCCGCACGTCGAAATTGCTGGCGAGGAATTCCTGCGTCAGATAGTCGAGCAGTTCCGGGTTCGTCGGCGGGTTTCCGGCGCGGATGTCGTCGATCGGTTCCATGATGCCGACTCCGAACAGATAACCCCACAGGCGATTGACGTAGCTCTTGGCGAAGTACGGGTTGTCCTTCGAGGTGAGCCAGTCGGCGAATTCAAGGCGACGCGGACGAGGCGGTTGTCCGGCGGCGGGAGAGGCTGGAGTCACTTGGCTGGTCAGAGCGTATGGGAACTTCGGCGGAGTCGGCTGCGAGGTTCGCTCGTGCAAGACTTCGCCGGCGTTGCGATCGACGACACTCTCGAACAACGGCTTCGCCCCTTCGACGGCGGTGCCGCCGATGTTGCGGTCTCCGCTGGCCGGATCCCGGTCGAGTCCATACTGAGCGAAGTACGCCGCCGTCTCGTAGTATTGGTCCTGAGTCCAACGCTCGAAAGGGTGGTCGTGGCACTTGTTGCAGTTGAAGCGAATGGCGAGGAACAGGTGCGTCGTGTTCTCCATCGTCGCGGTCGCTTCGCGGAGGATCTTGTAGTACGCGGCCTGTGGAACATCTTTGTTGGAGCCCGTCGCGGTGATGACCTTCTTGGCGAACTGGTCGTAGGGGGTGTTAGCGGTGATCTCGTCACGAATCCATTTGCGGAACGAGGTCGCTCCTTCGCGAGCCAAGAACTTTCCGTTGACCTGCAAGAGGTCGGCCCACTTGTTGGACCAGTACTCGACGTAGTCGTCCGAGCCGACCAGTTTGTCGACCAGATCATCCCGTTTGACCTTCGTGTCGCGAGTATCGGCGAGGAACGCTTTGACTTGATCAACGCTCGCCGGCAGACCGGTGAGGTCCAGGTACACGCGGCGAATGAACTCGGCATCGGACGCGAGTCCCGACGGTTGGATCTTCATCCGCTGCCACTTGGCGGCGGCGAGCGTGTCGATCTTGTTGTTGGCGGGAGGCTCGGCCCAAACGAAGCCGGTGCGGTCCCCCATCACGGTCAGCGTGGTCGCGGCATACGAGCCTTCGTAACGAACGAGCATCGGAGCTTCACCGCGTCGGAGCGATTTCAATAGCCCGCCTCGTTCAGCGGCGGCGACTTCGGTGTTGCCGCTCTCGACGAACGCTTCGCGCGTCACATCGCGGACTCGGCCGTCGGCATAGGTCGCAAGGACTCGGAGTTGTTGTTTGGCTCCGATCAATTGCACGACCGGGTTCTGCGGCAGGACGTCGATCTTCACGACGCGCGGCGTGTTGAGGTCGAGCTTGACGCCGTCGGCCACCCAACGGCGAACGATCTCGTAGTACGGCTCGCCCGGCTGAATGACTTGGCCACCCATGTGCGGAACGGCGGCGGTCGTCTTGAGCAGCATCAGGCTGTCGTCGGGGGAGGCGAGGTTTACTCGGCGCGATGAAAGATCATCGGTCAGAGCTCGCACGTCGAAGATCGGGTCGTAACCGCGCAGCGAGAGCTTGAAACCGTTCTTCCCTTTGACCGCTCCGTGACAAGTCCCTTGGTTGCAGCCGACTCGTGAGAGGACCGGATTGACATCCCGAATGAAATCGGGATGAAACTCGGCCGCGATGCCCACGGCTTCGACGGGGACGGTCGCTGCCTGATCGCCGAGCTTCACAGCAATGGCGGATGCTCCGTCGGCAGTCGCTTTGACGATGCCGGTCGGCGAGATCGTGACCGTCGCGGCGGCTGGCTGAGCCTGCACCAATCGCGTCGCATCGACTCGGTCGCCGTTGTCGAGCTTCGCCGTGACGAGCAATTGAGCGTAATCAAACGGGCTGGTCAGCTTGATCGAGGCCGGGACAACTTCGAGTCCAACGACCTTCGTTCCGGGGGGCAACGATTCTGTCTCCAGCTTTTCGACCGGCGGCTTGAAGTTGGCCGCGAGCTGGCTGGGAGCCGCCGCATTGGTCGGCTTGATCGGAGCAGGTGAGAACTCTTTCGTGATCGCTCCGGTGTTCGCGTCGATCAGTCGCACGACGCCGTCCGACCCCGCCGCCGCGACGATGTTCCCGTCCGGTCGAAACGCAACGGCATACACATTCGTTTTGACTTCGATTTTCGATTCGGTCAGAGCGGCCGCTTTGAAGTGATTCTCGATCGCGTCTTTTTCAGCGGGAGCGCGATCGGCGAACTTCTTCGCGAGCATCGCTTGCACGTTTGCCGGGACTTGAGCCGGATCGAACCGGAAGACAAACACCTGACCGGTCCCGTCAAGCGCGCTCGAAGCGGCGAACCGGAATCCGTCACGACTGGTCGCGACGCCGAAGATACGGCCACGCATCGCGGAGAGCTGTCGCAGCAGGTTCGCGTCATCACCGATGACGCGAGCGGTCTTGCGATACAGCCGATAGATCTTCGGAACGCCATCGGAACCGCCCGCGAGAACCTCATCGCGGTTTGGCAGCGAGGCGACCGCTTGAATGCCCCCCTTCAGCGCACCCGGCGTGATCGACGTGATGTTGTCAACGAACCGTTGAGTACCGACTTCGGTGAGCTTCGCGGTCATGTCCCGGCTGACGGAGACCAAGTGGCTGTTGTCCGGCGAGAACCCGGTGTCGAGCACCCAATCGGAGTGGGCTCCGTTTTGCAGAACTTGCTGACCAGTCGTCGTGTCGACCGCTCGGACAAGATTGTCCGCGCCGCCGAAGGCGATCAGTTTGCCGTCGGAGGACCAACTGCCGCCGTAGACCGTGTCGAACGTTGCCGTGACGGCCAACGTCAGCTTCTTGGTGGCGACATCCCAAATCTGAATCTCACCCATTCGTCCGGGAAGTCCACCGGTCACGGCGAGCCGTGCTCCTTCGGGCGAGAACCGCACCGATTCAATCCGCTCGGACAGTCCGACAAGCCGGCCGATCAATTCACCGGTCTCGGCTTTGACCAGCAGCACTTCATGGAAGCCCGAGATCGCAAGCGTCTGTCCATCGGGTGAAAAATCGAGCGACGTGACGACCGGCGGTCGCGTGTATTCGGGCGGATGATCTTGATCGTACCGCTGTTTGGCACCGGCGGCCGTGTCGTCCTTCGCTCCCTGAGCGATCCACTTCTTGATGATTTCAATCTCGGCGGCGGTCAGCGGAGCTTTGCCTTTGGGCATCTCGGCCTTGCCGTCCTTGGGTGTGATGAGTTGCAGCAGCGAACTCGCATTCGGTTTGCCGGGGACGACGGCAGCCGACCCACTCTCGCCCCCTCTGACGAGCTTGGCGAAGTCGGTCATCACATACTGACCGCCGGCTTTGGCGGGCTGATGGCAGCCTTGGCAGTTCGCCTGAAAGATCAGTCGCACCTGCTTATCGAAGCTGACCGAGTCGGTCGCGGGAGTCTCGGCCGCGACCAGCGTCGAGCCAACGGACACGCCGATCAAACCCAAGCAGACAACCACGGAACGATGCCAAAGCGCACGCATCGCGACACCTCATTCTTGAAGGACCGTCGTTGAACTCCGCATCCGACGCGGGACGCTCAACCGGAAATTATTTGGTGGGACTAGGGGGCGGGAGTTCCCCAAAGCCAGCTCTGATCCGCCGAGCCGCCTCAGGAACATTGAGAACCAGAGTATCCGAACCCGTCAGGAGAAAGCGACTGTCGAGTCCAGGATTTTTCGGCCAAGGGGGCTTCGGTGTTTCCATTCCTCTGACCAGATTCCTTTGATCTCCTCAGCTTCTCCAAGAGGGTTATCAAAGGAATCTGGTCAGAGGAATGATTCAGAAGGATGACTCAAAGTACTCACTTGTCGGCCGCGGGGTTTTCTTTCGGAGGCTCGATCTCTTTCAGCACGATGTTTCGCAGCGCGGCCTTGGTGGAGTACGAGCAGAATCCGAGCGGGCGACTCGGATCGACTTCGCTGCGGATACCAATTTTCTTGCCCTTCAAGTCAACGTCGAGAATTTCCTTGCCGTCGATCCAGGCGGTGAGCCGATTCTCCAAGACTCGCAGTCGGATTTTGTACCACTGGCCGTTCTTGAATTCGCGAAACGAAGTCGTCTCGTTTTCCGAAGCGTCTTTGAAGTCGAGACTGGAGATCCCGCAGACCGTCCCGCCCCAACCGCCGAGGATCAAACTGCACGGATCGTCCTTGATCGGAAACGTCAGCCCACAGAAGAAGTCGCTGCCATCGACGCGCTGGGCCTCCAGTGAAATCTCGTAGTTGAATTTCGGCAGCGTCTTGCCGTCTTTCCAGGTGACGCCGGTCAGCTCGGTGCCTCGGTCAAGAATCAGTTGGCCGTCCTCGACAGTAATCTCACCGTCGCCGCCGAACATCGAACTCTTCCAGCCGTCGAGGTTCTTGCCGTTGAAGAGTTTTAGCTCGCGCTTCGGCTTCGGGTCGGCTTTCCTTTCATCCTTCTTGTCTTCCGCGCGCGAGGCGACGAAGCCGCTTAAGAACACGATCGACAACACCGCAACCAGCACACGATTCCGAATGACGAACATGATGGTCTCCTTCAAAAGCAAAGTTTTCGTTCGATCCTGACATTCGTCGTCTCCCTTCATTCGTTGGACTCCTGTTGATGCGACAGGCAAAGAGTCCAACGAATGAAGGGAGACGACGAATGTTAAACAGGTCGATGCGTTAATTATTCCGGTTTCAAGAGCGGGAAGGCGATGACGTCGCGAATCGTATTCGTGTTGGTCAGCAACATGACCAATCGGTCAATGCCGATTCCCATGCCTCCGGCCGGTGGCATTCCAACCTTCAGAGCGTAGACGAACTCATGATCCATCTTGGCCATCGAGTCTTCTTCCGCTTGGCCGGCGAGTTGCGTGCGGAATGTTTCTTCTTGAAGACGCGGGTCGTTCAGCTCGGTGTAGGCGTTGGCCATTTCGAGACCGTGAATGAAGAGTTCAAACCGCTCGGCGATGCTCGGATCGGATTGCTTGCGTTTGGTCAACGGGCACATCGAAGCCGGGTAGTCGATGACGAACACCGGGCCGATGAGTGCATCCTCGACAGTCGCCTCGAAGACTTCGTTGACGAGCACGTCTGGGTGCTTGCCAGCGGTTTCGATGTGCAGCGACTTGGCTTTCGCGAGCACCCCGTCTGCATCGTGCAGGTCGCAGCCAGCGTGCTCGCGGAAGAGGTCGGCGTATTTCGCTCGCTTCCAGGGCGGAGTCAGATCGACCGTCTTGTCGCCCCAAGCCAGCACGAGCGACTCATTGCCGGCCGCCTTCGAGGCATCGAGGACAATCTGCTCGCACAGGTCCATCATCACTTCGTAGTTCGCGTAGGCTTGATACAGCTCGATCATCGTGAATTCGGGATTGTGAGTCGCGTCGATCCCCTCGTTGCGGAAGACGCGGCCAATCTCGTAGACCCGCTCGATGCCGCCGACCATCAGCCGCTTGAGATGCAGCTCCAGCGCGATCCGCAGATACAGCTTGATGTCGAGCGCATTGTGATGCGTGACGAACGGCCGCGCCGCCGCTCCACCGGCGATCCCGTGCAGCACCGGAGTCTCCGCCTCGACGTAGCCGTGTCCCGCCAGCGTCGCGCGAACCGAACTGATGATCTTCGTCCGCTTGAGCAACCGGTCGAGCACCCCTTCGTTGTAGATCATGTCGATGTAGCGGTGCCGCAAGAGCATCTCGATGTCGTGTGCCCCGTGAAATTTCTCCGGCGGCGTCGCCAGCGATTTGCACAACGGCGTGAGCTGTTCGACGAAGATTGTCTTCTCGCCGGTCTTGGTGACTCGCAGTCGGCCGTCGATGCCAATGAGGTCTCCGAGATCGAGTTGCTCAATCGCCTGCCAGGTCGTGTCCGGCACGTCCTTCTTCGAGATCATCAACTGGATGCGTCCAGTCGCGTCTTGAATGTGGAAGAATTTCAGCTTGCCGCGATCGTTCTGAAGCATGATCCGGCCAGCCACGCGCACCGTCTCGCCGTCGGTTCCGAATTCGGTCGGGCACTTGTCGCGAGCGATCCCAATCCCGATGTGCCCATCAAACCGCTGCCCCCACGGGTCGAGGCCCAGCGCTTCGAGCTTGTGCAGTTTTTCCAGGCGAGCCGCTTCCAAACGATGCGGTTCTGGTGGAAGAGAAGGAGAACTAGGCGATGCGAGTGGTGAGTCAGACATGGGAAGGCGATACGAATTCTCAAAGGAGGAAGTGAGTATTTTCAACGCGGCAACGATCATCGCGACGAACATCGCAAGGCGTCAATCAAGCGTCGTTGAAGATTGGTTGAAATGGTTCGACACGATTGAAATGTTTGAATGGAGCGACGCGGAGAGTGTGTGAAGATTTAGAGCCGCGACCGTGAGGGAGTGGTTGTAAGTCCTTGAAGCAACCGCTCCCTCACGGTCGCGGCTCTAAAAAGTTCACAGCCTCGGAGCAGAGCCGATTCGAGCAAGCCTTGCGCGAGTCAGATGAAATCTCGAAAGCAAGCCGTCAAATTCACGGGGTTTCAGATGTGAAGATTCAGAGACAGTCTGCCGGTCGCCCGTTACGATCGGGCCATCGCGACCGCCAAAATCCGCGTGACTTTGCGAGGGTTGGCGGCGGCGTCCGTTGAGAAAGCGAAATCCCATGTCCATGACAACGTCTCCCGCGATGCACGAAGAGTTGCTGCACGAACTCGAGACAATCTTCTTGCCAGAAACGGATGGTGTCCCGTTGGAAAACATTTGGCATCGCAAGAACATCTACCTGTTGTGCGACTCGCTGGAAAATCATTGGCTGGACCGCCACGACTTCTTCATCGGCGGCAACATGTGTGTGTATTACAGTCTGATCCAGGCAAAGAACCGGGACTTCCTGGGACCGGATGTGTTCGTCGTGCAAGGGGTCGATCGTGACAAGCCGCGCCAAGTCTGGGCCACTTGGCGCGAAGACAATCGTGGTCTGGATGTCGTCATCGAGCTGCTGTCTCCGACGACCGGAACTCACGACTTGACCGACAAGAAAGATCTCTACGAACAAAAACTGCACACGAAAGAGTATTTTTGCTACGACCCAGAGACACACACGGTGATGGGCTGGCGGCTCGACAGTCGTCATCGTTTCCAAAAAATCGAACCGGCCAGCGACGGGCGGCTCTGGTGTGAAGAGTTGGGGCTGTGGCTCGGAACTTGGGAAGGTCTGTACGGAGCCGTTTACGACACCTGGCTGCGCTGGTTCGACGCCGATGGAAATCTCTGTCTGCTGCTCGACGAATCCGAGGCTCGCCGTGCGGACGCCGCGACCGAGCGTGCGGACGCCGAGACCGAACGGGCGAATGCCGCGACCGAACGGGCTAAGACTGCGACCGAACGGGCAAACGCCGAGGCTCAGCGTGCGGCGAAGGCGGAAGCGGAGTTGGAGCGACTGCGAGCACAGCTTGCCGCTGGAATTCCATCGGCGGTTCAAGAAAAGTGATTTCGGTCGCTCATTATTTTCTGGACCCGTGGGAACTCTTTCTAAGAACTTCGTCTCCTGGATCGTTCAATTCCAGGGGACGGTGTCTCGAACAAGCGAGGTCATGATGCGTGCGATGGATTGGTTCCGACCGGTTGGCGTTGTGTTGGCATTGGGAATGGGGTTGGCGGAATTCCGGCCGACTCGTGCGGCGGAGATTGGCTTCATTGAGGAATTCGCTCTGGCACCCGATCGCAACGTGCCGCTGAAGTCGCTCGTACCGGGGACTGAGGACTTTTATTACTTTCACTGCCTGCACGCGCAGCAGACCGAGCAGTTCGACAAGGTCGAGCCGCTCGTCACGCAGTGGATTCAGAAGGTCGGGCACACGCAGCGCGTCAATGAAATCCTCGCGCGGCAGGCGTTGCTGACCTATGACAAGAATCCGCAGAAGACGCTGGAGTTTCTGCGAGCCAAACTCGGCGTGAACTTTGGGCATCAGAAGGAAGAGCTGGGCGTCGAACCGAACCTACCGACGAAGCTCGATCCGCAGTGGATCTCTCGCGCGACGTGGATGCAGCAAGCGTTACAGCAGCCGAATACCGATGGCTTCACCGACGCGTCGTTTGATTGGCTGGTCAACGAGAAGTTGGATGGTGATCGGCGTCGGCATTTGATCTCGCGACTGGCTCGGCCGGATTACGCGGCGCTGACGAAGTTGATCCTCGACGACTTCGGGCATCCGAACTCTGGCGGGTTCGGGCAGTTCAACATTCATCGGCTGCTGACGCAGGCACAGCTCGATGAGTTGCTGAAGCAGAAGCCGGACCTCATCAACAATCATCATTGGGTCGTCGCGTCGCTCATCAAGTTACAGCCGGGGCCGGATGAGGATTGGCAGCACGACACGAAGTCGATGACGGCGTATCTCGATCGGTTGTGGGCGTTCGTCAGCAAGTTGCCTCCGGCTCAAAACTCGATCAAGGCACAGACGCTGTATCACCGGTTGTGGCTGGATCGATCGCTCGGCAAGTTGGACAAAGAGCGCTTCTTGGCGTATCTGCAACTGCCTCGGCCGGTCGGGTACTTGTCGCAGGCGATGCGTGAGAGCGAGGCGATCAAGCATCATCCGGCGCATCTGAATCACGATCTGCGGCCGGGGACGCTGCTGCCGCCCGTCGGCAATGATGAGCCGCTCGTTCGCAGCTACCTCCAACACTTCTTGTTGGACGCCGCGAACCCGAAAGAGTTTGAGCCGTTCATCAACGACATCTACCTGAAACATCTCTTCGCCGAAACGAAGATCCTCAACGGACTCGGTGAGCCGGAACAATGGGCCGCGCAGCTCCCGGCCGAACTCTTTCAGCAGCTCAAGCAGCGGGTCGAGATCGAATTCGATCCGACGAACCGCACGACGTACTCGGCCGATGAGCCGGTGGCGCTGGACCTGCACGTCAAGAATGTCGGCACGCTGATCGTGAAGGTCTTCGAGATCAATACGAAGAATTTCTATCGCGAGCAACTCCGCGAAGTGGACACCGACGTGAACCTCGACGGACTTGTCGCCAATCGCGAGACGACGAACACCTACAACGACACCGCCTTTCGCCGAGTCCGCCGCCGGTTCGAGTTCCCCGAACTGAAACAGCCGGGCGTGTACGTCGTCGATTTCATCGGCAACGGTCGCAGCAGCCGAGCGTTGATCCGCAAAGGGAAATTGAAATTCTTGGCCAAGACGGTCCCGGCCGGGCAGGTCTTCACGGTGCTCGACGAGAAGAATCAGAAAGTTGAAGACGCCAAGATTCTGCTGAGCGGTCACGAGTACGTTGCCGACAAGTCTGGCGAGATACTCGTCCCGTTCACGCATCAGCCCAGCCGGCAGCCGATCGTGATTTCACGCGGCGAGTTTGCCTGCTTCGACTACTTCCAGCATGAGGGCGAAGCCTTCGCGCTTTCGGCGGGCATCTTCGTCGATCGCGAGTCGCTGCTGTCCCGCAAGAAAGCGACTGTCATCGTTCGGCCGCAACTCACGCTCAACGGGACGCCGGTCAGCACGAAGCTGCTGGAGCAAGTCAAACTGCAAATCATCTCCGTCGATCACGACGGCGTCCCCTCTTCGTCCGAGATCCCGAACTTCAAACTGTTCGAGGATCGCGAATCGACGCACGAGTTTTCCGTCCCGCCGCGTGTGCAGTCGCTGAGCTTTCAGTTGATCGCCCAAGTCAAAGTGCTCAGCACGAATCAGACGATCGCGTTGTCGTCGCAGGAGTCATTCGCGCTCAACGAGATCGACCGGACGGACAAGATCGAAGACCTGCATTTGGTTCGCACGAGCGACGGGTACTTTGTCGAACTGCTCGGCAAGACGGGCGAGCCAAAGGTTTCGCGACCGGTTCAAATCGTGGTCAAGCACCGCGACTTCCGCGACCCGAAGCATTTGACCTTTAAGTCCGACAAGTCCGGTCGAGTGACGCTCGGCCCGCTTGAGGGCATCGTGGCAATCACGGCGACGGGGCCAATGGGGACGCAGCACGCTTGGCCGATTCGGCCCGATGAGCACGTCTATTCGCAATCGCTGCACGGTCGAGTCGGCGAAGTGCTGACGCTGCCGTATCTGCCGCTTCCGTTTAACGATCTCGTCGCAGCGATGTACGACATGCGGCGCGATCTCTCGCTGCTGGAACTTCGTGGCGATTCGTTTTTCGCTGATCGCTTCCAGAACCTGTCGGTCAAGAATGGGCTGATCACGATCAGCGGATTGAAGGAAGGGGACTACGATTTGTGGTTGAAGGGGCTCAATCGGCATGTGCGGATTCGGATCGCACCGGGCGAGACGAAGCACGGGTATGTGCTCGGCAACGTGAGGCAGCTTGAAACGAAGCCGCTCGCCCCGTTGCAGATTGAGAGTGTCAAAGCGGACGACAAAGAACTTGTCGTGCAGCTCAGCAACGTCAGCAAGTTTGCTCGCGTGCATTTGTTCGCGACTCGGTTCGCTCCGGCCTACGCGGCGGGGAATCATCTTGCTCGGATCACACAGGCCGAGCCGTATGCGATCCGCACATCGCCCGCCGAGTCGGTGTATCTGGCGGGCCGGAACATCGGCGATGAGTACCGCTACATCATCGACCGCAAGTACGCGAAGAAGTTTCCTGGGAACACACTGGAGCGGCCGTCGCTGTTGCTCAACCCGTGGGTGTTGCGTTCGACCGAGACTGGTGAGCAAGTCGCGCTCGGCGGCGATGAGTTCGCAGCCAAAGGTCCGCCGCCGGCCAGCGCAATGGCGCGCGGCGAGGCCCAAGGAGCAGGCATCGCACGCGGCGGAGACTTCGCGAATCTCGATTTCCTCGCTGAAGCATCGGCCGTCTTCGTGAACCTCGTGCCGGACAAAGACGGCAAGATTGTCTTGAAGCGCGAGCTACTCGGCTCGCATCAGCATCTGCACATCGTCGCCTGCGATCCGCTCAGCACGACGTGGCGGAGCGTGGCGTTGGAGGAACCGAAGTCGCACTTCATTGATCTGCGGTTGGCGAACGGGCTTGATCCCAAGAAGCATTTCACGCAGCAGAAGCGGATCAGTCTGGTCGGAGCCGGGCAGCCGTTTACGTTGGCGGACATCGCCACGTCGAAGTTCGAGGCGTATGACAGTCTCGCGCGGGTTTATCTGCTGTTCACGACGCTGACGCACGATCCGAAGTTGGCCGAGTTCTCGTTCATCCTCAACTGGCCGAAGCTCAAGCCGGAAGAGCAGAAGGAAAAGTACTCGAAGTATGCCTGCCATGAACTCAACGTGTTCCTCGCGAAGAAAGACCCAAAGTTTTTCAACGCGGTGGTGAAGCCGTATCTCGCGAACAAGAAGGACAAGACGTTCCTCGACCGCTGGCTGCTGGACGACAAGGTTGATCCGTTCCTGCAACCGTGGTCTCACGGGCAGCTCAACGTGGCCGAGCGAGTGTTCCTCGCGCAGCACATCAACGGCGAAGCTCCGAAGACCTCGCGGCACATCGACGAGCTGTTCAAGTTGCAGCCGCCAAACATCGACCGATACCTGCATCTGTTCGACACGGCGGCGAAGGGGAGCGCGCTGGAGACCAATGACGGCCTCGGCTTGAAATTGAATCTCGAACGGCAACTGAAGGAATCGGAAGTGATGTTCGAGTCTCTCGCTGCGAGCGACAAACCGATGACTGAGTCTGTGATTAGCGGCCCGGCTCCTGCTGCGGCGAATCGAACACTGGGCGGATTTGGTGGTGGGATGGGGGGCGCTCCAGCCGAAGCCAAGAAGGCGGCCAAGCAGCAACTCGGGCTTCGCGAGAAGGACAAGGAAGAAGCCGGAACCGACCGTTTGCGGCGCGGACTCGCACGCGATGGCAAGCCGATGGATGCAAAGTCAAAGCGCTCGGGAGCGTTGGCAGATAAGCAGGACTCAAGCGCGAATGGCGTTGTCGATCTCGACTCTGACGGCAAGATGGATCGCGAAGAACTCACGTTCTTAGGACTGCCCAGACTACAAGAAGTTCGTCAGCTTTACCGCAAGATGGACCCGACCAAGGAATGGGCCGAGAACAACTACTACCACCTCGCCATCGCCGAGCAGAATCCCGGTCTCATCACGGTCAACTCTTTCTGGCGCGACTACGCTCAGCACGATCCTACGAAGCCGTTCCTCTCGACGAACATCGCGGACGCGAGCCGCAACTTCTCGGAGATGATGCTCGCGCTGGCGGTGCTCGATCTGCCGTTCGAGCCGGCGAAGCATGAATCGAAATTCGATGGCCCGCAGATGACGCTCGCGGCCGGCAGCCCGATTATCGTCTTTCACGAAGAGGTCAAAGCCGCTCAGCCCGCCGCCGACAAGGTGCCGATCCTCGTCAGCCAGAATTTCTTCCGGCACGGAGACCGCCATCGCCAGGAAAACGGCGAGCAGATCGACAAGTACGTCGCCGACGAGTTCGTCATTCACACTGTCTATGGCTGCCAGGTGGTCGTCACGAATCCGACGTCCGCTCGGCAGAAGCTGACGCTGCTGCTGCAAGTGCCACAAGGAGCGATCCCCGTCGCGAACGGCCAATCGACCAAGAGCGTTCATGTCGATTTGCAGCCGTATCACACGCAGACGTTCGATTACTTCTTCTACTTCCCCGGAGCCGGTCAGTACCCGCACTTCCCGATTCACGTCGCGAAGAACGGCGAGCTGATCGCGTTCGCCTCGCCGAGCACCTTCAACGTCGTGGACAAGGCGACCAAGATCGACACCGAGAGTTGGGATTACGTCTCGCAGTACGCCTCGGCCGACGACTGCCTGAAGTTCTTGAACAACCACAACGTCCACGGCCTGAACCTCGAACGAATGGCGTGGCGGATGCACGATCCGAAGTTCTTCGATGCGGCTGTTGCACTGCTGAGCACGCGGCATGCGTACCATCAGACGCTGTGGTCCTACGGCCTGAAGCACAATCACGTCGCCGCGATCAACGAGTTCCTGCGGCACGCCGACGGCTTGGTCAACGAGCTTGGCGGCCGACTGAGCAGCGCGCTGCTGACCATCAACCCGGTTGAGCGTCGCACTTACGAGCACCTCGACTACAAGCCGCTGGTCAACGCGCGAGCACACCGGCTCGGCCAGCAACGCCAGATCGTCAACGCGAAGTTCAACGAGCAATATCACCGCTCGCTGCGAGAATTTTCGTACCAACGGAGCCTGACCGACGATGACCTGATGGTCGTCACCTACGACCTGCTGTTGCAGGACCGCATCGAGGAATCGCTGACGACGTTCGCTCGCGTGAACCCCGAGCGGCTGCCGACTCGGCTGCAATACGACTACTTCCAGGCGTACCTCGACTTCTTCACCGACAACCCGAAGCTCGCGCGAGCCATCGCCGCCAAGTACACCGACTACCCGGTCGATCGCTGGCGAAATGCGTTCGCCTCGATCAAAGCCCAGCTCGACGAGATCGACGGAGCCGGCCCGAAGAAGATCGACACCGACGACCGCAACCAAGACCAAACGCAGCTCGCCGCGACCGATCCGAACTTCGATTTCAACGTCGAGGCGAAACAACTCACGATCAACCATCAAAACCTCGACGAGGTCAAAGTCAGCTACTACCTGATGGACGTCGAATTGCTCTTCAGTCGTAACCCCTTCGTCCAACAATTCCGCGGCCAGTTCAGCATGATCCAGCCGAATCGCGTGGACACGGTCGCGCTCGCGGATCGCAAGCAAGCGGCGATCGCACCAGTGGATGCCGGCAACGGATCGGGTTCAACGGCCGAACCAATCGTTGGCCAGGACACGCCGCCAAAGACCGATGGGACCAATACCACGAAGGGGACTCATGGAGCCAAGAAGGTCGAGCTTCCCAAAGACCTGCACAACAAAAACGTGCTCGTCGAGATCACTGGTGGCGGCCAGACGAAGACGCAGGCGTACTACTCGAACTCGCTGACGGTGCAGCTCATTGAGAACTACGGCCAACTGAAGGTCACGCATTCGATCACCAGCAAGCCGATCGCGAAGGCTTATGTGAAGGTCTACGCCCAGCGTCCGGACGGTTCCTCGCGGTTCTACAAAGATGGCTACACCGATCTGCGTGGCCGCTTCGACTATTCGAGCCTCAACACCAACGACCTCGACGCGGTCGCTAAGTTCTCGGTCCTCGTGATGAGCGACGAACACGGCGCGATCGTGAAGGAAGCCAACCCGCCGAAGCAGTAGCCACATAAGCGGGGTCGGGTGTGAGCCGAAAGCCGTGAGCCGATGGCCGTTGTCCTTTTCTTTGAGTCACCCTGCACTCAGGGAAAAAGGATAACGGCCATCGGCGTTCGGCTGACGGCCAACGGCCCAACAGAGATGCTCACAAGAAAAAAGGGAACGTCATGAAGATTGTCAGCGGATTGCTCTTCATTGGGATTCTAGGCGCGGCCGTCGCGGCACAGTCTGACGGACCTGCGGCGAGTCCCGCATCTTCGGACACAAATGCGACCACGCGTCTGCCGGGACAAGAACAATTCGAGCGAGAAATTCAGACTGCCAGCGAGCAGTACGAACGGGCCAAACTGCGATTCACCGAGGCCACTGAGCGTGCTCGACTGAATTACGTCAAAGTTCTTGAGGACAACTTGAGCGACCTCGTCACCAAAGACGCTCGCGCCGCCGAGTTCGAGCGGGAACTCACACGAGTCCGAAGCCTGAAGTTCCACTCGCCGAAATACGAGTTCAAAACGTACACCTGGGAGCACAACGCCGCGCCGGTCAAGATGATTCACAAGGAGGAAGGCTTCTGCTACCTCGCGGATATCGGCGGAGCATTCAATGGCGGTGGCGAAGTCGCCCGGGTCTACGTCGGAGACGACGGGTTTTGGTATCTGCACGGCAGCACGGGCCAGGGCTTCCTGGTCGTGCGGGCGATCGCCGTCAAGATGACACGTTGATGAAAGAATGCGGGGCCGGCGGATCTCGCCGGTGTCGCGGATCGTTGGGAAGTATCCATTGCTCGTCGCGCGGTGGCTCTCAGGCGGAAAGGTTTGCGCAACCGAATTGGATTCACACGCGCTCGCGATCCGCCCCGTCGTCACGGCAGTTCTTGCCGAAGCAGAAGGATGCTGCATGAGATTCTCGTCTTGGCTGAATGATTTGGTGTCTGTGTGGAACGCTCAATCCATTGGGAATCGAAAGTCACAGCGCCGCGCTGTCCCGAATCGCAACGGGGCGGCCGAGGTGTTGGAGCCGAAGCAACTCTTGGCGGCGACGATTGCTCTCAACAATGTCACCAGAGAGTTGCTCATCACCGGGACGACCGGCAGCGACATCGCGACGGTGACAGTGACGGACACGACCAACCTGCGAGTGCGTGTCTTCACCGGGGCAGAGTCCGTCGATCAGACGGTCCCGAAGTCCTCCGTGGCGAAGATCACGTTCCTCGGCGATGTGGGTGCCGACAAGCTGACGAATTTCAGCGACGTGCCAGTGAGCATGATCGGCGGGGACGGCAATGACACGCTGCTCGGTGGCTTGGGCAATGACACGTTCTTCGGCGGTCTCGGTGATGACAGTCTGCAAGCGAATGCGGGGGACGATCTCGCGTTCGGCGGCGACGGGAACGACACGTTGTTCGGAGCGGTCGGCAAAGACTCGCTCTCCGGTGAGTTGGGCAACGACAACGTGAATGGAGCGGCGTCGGCAGGTGACGTGATCAGCGGCGGACTCGGCGATGACACGCTCGATGGGGGCATCGGGCAAGATGTGATCAGCGAGACGGTCGCGGGCGATTACACGCTGACCGATTCGACGGCAAACGGCCAAGGGAACGACGTCGCGATCGGCTTTGAGATTGCGATGATCATTGGCACGACGGCTCCGAATCGGATCGACCTTTCCGGCTCCACGAAGATCGCGACGCTCAACGGAGCGAATGGGAACGACACGTTGATCGCCGGGAGCGGCGCGACGACGTTGGCGGGGGGATCGGGAGCCGACGTGTTGATTGGAGGCGGCGGCTCGGACAAGCTGCTGGGGCAAGCAGGGGATGACACGCTGACCGGCGGCTTGGGCAACGACACGCTCGACGGCAACATCGGTATCGATCTCATTGTCGAGTCAGTTGCCGGGGATTTGGTCGTGACGAACTCGGCGATGACCGGGATCGGAGCGGATCAAGTGCTCGCGATGGAACGCTTGCGGATCACCGGCAGCGACTCAAACAACCAGATCAATGCCTCGGCCTTTTCGGGACCGGCCACATTGCTCGGTGGTGGCGGTGACGACACGCTCAGCGGCGGCAGTTTGAATGACGACTTCAATGGCGGCGCGGGAGTCGATCGCGTGATCGCCGCGCGCGACGCCAACTTCACCGCAACCGACACTTCGCTGGTCGGCAACGGGACCGACCTGCTGGCAAGTATTGAGCAACTGGAAATCACCGGCGGGGCATCGGCGAACTTGATCAACGCTTCGGCGCTCACGACGGCTGTCGCCTTAATTGCATCGGGAGAGGGGGCGAACGACACGATCTTCGGGGGCGCGGGAAACGACATTTTGGACGGTGGTCTGGGGAACGATTCGCTCAATGGGATCGGCGGCAACGACACGGTCTTCGGCAATGACGGGGACGACATCGTGTCTGGCGGCTCGGGCGTGGATGTCTGCATTGGCGGCGATGGCAACGACCAGTTGTTCGGCTTGGGCGGCAACGGTGACACGCTGTTCGGCGGCGATGGAAACGACACGCTCGATGGGGGTGCGGGAACTGGCGACGTGATCTTCGAATTCGCCAGTGAGAGCATGACGCTGACCGCCACGTCGGTCATCGGGGAGTATCTCGACCAGCACCTCAACATCGAGGGCGCGATTCTGTACGGGAGCCTTTTCACGTCGGAAAAGATCGACGTCTCATTGTTCGGCAAGCCGACAACGCTCAGCGGTGGCGGCGGCGGCGACGACACGATCATTGGCGGCTCGGCCGCGGATCTGTTTGCCGAAGCGATCTACGGCGATGCGACTCTTTCGGACTCCGAGTTGTTTTGCACTTTCACGACTCTCGATCTGCAAACATTTCACAGAACGGTGTCGATTAGCGGAGTCGAAGCCATCCAATTGGATGGGCGTTCCAGCGCCAATTCGATTCACGGCAGCGCCAATTCGATCGACGCCAGCAACTCGACTCGGCCAGCAACCATCACCGGCGGCGAGGGGAACGACACGCTGATCGGCGGCGCGGGGGCCGATCAAATTCTCGGCGGTGCGGGTGATGATGTGCTCACCGGCAAAGCGGGAGCCGATACGCTCGCGGGTGAAGAGGGGAATGATCTCCTGATCGAATCTGCGAACACGAATTTGACTCTCGGCAACGGTTCGCTGGTCGGAGCACAGACCGATCTCATCGGCGGCTTTGAACGAGCTTGGCTCACCGGCGGTCCCGATGCGAACGCGATCATCGTCACGACGTTCACCGGGCCAGTCACTCTGATCGGCGGCGGCGGCAACGACACGCTCGAAGGGACGCCGTTTGATGATTCGCTCAACGGCGGCGACGGCGACGACTTGCTCAAAGGGGAAGAGGGAACCGATTCGCTCAGCGGAGAAGCGGGGGCTGACAATCTGCTCGGAGGTGTCGGCAACGATTCGCTCAGCGGCGGCGGCGACAACGATCGGCTGCGCGGCGAACTCGGAACGAACGCCGATCTGACGGGAGACGACACGCTCGACGGAGGCAACGGCAACGATGATCTCGATGGCGAGAGCGGTGCCGATGTGCTGCGCGGCGGGAATGACAACGACACGCTTCTCGGCGGTGCCGGGAACGATTCGTTGATCGGCGACGACGGCATTGCCGGGAGCGACTTGATCTCTGGCGGAGCGAATGACGACACGCTCGATGGGGGCGGCGGCGACGATGATCTACGCGGCGACGACGGAGCGGACCTCATCAACGCCGGCGATGGGAACGATGTCGCGCGCGGTGGACTCGGCAACGATACCGTTACGGGCAGCGATGGACTCGACACGCTCAACGGTGAGGATGGCGATGACTCGTTGCTCGGCGGAACCAGCAACGACGAACTGCATGGCGGCGATGGCGCTGACACGGTCCTCGGCGACGATGGGAATGACACGCTCACCGGCGACGCGGGGAATGATTCGGTCGTGGGTGACATCGGCAACGACACGCTCGCGGGCAATGACGGAGACGACACGCTCCGAGCCGGTCAGGGAAACGACACGCTGCGCGGCAACGCGGGGAACGATCAACTCTTCGGCGACAGCGGCACCGATGCTTTGAACGGCGACGAGGGGAACGACGCCCTCGACGGCGGCAGTGAGAACGACACGCTGTTCGGCGACCTCGGCAACGACACGCTCGCAGGCGCTCAGGGCAACGATGAACTGCGCGGCGAGGCGGGTGATGATTCGTTGCTCGGCGACAGCGGCGCGGACGTGTTGATCGGGGCCGATGGTCTCGACACGCTCGCGGGCGGCGATGACGGTGACTCGCTGGAAGGGAACGCGGGCAACGATCGGCTGTCAGGCGACAACGGCAATGACACGCTGCTCGCGGCGGACGGCGACGACACGGCCGACGGCGGCGCGGGTGATGACGCCATCGAAGGGGCCGCCGGCAACGACAGCCTCAGCGGAGGTGACGGCAACGATCTGCTCCGCGGGGGTGCATCCCAGGTTTTGTTGTTTTGATAGCGGTCGGAAAACGTCAATAGGAGAAAACGAGATTTCTGGTTTAAGCTGAGCGCGATGGGGGGAAATGGAGAACCTTTGGGAGGTCAGCATGG
>JBJXEX010000186.1:0-13548 GCA_046156195.1 Planctomycetaceae bacterium | reverse complement strand
CTCCGACCGCCGCGATCTTCCGCCAACAACTCACGGAATTGGCGGTCTGGAGTTCGTCGCAAGATTTGCCCGCTCCGGTCCAGCAAGCGATCACCAAGCTGATGAATCACGCGGACCACTACGCGGTGAGTTACGATCATCCCACGGGCAAGCGAACCAGCAACGAAGTCGATCGACTGACCAACCATCTCACCCGCCTGATGTACGCCGGAAAGCACCTGCATGGTCACTTGGGCTCGGCCACGCTGCGTTTGCGTGGCTCGAAATTGGTCCAGAACTTCTTGCCCTTCGCCAAGCGATCCAACCAACCCCGAGACTTTGTCAGCCCGGCTCATCGAATTAACAAGAAACTGTTTCATCAACATTGGCTTCACAATCTCTACTTGTCAGCCTCAATGCGCGGCTTTCACACCGCTACCTAGATTCCGTTAGAGTCAGGAAAGTTGGACGATCTCGACGCGACGGAGAAGCGGTCTCTGGCGGAGAAGAACGACCTCACCGCCAGGTCAAACCAGCTATGGGAAAACCGCTCTGCGTGGGCAACTTCTCACAACTCCGATGCACTGGCCTGCTGCGGCGGATGACTAAATGCCTTGGCTCAACGGCAACAACCTTCGGAGTTCATGGAATTCAGTTCGGCTACCCGGCGAACCAACGAATTTGACGAGTTCACCACAGAACCAGTCAGTGAAGAGCATTGTTCTCCGAGGGATTTATCAACCTCTGTTCGTATTGAAACTCACAGCACCGACTTCACTCTCTCCAAAAACTCGGTGTTGGTCGGGAAGCGGTCGAGAGTGCGGCTGAGCATTTCCATTGCTTCGACCGGGCTGAGCGAGATGAGGCTGCGGCGGAGCATGATGATGCTCTCGTATTGAAGCGGGTCGTACAGCTTCTCTTCGTGCCGCGTGCCGGATTTGGTGATGTCGATGGCGGGCCAGATGCGGCGGTCGGCCAGGTCGCGGCTGAGGACCAGTTCCATGTTGCCGGTCCCTTTGAACTCTTGAAAGATCGCGTCGTCGGCGCGGCTGCCGGTTTCGATCAGGGCGGTCGCCACGATCGTCAGCGAGCCACCTTCCTCGAATTGCCGCGCGGAGCCGAACATCTTTTTCGGAATGTCGAGAGCACGGACATCGAGACCGCCGGTCGCGGTGCGGCCGGTGTTCGTCCACTTGTTGAACGCGCGGGCCGTGCGGGTAATCGAGTCCAACAGGATGAAGACGTTCTTCCCCTCTTCGGCCAACCGCTTCGCTCGCTCCATGATGAGCTGGCTGATGCGGACGTGACTTTCGGTCTCGCTGTCGAGCGACGAGGCGACGACTTCGCCGCGAACATGGCGTCGCATCTCGGTGACTTCTTCGGGCCGCTCGTCGATCAGCAACACGATCAGGTGCATGTCGGGATGATTGCGGCTGACCGACTCGGCGATTTCTTGCAGCAACATCGTCTTGCCGGTGCGCGGCGGAGCAACGATGAGCGCCCGTTGGCCTCGGCCGACGGGAGTGAGCAGGTCCATCACGCGCATCGTGATCGGCTTTGCTCCGATCTCCATCTTGATGCGCGAATTCGGAGTGATTGCTGTGAGGTCATCAAACTTCTTGACGCTCGCATACTCTTCGATCGTCATGCCGTCGATGTTCTCGACGGCCTTGAGACGCGGCCCTTGCCCGCGAGCACCGGTGCCGACCTTGCCGAGAATTCGCACGCCCTCGCGCAGTCCGCACTTTTCGATCAGTGAACTCGAAACAAAGGGATCAGACTCTTGCGAGCAGTAACTTTTCTTCGCGTCGCGGAGGAAGCCGTATCCCTTGGGATGCAGTTCGAGGACGCCATCGTAATCGACGGTCTGTTCGTCGGGAGAAATTTCGTCATTGCGGGAGCGAAAGCCTCCCTCTCCGCGCTGGCCGAATTCGCCGCGAGGCTCATAGCCACGTTGTTGTCCGTAGCCGCGTTGTGGTGGTGACTGCTGACCGTAACCTCGCTGCTGACCTCCGGCGTAACCGCGTTGCGGCGCGCCACCACTGCGTTGTCCGTACCCGCGTTGCTGGCCGTTACCGCGTGGCGGAAGCCCGCGTTGCGGAGCGTTGCCGTAGTCGCGTTGCGGAGCGTTGCCGTATTCGCGCTGACCACTTTGACCGCCTTGAGGCGGCATGTTGCCATCTCGCATGTCACCGTTGCTACCGCGTCCGCGACGACGACGGCGACGGCGACGAAATTGACCGTCATCGGGCTGACCGGGTTGGCCTCCCCCCTCGCGGTCGGAAGGAGTACCACCACTCTCTTGATTTTGATTGGGGTAGCCCTCTTGGTTTTGATTGGGATATCTCCCTTGGCTTTGATTGGGATAGCCGACTTCCGGCTGGTAGTAGCCCTGCTGGCGGTCGTCATAGCGGACGGGACCGGCCTCGTTCTGCTGGGCTTTTGGTGGGCGAGGCGCGGGAGCGGAGTTGTCTTCGGGAAAAACGATGTCGTCGTCCACGTTGGCTCCAAAGCGGCCGTCGTCCTGGCGTGAGCGTCCACGGCGTTCCGGCGGCGGATCGAGAAAAGCAGGTGGCGAAATCACGTCCACGGAATCGACGTTCGATTCGTCGGAGCGATTTTCCAAAGCGGAGTCCTCAGCGACCTCCGCGTCTTTGGGTTTGCGAGTTGTGCGTCGTCGAACAGTGGGCTTCACGGATGAGCGACTCGACGCACGAGTCGGCCTTTTCTTCGGTGCCGGCATACAAGAGACCTATTAAGAGAAACAAACTTCACCAGCCGAGGATCTTCTCGTACCGGCGTCGCATCGAAAAAGCCCGCCACTCGCAACGCACAACAGACCCTTCAGCCGAAGGGGAGTTGCCCGAACCGGGCCAAACTTCCGACGCGCCTTATCGCCCTGCCGAACACGTTCGGCGAGCCTTTCGCGTTGAACTGCGGATACGGCAAAGCATCCGAGACGCTGAAAACGCACAGAAACCCTCATTGACGGTTTGAGGAACCGCGGTCGGAGGCCACATGACCTCGCGGAACCGATCTTGGGATCGACGCGGTGCGGATTCACACCGTGCGCCGAGAGCCAGGAAATCGCCAGAGATTTGCGGGGAGAACGGACTCACCAAACGAAGACACCCAGGCCTCAGACTTCACAAACTCCCGTTGGATTAGGGAGCCACGGCACCGAGTCATCTCTTCCTGAATGGATCTCTTTCCGAGCGGTTCTCTTCACGAAGCAGCCAGCAGGTCTTTGTCTCGCAGGCACCGGGGTGGCATGTTCGTCAGCCCCAATTCGCGAGGCCAAACGCAGCGGAAACCACGAGCAACTTTGGAGAGCTAGCTGATCGAGACCCCAGGAAGAAGCGGGCGTCTCATGCTCAAGCGACGGGGTAATATAGTCCGGGGCATCAATGTGTCAATTGTTCTCTCGGACTTTCACGAGATTACTTTCACTCGCCATTCCAAGGTTGGGATTGCCTGTCTCTGACGCTCCGGCCGAGCCAGCCATTGTTCGCGCAAGGTCATTCGTTGGAAATGTCGATCGCTCGCAACAGGCGATCCGCGTGCGGCGACACATCGCGAACCTTGGCGGGGTCGATCTTTCCAAGAATCTCGAACGAGTGTTTGCCTTTGTTATAAGCGCCCGCTCGACTGTCACGAGTGGCTGACTTCAATGAGTCGAACACCACCTGTTTGGGGATCTCTTCGATGTTCGATTGAGTGGGCAATGCACTTTCGCGAAAACCCTGCCCGAAATGCCGGACCAGCGCCGGCCGATCGGCCAAGAACCAGGACTCCATCACTTGAACCATCAAATGAGCTTGTTCGTCTTGAGCACCCTCGGGGCGGCTCCAAGCGTCACGCGACTGCAAATGCCTCCACGGTGAATCACTCACCGGAACCTCGCTATCGACCAGTAAGAGTGGCAGGCGATGGTCTCCGGTCATCGTGACTGCGGTACAGAATCGATCGTAGGCGTTCTGGCGAGCACCACAGGCTACGACTTTGGGCATTCGTCCCCGCATGCCTGCTTTCTCGAAAAACTTTTGGAATCCTTTGCGGCACCGTTCTTTCAATTCGTTTCCGTTGCCGCCCCCTTCCACATAGATCGTGATCGTCACCATCGGTTGCCTCCCAATTCGCCACTGCGCCAGAGATCCCCAAGAGTGTATTGCTCCAACCAGATCGACAGTGACCCGCGATCCAGACGTTCCATCGTCGTTTGCCCCTCCTGTTTTTCGCACACAATGACGGACTCAGGTGTGTCTGACAGCGCATCGACCAACACATGCGAGTGCGTTGTCACAATCAACTGCATCCGCCCGGAAGCTTCACGGAGCAGGTCGGCCAATCCGGGCAGGACATCGGGGTGTAAGCCCAGTTCTGGTTCTTCGATGCAGACCAGTGGCGGCGGACTCGGCTGGAGAAGAATCACGAGCAGACACAGATAGCGCAATGTGCCGTCCGACAACCGCGTGGCTGGGACCGTGAAGGTGCCTTCTTGAAAGAAGACTTGAACCGACCCGCCTTCGACGCTGACATCAAAGTCGTCGATGTTGGGATACAGCTCGTTAAGGCTCTCCAACAATTGTCGCTTCGTCTCGGAGACACGACGAATCCGATTCAACATCATGCCAAGGTTTGAAAAATCGCTTCCAAGACAATCGTTGCGTTGATCCGTTCGCTGCCATTGCCGCGGTTTCGACTCTCGCCCGAACGTCCAATCGCGATAGAGCTGAATCTTCTCGTAGTCCTCTGCAAGGAACGTGATCTCGCGGTACTGATCTGGGTCTTTTCGTTGCGCGAGAATGGATTTCGTGAAGTCCAAATCCTCACGCGATAGTTCCCGCTCTTCACCTTCGACGCACAACATCGGTTTCGTGCTCGAAAAAAGTCCGTACTGGTACGCCAACGATTCTTGGCCATTCGGTTGTTGTCTCGCGATCCGCTCTTCGACGATCTCAGCGGTGGAACCAACGGTGGTGAATCCAAGCGTGTGTCGAACCGAACCAAGGATTGGGGACTCCGCCATGTGAGCCTCAATGCGAGCGATCACAGGGCGTCTACCCTTCCACAGCCATTCGTTGATCCCGTCGGTCATGGGCTCGAAGAGGCGTTTCGGTGCGGCCTGTAACAACGCGATCGCCTCAATGAAGTTGGACTTCCCCGAACCGTTTGGCCCGATCAGCACATTCAACGGGCGCAGCGGTACGACGCACGGCGTGTCGCCGAACGACAGCAAGTTTTGCAGCGTCAGTTGTTGCAGGAGCATGTTCAATTTCCCGATTGGGCATTATTAGATTTCATGCGAAGTTGGCGGCCGGTTTTACCAATTCGGTCGCCAATTCCACACGTCGGGTTGGCCGCTGATGTCGGAGAGGTACTTGCCGTCGATCTTGTCGGGGCGGACATACTTGGCCAGCAGCTCGACTTCCCCTTTGCGTTCGACGCGATAAACGACTCCTTCGAGTTCCTCGCTGGGCCAGCACTTGGATCCGTGAAGTGCCATCGCCGCTTCTACCGAAATGGCACCGCCATCATGCAAGAGATGCGGAGTCGCGAAGTGCCCCTGAACGCGGGCGGTGAATTCGTCGAAGACCAGACGAGTCGTGCCGGTCATAATGTCGAAGGCTCCGAACGGCTCGTGCTTTGACAAGTCGTACTTCGTTCCGTGAGCCAGCGCGAGCCACTCGCCGACGATCCGTTCCCCTTCGCGAAGCACTGCGCGGAAGCGGTCTTCTTGAGTTCGCACCCACTGGTCGAACAGCCGGTGTTGTTCGTAACGCGATGAGATCGCCGGATGCCCCGCTCGGCCGAGTGGGACCAGCACACCGTCCAGCAACGCCACTGCCACACACGATCCGTCGAGCTTCTCTTGAACGATGATTCGATCGTGTTTGTCGCGAGTCTTCACACAACAGATTTTCGCTTGCCCATCGGGAACTCGATGATCCCCCGGCCCCAGCCGACTGTTCGGCAAATGCCCGATCGAACCATAGGCCTTTTGATTGAGCGGTTTGATGGGAAAGGTCATAGCGGAACCTGTCGTGAAAATGAGGGACCGGTCGCTCGGTCATTGCTTTAGAGAACCGGCTTCCAAACCGTGATCCCCGGCACCGTGTCGAAGTCGCTGTCTTGAGTCACCAAATCGGTCAAGCCTTGATCCAGCATCACGGCCAGTAGGATCGAGTCGTTGACCAGCAAGCCGTGAGTTTGCCGCAAAGCGTGGCTGTTCCACAGGTGGTGTTGCGATACTTCAATGACCTCGAAAGCAGACTGCACCAATTGTTTGAGGCTCTCGGCATGAGTATGCAGCGGGCGTACGAGGTCGGGGGATTTTTGCAGACGCCGCAACAGACCTTGTTGCGGAAAGCCATGCATGCTTGCGGCCTCCGACAAGAGAAGTCGATGCAGGACTTCAGCCAACTGCGCGACAGTGGCGACACAACTCACTTCTCCTCGCAGCACGCGATTGACGAAGTCTCGACTGGGATCGCCAAAAGTCGGTTCATGTGCCAGCGCATAGATCAGCACATTGGCATCCACCATTACATTGCGACCAGCAGGCAAGTCGGCCAGAAGCGGCATCATTCGTCCTCCGACCATGAGGCTTCTAGGCTGAACTCAGGATCGGTCAGAATTCTCGACACCACGGCCATTCGTTCCGGGGCGATCTGCATGGTGCTGAGTGCCCGCTGACCAGCTTCGACCCGTCGGCGGATCTCTTCTTCGGTGAACTTTCGCTTGGCCGGTTCAGCGGACTGGCTCGATGACCTTTCGCTCTTGGGCTTCAGTTCAAACTCTTCGGAAGTGTCCGGATCGATCAGGTAGACCGGCGCGCCGTGAGCTTCTCGAAGAGCTGTCTTCAATTCTTGAGTAAGTGTCAGCATGGTTCGATTCCTCCAAATAACGATTGAGAACAAAGTCAATTCCGTGTGATCGTTTCGTGCAGATTCAAAATCGTGCGTGCGATGCTCGTCCAGGCGGCGAGCTCCGGCTTGTCGAGATCGGTAGGGGCCGGTTTCGCTCCGACGGAAAGTAACTCACCGGCGGCGGTCGCGTCGGACTTGTATTCGTCGAGATGCGCTTGCAGCAGACGTTCGAGGACTTCGGCTTCGGCCGGTTTGATCGGGCGTGAGACGGCTCGGCGGAAGGCCCAGTCGAGTTTCTCTCGCGTCGTTGAACCGCCGGAACGGAGGATGTTTTCGGCGAAGGCTCGCGAGGCTTCGACGTAGGACGGATCGTTCAGCAGCACGAGCGATTGCAGTGGCGTGTTCGAGCGAGGGCGATCTGCCGTGCATTCCTCGCGGTTCGGAGCATCAAACGCGAGCAAGCTCGGATGCAGGTATTGCCGTTGCCAGTGAGTATAGAGACCGCGGCGATACAGACTCTCGCCGGAGTCATTCTGCCATTCGCGCGCCGGGAAGTTGAGGTACGCAAAATAGCCCGGCGGTTGATACGGCTTGACGCTCGTGCCGCCGAGCTTCGTGACCAGCAGGCCGCTGATCGACAGAGCGTTGTCGCGGACCAGTTCGGCGTCGATGCGGAAGCGTCCCTGTCGCGCGAGCCAACGGTTGTACGCATCCGCCTCGCGCAGCTCGCGCCTGGCGAGCGACGATTGCTGATAGGTGTTCGACAGCACGATCGACTTGATGAGTTGTTTCACATCCCAGCCGTTGTCGGCAAACGAAGCGGCGAGGTGATCGAGCACTAACGGATGACTTGGCCACTCCCCCTGTGCTCCGAGGTCGTCGAGTTTGCGTGACAGGCCGGCTCCGAAGAGTTGTTTCCAAATCCGATTGACGAAGACTCGCGCCGTCAGCGGGTTGTCGTTCGAGACGATCCATCGGGCGAGGTCGTGCCGAGTGAGGCGGCCCTCAACAGGCCTGAGATTCGTCAGCGCCACCGGAAACGCGGGAGTCACTTCTTCGCCGCTGTCGTCCATCCAGTTGCCTCGTTTCAGAACGCGGACCATGCGCGGCTTCACCGAGGCGGTGATCAGCGTGCTGGGAACGCGAGCCTCCAATTCCTTGCGAGCGGCCTCCCGTTCAACCAGTTGCTTGCGAGTCGCATCGAGCGCCGGCGTGATCGAACGGAAGTGCGCGGCGAGTTCATTCTTCTGTGCGTCGTTGCGTTGATCAGCGGCGATGGCCAACAGTGCCGCGATGTTTGGCGGCGGAGCTTGATCGGCTCGGATCGGTCGTGGCGATGTGGCCACGGAAAGTCGGAAGCGGCCGATCGTGTGTTGCGGATGGTCGAGGTTTTGCAGCAGCGAGATTGTGAGTGCCGAATTCTCTCCACCGGCGATATCGCTGACGGTTTCAAACACGGCGATCTGCGGCTGACCGACTTTCTCCATGATGGCCCAGCCCCAGGTTTTGCCTTTCGCATCTCCGTCGATTGCCGCTGCGACGGCCCATTTCTTATAGGGATTGTTTTCGGCGGCTCCGGTTTGCTCGTAGGTCGCGGTCCCGTTCTGCAATGCGACCGCCTCGTCGATTGTCTCCCCCACGACGTGCTTCACGGTGAATTCGCTGAGCACGAAATTGCCGTTGCCCGCTCGGCCCGGACCTTTCTTGGGGAGCGAATCGTCCAGCAGAACTTCGAGCCGAAAGGCTGAGATCCCGCGCGGAGGATTCTTCACGATCAGCGTGTAAGTGTCGGTCGCCGGGTTCTTGCCGCTGGCCAAGATCGAGCCGTCCTCTTTCGCGGTCAGTGTGACACCTTCGGCGGAGGTGATCGTTTCCGGCTTGAGGATCGTCCACGCGACGTGTGACTTCTCCCATGCGGACTGAGCGGCGGCGAGTTCCGGCGTCGTTGTCTCCAAGACCTTTTTAATGCCGACGATTTCCTGATCGAGCTTCGTCAGCGCGGCTTCTTGCTCGGCGTTCGGGACTTTGACGAACGGTCCCCAGTTGCCGTCGGCATGCGCGCCGGAGTACAGGCCGCGCTCTTGAATGTCGGCGAAGAACGCCTCGAAGCGATAGAAGTCGCGAGTCGTCAGCGGATCAAACTTGTGATCGTGGCATTCGGCACAGCCGAGCGTGATCCCTAGCCAAGTGCCGGTCGCGTTGCGAACTCGTTCGGCGATGTACTTGGCGAGGTACTCTTTGTCTTGGACGCCCCCTTCGGCGCTCATCATGCCGAGCCGGTTGTAACCGGACGCAATCAACTGCTCGCGCGTCGGATTCGGCAACAGGTCTCCAGCGAGCTGCTCGATCGTGAATTGATCGAAGCGTTTGTTGGAGTTGAAAGACTCGATGACATACTGCCGAAACGGCGAGACGCTCATGTTCTGATCGCCGTGATAGCCGACGGTGTCGGCGTATCGCACGAGGTCCAGCCACCACATCGCTTGTCGCTCGCCGAAGTGCGGCGACTTGAGCAACCGATCGACGAGCTTCTCGTAAGCATCTGGCGAAGCGTCTTTGACGAACGACTCCACTTCCTCTGGCGACGGCGGCAGTCCGATCAAGTCGAAGCTGAGCCGGCGGATCAACGTCACGCGATCGGCTGCGGACGACGGCTTGAGATTTTGTTTCGTGAGCGACTCGTGGATGTGTTGGTCGATGACTTTCGCGGATTGAAAAACGGTATCACGGCTTTCGGCTTTCGGCTCACGGCTTTCGGCCGGGCGTTTGATGGGCAGGAACGCCCAGTGACCTTCGTACTTCGCACCTTGCTCGATCCACTTCTTGATGAGCGCGATGTCTCGCGGCGTGAGCGACTTCGTGCTTTCGGGCGGCGGCATTTTTTGTTCGGGATCGGACGAAGTGATGCGGCGGAAGAGTTCGCTGTCGCTCGGCTTGCCCGGCGCAACCGTTCCCGGTTCACCGTCTTTGCCGTGCAGACCTTCTTGCGTGTCGAGCCGCAGATCGGCTTTGCGTTTGTTCTTATCGGGGCCGTGGCAGAAGAAGCAGTTGTCCGACAGGATCGGACGGATGTCGCGATTGAACTCCACGATCTCAGGCAACGAGCCGTTGTCGGCGGCAAACAGAGGGCCGGCAACAACCGCGATAGCCACGACGAATCCACACACGAAATGTTTCGCACGCATGACGATGTTCCTCCAGCACGACAACACGTTCTCAAACCGACGGCCCAACCAAGTCGAGCATTGATGACCGCCGACAGATTACCAGACGACACGCCCCGATTTCACGCAACGCTCCCCAATGAACCGAACGCGCTAGCGTCGGGCGATTCGCCGTCAAACGTCACCCACCGAGGCCCGTGGCTAGCGCCATCGGCTCACAGAGCGATAGCCGCCCTTCCGCGAACATCCGGATCGCTTCGGGATAGGCTTCGCACTCGGCCTCGAAGACACGAGCGGCGAGCGTGTCAGGAGTATCGTCCACCAGAACCGGGACGGCGCGTTGGACGAGGATCGGGCCGTGGTCGTATTCGTTGTCGGCGAAGTGGACCGTGCAGCCGCTGAGCTTCACTCCGCGAGCCAACGCCGCCTCGTGAACATGATGTCCGTGAAAGCCTTGACCACAAAATGCCGGGATCAACGCCGGGTGAATGTTGAGCACTCGGCGCTCGAAGTCTGACGGGATGCGAATCAGCGACAGGAATCCGGCCAGCGTGACGAGATCCACCTGAGCCGCGCGGCAGCGGTCGAAGATCGCCTCCGAAAAACGCTCGACCGAATCGAATCGTTTGCGAGCGATCACCTCACACGGCAACCCCGCCTCGCGAGCACGCTCGATCCCAGCAATCCCCTCGCGACTGGCGATGACGACTGCAATCTCAGCGTTCAATTCGCCCGCTTGGATCTTCTTCAAGAAGTTGACCAACGTCGTGCCGCCGCCAGAGATCAGTACTCCCAATCGAATCGGCCGGTCCAGCTTGGGCGAAGCGGATGAAGTCATGCGAGCGACCTGTCTTTCAGAAAGTCGTTTAACCGCCACGCCATCGGCGTGCGCGCGAACGTAAGTCGTTCATTCCTCGATCTGCCCACGCCGTTGGCGTAGGGGTTAAACATGAAATTCAACACGCTCGCCAGAGCGTGTGGTCCAAGGTGTGTTCAGAAGTTGCGCGTTCTTTTGCAGGAACTCATCGCCCCAGCGGTAGTGGTCGAGCAACGTCGAGGTATCTCGGCCGAGTAAGTGATACGCGAGATGAATCGCTTCGATGGTGGCGAGTCCAGCGGCGGGGTCATCGAAGATTTTCGAGACGCGCGGGTAGGCGGTTTGACAGGCTGGCAAGCTGCGAACCGGTAAGTGCGAGTACTTCTTTTCCATGCGTTCGGCGAGCCGCCAAGTGCCATCAATGACGAGCAGTCCACAATCTCGATCCGCCTCGCTGAGGAGCGGGCCACCGATGCCGAGTCGCACATAGCCCTCCAGCGATTCGGGGCCTTCGTCGGGATATGTCCAGAAGACGAACTCGTCGCGCTGACGCAGCGGTTCGACCGAGCATTTACTTCGGTTCTCGCGACGATGGACGACGATGATCGTGGGGGGGTGGTGCGGCACGAGAGTCTGTGACCTTGACGCTACGGGTTTGCTGGCGGAATTCGGCGGCAATAGAGTGGGTTCGCCGGTCGTTCGCAAGCGGCGCGGCGCGGAGCGGATTTGATGACGTTGCTGTTGTGTCCCGAATGTTGCCAGTGGCGCGAACCGATTGAGGGTCGCTGCCCCGTGTGTGTCGGGACGTTGGATCTCGCGATCCCCGATCTGTCACTCGCGGCATTGGCGGATGAGATTGGCGACTTGCGAGGCACGCTCGGTGAGGCGGAGCTTTCGCAATCGCACCTGCCGAACTCGGGAGGTCTGTGGGCGACGAGCAACGGCTTGCTCTTCGTGCCGCACGAATCGCGAGTGATCGTGTTTGCGGATGCTCCCGACGCTGCGTCGGTCGCGCGGCAACGCTCGCTCAGTCAGCTCGTGAGTCAGTTCTGGTCACGGTTGATGGGGCGTGCTCCGGCCGCGCGATTCGCTTGCGAGCAACGCACCACTGAGCTGATCGGACGCGATCGGTTGGCGTTGGCCGAGTTGTTACTCAGCGATCCGGGAGTCCTGTTTTGGTCTCGCGGCACGATCGCGACGTGGCGACGGCAGCGCGGTCGGTGGGAATTCATTCGGCCGAATACCTCCGCGTGGCCGGAGCGGATCGCGATGGCTGATCGCGATGGTGATCGTGCTTTGCAAACCTGGTTGGAGACAACACTGTGCCCGCTCCCCGTGACTGTTCGCTAATGGAGTTCCGCGATCTGCTGCACGAGGCGCTGACCAGAGATGCCTGTTGGGGTGTCGTGCTGAGCCAGCCGAGTCGTCGTCGTGCGAGCGGCCCACCTGCAACGAAAGAATTAGAACCCGAGACGTCGCAAGCGAGTCGTCCGCTCCACAAGCTGACCGCTCGCCCCATCGAGCTGTCGGGCGAGCGACGCTATCAGCTCGCCGAACGTCGCGAGAAGCAGGAGTTTCATCACAACCTCACGGCCGAGGAGTTGCTGGTTCGCATCACCGCCGAACTGGGCGAGCGATTCGAGCAAGCGGACCTGTTCACACCGGAAGCCGATTTCTCCGCGCGAGTGATTCGCGAGGGACTCCTGCGAGTCGCGCGACGCAAGCCGTCGAAGTCTCCTCCGCCGCTGACGCATGACCGTCGCAAGCAGTATCTGATTCCCGAAGGCCGACCCTGTCCGTTCCTGACGGAGATCGGGGTGATGACTCCGGCCGGACAAGTCAAAGCCGCGATGCAGGCGAAGTTTCGACAAGTCAATCGGTTCCTGGAGTTTGTCGATGACGTGTTGCCCGAACTCCCACCAACGGGAGTTCTCCGAGTCATCGACTTCGGTTGTGGCAAGAGTTACCTCACGTTCGCGCTGCATTACCTGCTGACCGAGTTGCGAGGCCGAGAAGTCGAGATCATCGGGCTCGACTTGAAGACCGAAGTCGTGAGCGATTGCCAGCGGATCGCGGAGAAGCTGAGTTGTCGCGGACTGCGATTCGAGGTCGGCGACATCGCGGGCTACTCTGCCGCTGGACCGGTTGACCTGTCGGTCTCACTGCACGCTTGCGACACGGCCACCGATGTCGCGATCGCACAAGCCGTGCGATGGCAAGCGAAGGTGATCCTCGCGGTCCCCTGTTGTCAGCACGAAGTCTTCAACCTGTTGCCTGATGATTCGTTGCCGGGCCTGCTGCGACACGGCATCTTGAAAGAGCGTTTTGCCGCACTGGCAACCGATGCGTTACGAGCCGCTCTCTTGGAGACAGTGAGTTATCGAACCCAAGTGGTCGAGTTCATCGACCTGGAACACACGCCTAAGAATTTGCTGTTGAGAGCAATTCAAGCCGATCATCCCGCACCAGCCGCGAAAGAGCATTACGAGCACTTGAAGACTCAACTCGGCCTGCGCGACTTCGAACTCGAACGGCAGTTATCCGCAGTCAAGTGAGCCGCAAGGCGCGAGTGCCGCAAACGAGAAATGACCTTCCAAACGATTCGCCTTCTCTTTGGCGTCCCACTGTTCTGTAAACGGTGAAAGTCCTTTTTTCCTAACACGACTGCGCGTTTTCGTAGCCTCGTTCGCCAGAACGCGGGCTTGGGCTCCCGCGTTCT
>JBJXEX010000099.1:0-17671 GCA_046156195.1 Planctomycetaceae bacterium | reverse complement strand
CGCCGAAGGCGGAGGACCGGCAGAGGTGGGAGGCGTCGCCACGATCGGAACTAGCCCACTATCTCCTTCACCAACGGCACGAGGCCGTTGGGGTCAAAACGCAAAGGTCGAAGAACAACGATTGCGGTTCAATCGAAAATCAAAAATCGAAAATCAAAAATCCTCTACAGCTTCTGCCCGTGATACCGCACGAATCCTTCCAGGGCAAAAAATTCCGGCAGGCCCAGGTCGTCGTAAACCTGAGCGGTTTGTTTGGTGCGGTCTTCGGCTCGCATCCAGAACTCGCGGTCGTCCGAGCCCATGAACATGGCTCCGTCCTTCTGGCTTTCGTGGCGCAAGATCGCCTGTTTCTTCTTGGCCATGATTTCGGGGCTGAGCGGCACGGCACGTTCGATTTCGTGAGGCTCGTATTCCTGCCACGCGCCGCGATACATCCAGACTTCCGGGGCATAACTCTCCTCGTTCAGCCGCGCGATGACTTCGATAATGATTTGAGCACAGACTCGGTGCGTGCCGTGCGGGTCAGAGAGGTCACCGGCGAAGTAAATCTGGTCGGGCCGCAGGTCACGCAGTTTGTCGGCCACGATCTTGATGTCGGCCTCTCCCATCGGTCGCTTCTTCACGCTCCCCGTTTGATAGAACGGCAGCTCCAAGAAATGCAGTCGCTCGACGGGAACCCCGACTAACTCGCAAGCGTTGATCGCTTCCGTCTTGCGAATCAGGCCCTTGAGCTTCAGCACATCGTCGTTGTCGTGATCGCCCGGTTTTTTGGCGCGGAGTTCCTGGCGACATTTCTGAAATCGTGCGGCCGTGTCGGGATTCAAGCCGCCCAGCTCCAGCGAACTTTTCTCGACATAGTCGATGTGCCGCAGACACGCATCGTCGCGGACGGCGATGTTGCCGCCGGTCATGTACGCGACATGGACCTGATGCCCTTGATTGACCAACGTGATGAAGGTGCCTCCCATCGAGATCACGTCATCGTCCGGGTGCGGGCTGAAGATCAGCGCCTTGAGCGGTTTGTCACCACCCGGCTTCGAGCAGACCGTCCCCAGCAGTTGCTCGAAGACACGCTCGCGAATCGCGGCCGCGCCACCCTCAAGGTGTAGGATGTCATACAGGTGATGCTGCAAGAAGTCCTTCATGTCGAGCTTCAAGAGCGGCTTCTCGCAGACCTGTGAGAGCCAGACCATCGCGCGTTTTTGCAGAGTCGGTGTCCAATCGACGATGCGACCGCCGGTCCACGGCGTGCGGACCTGCGTCAATTCCGCGCTGGCGGCCTCGTCGAGGATGAACGCCGCATTCAGATGATTCTGCAAGAAGCTGGCGGGGATGTTCGGAGTCGGCTCGCCCTCGAGTGCCTTGCGGATCACAAACGCCTTCTTCTCGCCGAGGGCCATCAAGATGATCCGTTTGGCTTCCCAGATGGTTTGCACGCCCATCGTGATGGCTCGCGCGGGGACTTTCTCCTCGCCACCGAAATCGCCGGACGCATCGCGGCGAGTCATCGGGTCGAGCGCCACCAGTCGCGTGCGGCTGTTCCGTTCGCTGCCCGGTTCGTTGAAGCCGATGTGCCCATCGCGGCCGATCCCCAACAATTGCACGTCCAGCCCGCCGTGCTGAGCGATTCGCTGTTCATAGTGGGCACACTCGCGTTCGACATCTTCCAACCGCGACAGACCGCTCGGCAGATGGACGTTCTCTTTCGCGATGTTGACGTGGCTGAAGAGATGCTCCCACATGAAGCTGTGATACGACTGCTCGGACTTCGGCGGCATCGGCCAGTATTCGTCGAGGTTGAACGTCACGACGTTCGAGAAATCCAACTCACCCGCTTGGTACATTCGGACGAGTTCGCGATAAACACCGATCGGAGTCGATCCCGTCGCCAGTCCGAGTACGGCCTTCTGTCCCGCAGCGTTTTTCTCGCGAATCAAATTGGCGATGACGACCGCCACGAACCGAGCCGCATCGTGCGAGTCGCTGAAGACGCTCGTGGGGAGCTTGCCACAGTGAATAACCTCAGCCGGTTGAGGTGCTCCGTCTTTGTACTTATCGTGCCACATGCCGTTGCCTTCAAAAGTAACCCGCAGCGTCAGCGAGGGCGAACGCTTCACAGCGTAGTCTTCGTGAGTTGGTTGACCGCTCGCCCTCGCTGACGCTTCGGGTTACTTTCGCGGTCACCAGCGGCAATGAAACCTGTCGAAAGGCGAGATTGCAATGCACCGCAGCGTCACCACTCCGCGAGTCCTCGCGATTCACGCACACCCCGATGACATCGAGTTCCAATGTGCCGGCACGCTGGCGTTGCTCAAGCAGCGCGGCTGCCACATCACGACCGCCACGATGACGCCGGGAGATTGCGGTTCGACGGAACTCGGCCCCGAGGAAATCTCCGCCGTGCGCCGCGCGGAAGCGAAGGCCGCCGCCGATTTGCTCGGAGCCGATTATCTCTGCCTGGAGTTCCGCGACCTGAGCATCACGCACGACAACGACTCACGTCGTCGAGTCACCGAAGTCATCCGCCGCACTCGGCCCGACATCGTGCTGACCGCACCGCCGGTCGATTACATGTCCGATCACGAGATCACTTCGCGACTCGTCCGCGACGCACTCTTCAACGCCAGCGTGCCGAACTACAAGACTCAGCAATGGGAGCCGGCCCCGGCGACCGAGCACATCCCGCATCTTTACTTCGTGGACCCGATCGAAGGGATCGATTGGTTCGGTCATCCGATCGAGCCGGGGTTCGTGATCGACATCTCGGCGACCTTCGACCTCAAGCTGCAGATGCTGGCCTGTCACGCCAGCCAGCGCGATTGGCTCTTCAAGCAGCATGGCATCGACGAGTACCTCGAAAGCTGCCGCCGCTGGAGCATCGCCCGTGGCGGCAAAGCCGGAGCGATGTTTGGCGAAGCCTTTACGCAGTACAAAGGGCATCCGTATCCGAACAACAACCTGCTGCACGAAGTGCTCAGCTAACGATTCCCGCAGGCAATCGACTGGAGCATCGCCCGCTCAATTGGCCGGTAAGGACGAGCTTTTCGCGTTCCCACGCGGAAAGCGGCAACGCGAGAAACGCTTCGCCTCGAATCACACCATCTGAGCGTTCGCCCTCGCTGACGCCGCGGGTTAGTCGTTCAGACGCCCAGCTCGGCCGGCGCGGGCTTCGGCGACTTCTTCGGCGAACTCAGCTTTGCCTTCGTAGAGCTTGATGATGCTTCGCCAAGTTTCCTCGGCAGCGGGAGTCTTGCCGGCGAGATGTTGCTCGCGAGCTTTCTTCAGCGCGTCGTTGACGATCTGTTTGCGATCGACCTTGCCGTCTCCAGCGTTTTCCAAGATCGCAAGTTGCCGCTGGGCGAGGTTTCGGTACGAGCGATCCTGCTCGCGGTCTTTGAGCAAGTCGATCATCGCGCGGTACTGCTCGCGAGCGGTGAGGTTGTCGCCAAAGCGTTCGAGTTCGCGTGCTTGCAGGAACAGCCGCTCGGCTTCGTGCTTCGGATCTTGGCCGAGCTTCAAGCGAGTCTCGATGCCCCGTTCGGTTCGGTGCATCTCCAGCTTGTCGACCAGTTGGCGAGCTTCGTCCGCATGTTGGCCATTTGGGAATCGCTCCAACAACGACTTGAGGTAGCGGTCATTGGCCTCTTGCCATTGGACCGGATCGTCGGACTGCATCAGCGGTCGAGCGGCGGCGAACAACTTCTCTTCGGAGGCAGGCATCAGGGACCAGGCGACTCCGGCCAGCATCACCAGCAGGCAGCTCGCCAGGAACCAACCGCGTTCCCAGATTGGGCCGGTCGCTTTCCGTTTCTTGCGTTTCTTGCCCAGCATGGCTCGCAATTGAGTGGCGTCGGGAACCTGCGAAATGTCGATCGCGGTCTGCCCAGCTCCCTCGCTCATTTTTGTCATTGTGCTGGTTCTGGCGGCGACTCTCGTGACGACTTCCTCCAGCGCGACTTGCACCATCAGCGCGTCGTGCGGGCGTTTGTCGGGGGACTTTTCGAGAAGTTGCAACACGACCTGTTCGAGGAACACCGGACAGTCCAAGACCTCGCTCCGAATCTTCGGCGGCGGCTCGTTGATGTGCTTGAGAAGGAGTTCCATTGAGGCCGCTCCCTTGAAGGGGACGTGGCCGGTCAGCATCTCAAACAGCAAGCAACCCAGCGCATATAAGTCGGTCTTATTGGTGATCTCCGTTTTGCAGGTGATCTGTTCGGGAGCCATATATGCCTGCGTCCCGACCGTCGAACCGGCGGCGGTCAACGCGGTCGCATCGGAATCGCGAGCGATCCCGAAGTCCCCCAGACGCAGCTTGCCGTCTTGGCCGAGAAACAAATTCGCCGGCTTGAGGTCGCGATGCACGATACCGTGCTCGTGAGCATGTTCGAGCGCCTCGCAAATCTGCACGCCAAACTCGATGACCTGTTGCCACGGCAGGCGACCTTGCTCCTTGAGCAATTCCGCCAACGTGCCGCCGTCGATGAACTCCATCGCGTAGAAGTGCTGCCCATCCTGAGACCCGCCGCCGTAGAACTGCACGATTCGCGGATGCTTCAGCTTCTTGAGAATCTGCATCTCACGCTCGAAACGGGCGACGAGTTGCTTGTTCGCGGTCAGCGAATGCGGCAGCACCTTGAGCGCGACGTCGGCTCCGTTCTTGGTGTAGGTCGCCTTGTAGACGATCCCCATGCCGCCGACGCCGAGCTTCTTCTCGATCAAGAACGGCCCGATCAAGCGATGAATGTCCGGACTGGGAGCCTTCTTTGCAGCGACCGGTTTGGCTTCGGCCGTCTTGGAGGTCGCCGTTGGTTGCACGCTGCGGGCCGAGGGCTTTGTCTCTGGCGTGGCATTCAGCGGAGCGGCTGGCGAAGCCACCGGCTTCTTGCGCCGCCGTTGTTCGAGTTGCGAGGCATCTTCCGCATGACTGGCAGGCATGTCCGACTCCAAACGCGGCGACGCCGCAACAATGTGGCACGACGCTCCGCGTCGTGAGTTGCGACGCGGAGCGTCGCACCACAGTACCCGCAGCTACCCCGACCGGAGGCATCGTGTGACCGAGATTGCCACATTGTGCGACACAATCGACCGCCACGCGCGACCTCGTTGCCAAGAATCACCACCTCGTCAATTCCGATTGGTTGGGTCGATCGAAAGTCTCCGTCTTGACGGGAACCAAGGAGGGTGTTGCGATGCTCAGACAACCAACGACATAATCCGCACCCGCGATTGGTTCCCTTCGACGTTCGATTCAATCACACATTCGCCGCATAAGACTGAGGCATACCATGCTTGAGACTCGCCGACAGATTCTTCTGGTGTTGTTGGTCGCGCTCGCACTCGGACTGACGGCATTCCCCGCCGTGGCTCAACCCAAGCGACCGATCGTTCGACCCGGAGGCGGAGTCGTCCCAGGCACGGACGGTGCCGCACCTGCTCAGCCAGGCGTGCCCGGTCAGCCGAACCCAGCCGCCAATCCGGCCGATCCCAACAAACCGGCCGACCCCAATGCTCCGAAGGAGGGCGCGGCGAAAAAGGACGGCCCATCGCCGCTGACTTCTCGTCCCGCCAAACCTCAGACGCCCCCGAACCCCGACGAACTGAAAAACCTCAAGCTCGACGCCGATGGCAAAGTGAAGTTCAACCTCAAGGGACAGCCCTGGCCCGACGTGCTCGACTGGCTCGCCGAGACCTCGCAGAAGAGCCTCGATTGGCAAGAGCTTCCCAACGACTACTTGAACCTCGTCACGCAGCAGAGCTACTCGATTGTCGAAGCTCGCGACTTGCTCAACCGGCATTTGCTGTCGCGCGGCTTCACGATGCTCACGCACGGCGAGCAGATCTCGGTCGTCAATGTGACCAAGATCAACCCCGGCATGGTCCCCCGCATCGAGCCGGATGAACTCGCCACTCTCCCGGATTACGACTTCGTGAAGACCTCGTTCCCGCTGGCCTGGCTGCTCGCCGATCAGGCCGAAAACGAACTCAAACCGATGCTCAGTCCCAACGGCAAGCTGACGCACCTGACCAACACGAATCGCCTGGAAGCGATGGACTCGGTCAAAAATCTGCGCGAAATCTGGACCGTGATTCAAGAAGAGCAATCCGGCGGCAAGCAAGAGCAGCTCGTGCGCGAGTTCAAGCTCAAGCACACGAAGGCGGCTGAGGTACTCGACCAATTGCATACTCTGCTGGGCATCAACAAACCGACGACTCGCCCCAAACGGAGCAGCAGCGGAGGCGGCGGCATGGACGCCAACATGATGATGCAAATGCAGCAACAAAATCAGCAACAGATGCAGCAGATGATGCAGCAAATGCAGCAACAGGCGCAGCAAGCTCAGGGGGGAGGTGCCGGTGGAGCGAAAGCCAAGCCGGGCGAGGTCCGCTTGCTGGCCAACGAGCGTGAGAACAGCATCCTCGCGACGGCTCCGCCCGACAAAATGGTGATCGTCGCCCAAGCCGTGAAGATGCTCGATGTGCAGCCGTCGCGCGGCGACAACCTCTTCCAAAACGTGCAACGAATGCAGGTTTACCGGCTCAACGGAGTCGATCCGCAGACTCTGACCGATCTGCTGGAGGAAGTTGGCAATCTCGAACCGACGACCAAAGTCCAAGTCGATGCTAAGAACAAGTCGATCGTCGCCTACGCCTCGCTGGTCGATCACATGACGATCAAACTGCTGGTCGACAAGCTCGACGGCAGCAGCCGCAAGTTTCAGGTCATCCCCTTACGAAAACTGGAAGCCGATTATGTCGCCGGCTCGATCGAGTTCATGATGGGTGGGGCCGAGAAAGAAAAGACTCAGACTCGCAGCAATCCTTATTACTATGATTATTACAACCCTTATGGAGGCAATCGCTCGACGACGACGGATAGCACCGACAAATTCAAAGTCGATGCGGACGTCGAGAACAATCGCCTGCTGCTCTGGGCCAACGAGATCGAACTGCGCGAAATCGAGAACCTGTTGATCAAGCTCGGCGAACTCCCGCCGCCCGGAGGCAATCGCAACACGCAGCGCTATCTCGAAAACCTCGACCCGGAAGATACCGACCTGCTGCTCGAAAAAGTCCGCCGGATGTGGCCCGGCATCAGCCCCAACGAACTCATCATCGACGACGCCCCGGCTCGCAAACCGAAACGGGTCGAACCGACTGACGCTCCAGCAACCGAGCCTCCACCAGCAGCCGCTCCTTCGACGTCTCCACAAGAACCGGCCAAGTCGAAGTCCTCGAAGAAGCTCAACGCGCCGAAAGCCCAGGCTCCTCAACTGAAAGCTCGACAAGTCTGGCTGGCAGTGGCCGAGGAATCCGTTGACGACAAATCCGTTGACGAGGAATCCAACCAGCCTGGCGAGACTCCGAGCCGTCCGCCTGTGGCGGACGGCTCAAATCTTCAAAGACCCGCAGCGACGGACGAGTCGCCAGCCGATCGGCCCGTGACCGTTCCCCCGCGTTCTGGCGAACGCGGCAACGCCGAAACGACGGACGACAAGAAATCTGCCGAACGAACCCCCGCTCCGATTCGCATCCGTCGCGGCCCCGATGGCAAACTGGTCCTCGAATCCCAAGACACCACCGCGCTCGATCAACTCGAAGACCTCATCAAGGAGGCCACTCCGCCGAAACGGGACTTCAAAGTCTTCTACCTCAAGTATCCAAGCACTTGGGCCTACTCCGTTGAACTCAGTCTCAAGGACTTTTTCGACGAAGGGAAAAAGAAGACCGACAATTTCAATCCGTACTACGGTTTCCGAATGGGCGGCGGCGACGACAAAGATGCCGCGAGACGACTCTCGAAACGCAAGCCGTTGAAGTTCATCTCCGATTCCGACAGCGGCACGATCATCGTCCAAGGAGCCACGCCCGAGCAGCTCAAGGTCGTGGAAGACCTGATCAACATCTATGACCAGCCGCTCGCCAGCGACGGCAAGCAAGTCCGCAAGACGCAGGTCTTCACGCTCAAGTATTCCAAGGCGACCGTCCTCGCCGAGGCGGTCAAAGATGTCTACCGCGACTTGCTCTCGGCCACCGATAAGGCGCTGCAAAACAACCAGCCAGGCAAAGAGGGCCAGCAGAAACCTCCCGAACGCAACTACACCTTCATCTACGGCGGTGGCGGCAGCGAAGACAAAACCAAGTCGCAAGAGACCCCGGTCAAATTCAAGGGCCTGATTTCCGTCGGAGTCGATGACATCTCCAACACCATCATAGTCTCCGCCCCAGAGAGCCTGCTGGAGAACATCTCCGAATTGATCGACCAACTCGATCGAGCCGCTCGTGCGACCAACTCCGTGCAGGTCGTGAAGCTGGACGCCAAAGTGAACTCGGCCGAACTCCAAAAACGCCTGACCAAAATCTTCACCAAACCCCAGCAGCGACCTCAGCAAAAACATCCCAACCAACAGCAGCAACAACAGCAGCAGCAGGCCGCCGAGAACGGCGAAGAACCGCTCATCGTCCCGTAGCCGCGTTCGCCTCACTTTGTGAGCCGATGGCGCTAGCCACGGGCCTCGGTTGGTGACGTTTGACGGCGAATCGTCCGACGCTAGCGCGTTCGGCTCACAAAGCGAGTGCCATTGGGCGCTCGCCGCGGGTTTTGAAGAACGTGGTGCCCGCCCCTAGAGAGTGCCAACGAGTTGTTTAACCTCTACGCCAACGGCGTGAGCGCGGATGCGGAACAGCGACCGATCCCGCGCTCGCGCGCACGCCGTTGGCGTAGCGGTTAAACATCTCGCACCCCCGGAGCAGCCCTCATGACCGAGAAGCACCTGCTGTTCGCCGTCTTGGCTTTTGAGAGCGAACTGCTCGACCTCGCGCAGCTCACCGCCGCATGCCGAGCCTGGGCGGCGGACAAATCCAAACCGCTCGCCGACCTGCTGGTCGAACGCGGCTGGATCACCGCCGATGAACGTGGCTTCGTGGAAATGCAGCTTGAGCGCAAGCTGGCCAAGCACCAACACGATCCGCGAGTCACGCTCAACGCTGTGACTCGCGGAGATGTCTGCGATGCGATCAAAGAGATCGACGACTCGGACATCCAGCAATCGCTCAGTTCCTGGCCGTTGGCCGGGCCGGTGTTGATCGAAACCATCGGCGAGACGATGACCGAGCCGAACCAACCGAAATCGAAATACACCTGGATCAGCGAAGTCGGCAAAGGGGGACTCGGCAAAGTCTGGTTGGCCCGCGACAACGATTTAGGTCGCGAGGTGGCTCTGAAGGAGATCAAGCCCGGTTCCGAATCGAGCGAAGCCGTGCGGCGGTTGATCAAGGAAGCCCAGATCACCGGCCAACTGCAACACCCCGGCATCGTGCCCATCTACGACGTCCAGCGCGAAGGCCGGCCGTACTACACGATGAAGCTGATCAAGGGGAAAGGAAACACGCTGTCGGACGCGATCCGCAAACACCACGCACTGAAACAAGCGGGGCAGGCCGATCCGGTCAATCAACCAAACCTGCTCAACGTCTTTCAGAGTATCTGCGAGGCCCTCGCGTACGCGCATTCTCGGGGCGTGATTCACCGCGACCTGAAGCCACAGAACATCGTGCTCGGCGACTTTGGTGAAGTGATCGTCTTGGACTGGGGCCTGGCCCGATCGCTGGGCAGTGCCGAGGAGGACTCGGCTCCGATTGTCGTCACCGAAGACGGCCAGACGGATGCCACTCAAGCCGGGCAAAAGCTGGGCACACCCGCCTACATGTCCCCCGAACAAGCAGCCGGCCGAGTCAATCACATGGATCGCCGAACGGACATCTACGGCCTGGGAGCCATCCTCTTCGAGATCCTGACCGGCCAAGCACCGCATCGCGTTCAAGACAGCGATCGCCCGACCCCCTCAGCCACCGGCGCGGAGCGGCCACTGCTGCATTCACCAATCGCCGCCCTGCTGCACCGCATCGCCACGGAACCCGCTCCGCATGTCCGCGATCTTGACCCAGAGATTCCCGAAAAGCTGGACGCCGTCTGTGCTCAGGCAATGGCCACGAAACGCGACGACCGCTTCCAAACCGCGCACGAACTGAAGGCCGCATTGGTAGAGTATCAAGTCCATGCCCAAAGCATCGAGCTAACCACTCAAGCCACCGACGTTCTGAAGCAAGCCCAACAGACTGGCAGCTACGACGACTTCAACCGAGCCAGATTCGGCTTCGAGTCCGCCCTAGAACGCTGGCCAAACAACACCCGCGCCGCAGACGGACTGCGTGAGGCGCGCAGCACCTACGCCCGCGCCGCATTCGCCCACGGCGACTACGACCTCGCCCTCTCGGTGCTAGACGCCACGTTGCCCGATCAAGCCGAACTGCGCATCACCATCCAAAAAGCCTCCACCGAACGAGCCACCCGACAGCAGCAAGTCCGTCGCCTACGCCGAATCACCCTCGCCACGAGCACCGCCGTCGCGGTTGTCGCCATCATCTCCACCGTCTGGATCAACACCGAACGCAACGCCGCCGTACTCGCCAAGAACGAAGCAACCAAAGCCCAAGAGGCGGAGAGTAAACAACGCCAGCGAGCCCAAGCCTCCGAGCGCGATGCCGTGGCCGCCAAACTCGCGGAAGCCAAACAGCGCGAGACCGCCGAGCAAGAACAAGCTGCAGCGCTACGAGAAAACGCCAATCACTACTGGCGACTGGCCGTCAACATCCGAGATTCCCCAAACCCCGATCCGATTCGAGCCTCGTACCTCTTCCTACAAGGCGCGAAGTCCCTCACTCAAATTGTAAAAAAACAATCTACCCAAGGTGACGAGTCCTTCCGCCGTTCCCAAGTACATGCCGCCGGCGCAGTTGAACTTGGCTGTGTACGGACATGGGCTCATAACAGTGCTGTTTTCGGATGCCTATTAAGCCGGGACGAATCGCGCGTGCTGGCTTGGTGCTATGACAAGACGGTGCGGTTGTGGGACGTGACCAAGCCAGAGCCGCTCCAGACTTTCAAACACGACGACTTGGTAAACGGTGCGCAATTCAGCCAGGACGAGTCGCGTGTGCTAACCTGGAGCGACGACGGTAGGGCGCGGTTGTGGGACGTGACCAAGTCCGAGCCGCTTCAGACTTTCAAACACGACTATCATGTAAAAGGTGCGCAATTCAGCCGGGACGAGTCGCGTGTGCTAACCTGGAGCGACGACGGTCGAGCGCGGTTGTGGGACGTGACCAAGCCCGATCCGCTCCAGACTTTCAAACACGACGCCTCGGTAATAGGCGCGCAGTTCAGTCGGGACGAGACGCGCGTGTTGACCTGGAGCAATGATGGTGCGGCGAGATTGTGGGACGTGACCAAGCCCGAGCCACTCCAGACCTTCGACCACGACGATCTTGTGAGAGGCACGCGGTTAAGTGTAGGTGGCGCGCAGTTCAGCCGGGACGAGTCACGAGTTCTGACCTGGAGCCGTGCGATCTTCTCAAATGAAAAGCAAGGCGAGGCGCGTTTGTGGGACGTGACCAAGCCTGTGCCGCTCCAGATTTTCAAGCACGACGGTAATGTTAATGGCGTCCAGCTCAGCCGTGACGAGTCGCGCGTGCTGACTTGGAGTGATGACAAGACCTCGCGGTTGTGGGACGTGACTAGGCCCGAGCCGGTCCAGACCTTCAAACACGAAACGGGAGTGCAAGGCGCGCGCTTCAGCCGGGACGAGTCGCGCGTGCTGACTTGGAGCAGTGACCCATATAAGGGCGAGGCGAGGCTATGGGACGTGACAAAACCCGAGCCGCTCCAAATTTTCAAACACGACGGTAATGTGCATGGTGTCCAGTTCAGCCGGGACGAGTCGCGGGTGCTAACCTGGAGCGAAGACAAGACCTCGCGGTTGTGGGACGTAACCAGGCCCGAGCCGCTTCAGACCTTCAAACACGACAACTATGTGAAGGGCGCGCGGTTCAGCCGGGACGAGTCGCGAGTGTTGACCTGGAGCAGTGACTCCAATCCTAGCCAAGGCGACGTACGATTGTGGGACGTGACCAAGGCCGACCCGCTCCTGACTTTCAAGCCCCAAGGAAGGGTGTACGGCGTGCAGCTTAGTCGGGACGAATCGCGAGTGCTGACCTGGGGCGGTGACTTCTCTGACCACGGCGAGGTGCGGTTATGGAAGATGAGCAATCCAGGGCTGCTCCAGACCTTCAAGCACGACACCAGCGTGCAAGGCGCGCGGTTCAGCCGCGACGAGTCGCGAGTGCTGACCTGGGGCGGTGTCATTCACCCTCAAAAGGGCGAGGCGCGGTTATGGGATGTGACGAAGCCAGAACCGCTCCAATCCTTCAAACATGACAGCCACCTGATCGGCGTGCAATTCAGCCGAGACGAGTCGCGCGTGCTGACTTGGAGTGGTGACAAGACGGCTCGGTTGTGGGACGTGACCGAGCCAGAGCCGCTCCAAACTTTCAAACACGATTACGCGTTGAACGGCGCGCAGTTCAGCCGAGACGAGTCACGCGTGCTGACTTGGAGCGGTAACATCTACGACCACAAGAGCAAAGGCGAAGCGCGGTTGTGGGACGTGACCAAGTCCGAACCGCTCCAGACCTTCAAACACGACACCAGCGTGCAAGGAGCGCAGTTCAGCCGGGACGAGTTACGCGTGCTGACCTGGTGCTACGACACAGCGCGGTTGTGGGACATGACCAAGCCCGAACCGCTTCAGACCTTCAAACACCAAGCCACAATTAACGGTGCGCAGTTCAGCCGGGACGAGTCGCGCGTGCTGACCTGGTGCCATGACAGGACGGCGCGGCTGTGGGACGTGACCAAGCCAGAGCCGCTCCAGACTTTCAATCACGACGTCACGGTGAACGGTGCCCGGTTCAGCCGGGACGAGTCACTTGTGCTGACCTGGAGTGGTCGCGAGGCTCGGTTGTGGGACGTCACAAAGCCCGAACCACTCCGGACCTTCAAACACGACGGCCTGGTGCATGGCGCGCAGTTCAGCCGTGACGAGTCTCGCGTGCTGACCTGGAGCGCTGACGCGACGGCGCGGTTGTGGGACGTCACCAAGCCCCAGCCGCTCCAGACGTTCAAACACGAGGAATCTGTGCATGGCGCGCAGTTCAGCCGTGACGAGTCGCGCGTGCTGACTTGGAGCGGTGCCCTCTACTTCACCAAGAACAAATGCGCGGCGCGGTTGTGGGACGTGACCAAGCCCGAAGCGATTCAGACCTTCAATCACGACGGCAGCGTAAACGGCGCGCAGTTCAGCCGGGATGAGTCACGCGTGCTGACCTGGAGCCAAGACAACACGTCACGGTTGTGGAACGCCCACGATCCATTGGCTCTGTTGACTCCCGACGAGCGGATCTTGGAGTTGGAAGTTCGCAGTGCGAAGACCTTGGATGCGAATCTGAAGCTCCGCACGCTGCCGTTCGCGGAGTGGCAGGCCAAGGTGAAGTCGCCGGAGTATCGCGCGATTGAGAAGCACCTCCCCCGCTGAGCTTGCCTCAGCGGCTCGCGGGTTTCTGCACTACCGAGACTTCCGCCGACTTCCTTCCGCCCGTAGCGCAGAAACCCGTCAACCGCTGACGCAAGGTCAGCGGGGGGAGATGCCGTCGATCCCTTGGCGATGTTGCCTCCCGCCGAGCGGATCTTGGAGTTGGAAGTTCGCAGTGCGAAGACCTTAGATGCGAATCTGAAGCTCCGCACGCTGTCGTTCGCGGAGTGGCAGGCCAAGGTGAAGTCGCCGGAGTATCGCGCGATCGAGCAGAAACTCTCCGAACGACCGCAGGCTCAACGACTCACGAAACCAAACGCCGCGCCGTAGAACTCGTCGCGTGAATGACCGCCAAGGCAAGTATTTTTCGCCAGACGCGATGTTAAACTCTGTCGCGAAACGGATGAGCCGCCATGCCTTACTATGAACTGCTTTGGACCGATGAGATCATTGACCACATCGCAGAACATGGTGTGTCTCAAGATGAAGTCCCCGAACCCCGATAGGTGTCCGTATGAGTGAACCAGAAATCCGTCGTGTGACTCGGAAACTGACCGAAGCTGAGCAAGGCCGGTTACGCCAACAGCGAGCCTTGATCGCGGAAGAACTGCCCGACTTAGTCGCCCGAGATCAGTTGCGAAAAGACGCCCGCGACGAAGTCACATTGAGCGGCGAACTTCGCCGAGCCATCAATAACAGCGAACATTCCCTCACGGAGATTGCCCAACGGTGCGGAGTCACTCCGCTCCTGCTCGACGACTTTTTGACCGGCGAGCGAACACTCCGCAACGACGTCCTCGATCGTCTGGTGGGCGTTTTGGGCTATGAACTGCAACCCGTTGGATGACTCGTTGCCCCCGCCGAGCGGATCTTGGAGTTGGAGGTTCGCAGTGCGATGACCTTGGATGCGAACCTGAAGCTCCGCACGCTGTCGTTCGCGGAGTGGCTGTGAAGAAATCGTAGGACAGGCGGCTTGCCTGTTCGTTTTCTCGAAAGAAATGGGCAGGCGAGCCGCCTACCCTACGAAATCTTCACTGCCTCGGAGTGGCGGGCCAAGGTGGAGTCGCCGGAGTATCGCCCAACAGTTTTACTCAATCGGCGGCATCAGATCCTCATCGACTCTTGTCGGGTAAATCTGGCGAAAGGTGGCGGCCAACTGGCGATTCATCCGCAGTCGCAGGATCGCGACTTCTCTCAGGCAGTGAACTCGCCGCGAAGAGATTTTCAGGATGCGAGCAATCTCGTCCGAGAAATAACTCAGCCCGCCGTTCAATCCAAAGTAGTACGACACGACCGCCCGTCGTTCCGGCGTCAATCGGCCAATGGCCACGAGCACCGCGTCGCGGGCGACGAGTCGATCGACATGCATCGCCGAATCAAAGCCTGCGTTCGCATAGGACGTTCGTTGAATCAGCGACATTCGATTTGTCAGGAACCTCATTCGCTCGCCTCTTGAAAATGACCTCGATCCGATCGCCTGTGACAACGACTCTACCTGAGTTCGCGATGGGGATCAGGGGCAATCATGTTTGGTGAATTCGGGGTCGTCCCTCATCGCCACCGCTCAACGCCGCACACCTGACCCCGGACGCGAAATGGGCAGTTGTGGAACGCCCACGATCCCTTGTCGATGGATGACATCACCGTCAGCATCGTCAGCTATCAGGAACAAGTCCTGGGATGGATGGCCGAGGTGAACGCCGCTCGCTCGGCGGAGAAGAGCGTCGGATGTTACGAACGCCTCAAACAACTGCGTCTCGCCTTTGAACTCTGCGGATGACGTTCGTACCACGAAGAATGGAACAGTAGGAAATCGGCAGCGAATCTAAGAAGTCCGCGTATCGAGCCAACGTCAATTTGCTGACTCTTGAAAGTTGCGAATGCGACTGGGGGATTTTTCGCTTGCCTGTTTCCGTTTGCCGACACGACAATCCTCGCCGATCCGCGAAGTATTCACGCAGGCTTTCCTCAGCATAAGGAGTCCAAAATGAAAATGGTTTCGTTGCTACTGACGACGGTTTTGTGGATGGTCACGGTGCAGTCGGCGTTCGCGGACAAGATCACCGGTGAGTACCTGGAGGCTCGGACTTGTGACGTTTACACCGGGCCGTGCTTCGCCAATGCGGAGATGAGCCTCGCGGGCAAGGAAGCCGTGATGGCTTGGAAAGTGGATCAAGGAACTTGGAAGAACGTGACGCTGGATGGGCTGGGAGTGGCCTTGATCGTGAAGGCTCAAGGGACATTGGGGACCGATGGCGTCTTCCCGATGCAAGCGGGGAAGACGGCGGCGGTGATCATCGTCGATGAGAACGCTTCGACCGAGCAGCGCGCCGCACTGGTGGCGTTCGTCAAAGACAACGCGAAAGAGTTGACCAAGAATGTCATCAACGTCGTCTCGGCTCCGATCACGCTGAAGAACGATCACCTCGAAGGCAAAGGGGTCTTCTCGGCCGGCAAGCTGGCGGCGATTGAGACGCGACAGATGAAGAGGACCGACTGCATCTGCACGAACGAGTTGGTCTTTTATCAGCCGCTGACGAAGGTCGAGAACTTCTCGCCGGCGTATGCACTGAAGCAATCGTTCCAGGGCGAGGGCTTGAACAGCAAATGGACCAGCAACAATTCCCGCAGCGCGTTCCTGGCGACATTCCGCGTGAAGTCGTAGTCGTACCGAAGCCCGACGTTCATCACCACTCGGCGCAAAGACAAGGCGGCTCGCACAACGTCCTTGCATTGTGCTCGAAGAGCGGCGGTTGATCACGAAGTTGATTTAGATCGTCGCCTGAATCTTCACAGGCTCGGAGGCGCAGGCATCGCAATTACGCTCGCGGCTCTATTCACCAAGCGATGACTTCCGTCGCAAAAGATGGTGATAGCGTTGTGCGAATCGGTGGGCCTCATCGCGGACGTATTGCAGCAGGCGCAGCGCGTAGGCGTGTTTGCTCAATCGAATCGGCTCCGACTCGCCGGGGAGGAAGATTTCTTCGTCCCGTTTCGCCAGCGACAGAATGGGCGGCGGGGTGATGTCGAGCAATCGGAAGGCATCCAGCGCGGCACTCAGTTGGCCTTTGCCTCCGTCGATGAGCAGCAAGTCGGGAAACGCCTCGCCCTCTTCGCGCAATCGGCTGAAGCGGCGGCTGACGACTTCGCGGATCGAGCCGAAGTCATCGACGCCGTCTACCGACTTGATCTTGAAATGCTTGTAGCCGTGCTTGAACGGTAGGCCGTCGAGAAATGAGACGAGACTCGCGACGGTCTCGCCTCCTTGCAGGTGCGCGATGTCGATCCCTTCGATCCGCCTCGGCAGCTTGTCGAGGTTGAGCGTTTTCATCAGCCCGCGCATCCCCTTCTTCGGATCGATCGGGAAGACTTCGGGCTGCTCGTGGTCTTTCAGGTTGCCGCGCAGGTTGAGCGTTTCGAGCGCGGTGATCTCGTCGCGGATGCGGGCCGCTCGCTCAAAGCGCAGCTCTTTGGACGCGGCCAGCATCTCGGTCTTCAGCTCTTCGAGCAGCGTCGTCTTCTTGCCTTCCAGGACCAACTGCAACCGGCGGATGTCGCGGCGGTAATCGTCTTTGCTGATCCGCAAGTTACACGGGGCGGTGCATTGGCCGATGCTCGCCAACAGGCATGGTCGGAACCAGCGCCAGCGTTCTTCTCCTTCGGCAATATCCAGCGAGCAAGTTCGGAAACGAAAGATCCGCTGCAAGACGCTAATCGCTCCGCGCAAACGCTTGGCACTCGTGAAGGGGCCGTACAACTTCACGCCGCGCGAACGGGGCTTGCGCGTGAACTCGATGCGCGGGAAATCTTCTCGCGTCGAGATCTGAAGGTACGGAAATGTCTTGTCGTCTTTCAGCTCGGAGTTGAATCGCGGTTGGATGTCTTTGATCAGTCGCGCTTCCAACAGGAGCGCTTCGACTTCGCTGTCGCAGACGATGTGATCGACGTCCCGAATTTCTGGCACGAGGTCACGGGTTCGCCGCTCAATGGCCGACGCGGAATTGAAATAGCTGGAGACGCGACTCCGCAGATTGACCGCCTTGCCGACATAGATGACTCGGCCGAGAGCGTCTTTCATCAAGTACACGCCGGAAGTGGTCGGCAGCGACCGGACCTTTTCACGCACTGCGACTGGCGGATCGGAGGCCGTCGGTTGGTCAGACATAAGAGCCTCACGCAAAGCAGTCTCCATCGTAGCCGCGTTCGCCAGAACGCGGGCTTGAACACCCCGCGTTCTGGCGAAC
>JBJXEX010000162.1:0-4069 GCA_046156195.1 Planctomycetaceae bacterium | reverse complement strand
TCGCACGAGCAACTTGGTAGACCGTCTGATGAACCGTTTGCACCGAGTGCTTTATGCGGGCCGAGGTCTGCACGGCAATCAAGCCAGTTCCGAACGTCGCCTGCGAGGCTGGGCGTTATTGTTGAACCACCGCCCGTTCGCGCCTCGCAGCGGTTTGAAACGCGACTTCCATTGCCCGGCTGATCGCCTGAATGGTCGCTCGTATCACCCCAATTGGCTCCATAACCTCAACACCGCCACCTCCCTAATGGGATACCGAAAACGCACCCCTGCAAACGGATAGGGTCAGCAACTTTGCATCACCCCAGCCCCCGGCCTTGTCCGGGTTGCTATCGAGTGGCCAATCGGCTGCGGATGTTGCCGCCGGCTTCTGATCGTGCGGGGTCACGATCCACACGACCGCTGGCGAGTTGCTGTGTGTCAGACGCAGGTTGCCGCTCTGTTTCACTCGGCCGAGTTCGACCAGCTTGCGGCGGCGCGGTCGCACACTGTTGCCGGCGATGCCGAGCGCGGTTTCGATCTCTTGATCGGTCGCGCCGTGCTCACCGGCTTGTTCGATGAACTGGAAGACTTGCTCTTGCTGCGTTGCCGCGAACGTCTTGGCCAGCTTCGCCGCGATGCGCGAGGTCGGCGTGTTGTTGTGCGGTGTCTTCGGCGGCGGCTTGTCGGGATCGTCGTTGTCGAATAGCGTTCTCTCCGTCATGGCTCAAATTCCTTTGCGGTTGTGATGAAGTTTGCGATGCGGACGCCCTGCCAGGCGTCCGTTCGCGTTTAGAGTTTGTGACAAATCGAACTCACCAGATCGGCGAACGACTGCGGATTGCTAGGGTGACGCTGATTCAATTGAGCCTTCCGCAGAGAGTGAAGACGACGCCGAGCACGATCCTCCTGCTCGCAGGAAATCAGTTGCCATTTGTGTTCGCCGACAATGTGCGCGAACAACGCGACGGGATTCGTGCCGACTTCCAAAGCACGCTCGGCGGCGGCGAAGACGTTCAACCGATCGGTTTCGGTGTCCCTCACGACCGGGTTCTTTCGCCGCACCGCCGCGTTGAACCAATCGAGCAGCGTCGCATTGTCGGCGAGGTCTTTGGTCGTGAGCTTGGCGAAGGCGCTCGAAGGATTGCCGACGGGTTTCGTGTCGTTGGTTCTGACTGTCATGGAATCGGTCTCCTGATGGAGTGGCAGCTCGGTCGTTGCTGGCCTCACGCAACTTGCCGAGCAGTTGGGTAACTGGTTTTGAAGGACATCGAGAAGTTGGTTTCCTCGAAGGCTCGTCGGAACGCTTGCTCGACCTTGGGCAAGTGCTCGGCCGTCGTGAAAAGGGCATCGTGCAGCGAAATGACAAACATTCGCGGGTGTCGCGCCAGCAGATCGGCGGCGACGGTTTCGATCACGAGCGAGGATTCGGCGCGCTGCAACAGGCGGATCAGGTTGCTGTGCTCGTACCCGTCGCGGTTCACGGCGCGGATGAAGTGATAGACCGTGGGGAAGCGTTCGCGGAACTTGTCTTCAACGGCGCTGGGATACTCTCCGCCGCGAAAACTCGCCTTTCGTTTGGCGATGACATCGGCCAGGAAGCGGCGTTTCAGAGTGTCGCGGCTGATGCTGTGACCAAGATCAGCCAGCAGCACTTCATAAAGTTCGCCGCGCTGCACCAGCGACCGATAGAGTTCAAAGTCGGCGTTTTGAGTCGCTGACCGACTCGAATCATAATGTACGGCTTCGGACAGACTCGAATCATAATTACTACCCCCTGCTGCCCGTTGCCCTCTGCCTGCTCCTGATGCCTGCCTTGTGTCTTTGCCTTCTGTCTCCGTTCGTAAGAACCCCGGAAACCGGAAATTCGCCGATTCGATCAAATTCGGCCGTGACGCGCCGCCAACGTCTCGTGAGGCGTCTTGCATTACCTTGGCCACGAATGCTGGCTGAGCGCACGACAGATCGACGCTGCCGAGTCGCTTGCCACCGACATGTAGCTCATCGCGGAGTTCGCGTTTGAGACTCGTGATGCTGTTCGCGACTCGACCGTATTGGCCAACAGTCAAGTGGAAGTCACGCTCTTCGATGTCACCAACCAAGACGCTTTGGCAATCGAACTGATTCTCGTCGTGGGGAAGCCCCCCAAGGATCTCACGAGCGCGGTTGCCATGAATTTGGAGCCGGACTTGTTGCTCGGCCAGCGCGTGATGCACTGGCTTCAACCGTGCTTGTCGTTCTTCGGAGCAATCGTCGCGGAACTTCTCCAGCCGTTGGATGAGTCGCTGATCGGTGGCCGGCATGCGCACATGCTTGTCGGCCACAAATCTCGCAGCCAACCGATAACCGAACGAGCGTTGCCCGACCTGGTAGGGGAAGCGTTCGACCGCGCCACCATCCACAAGGGCCTCAATGACGGCGGCATAGGTCACTTGGTACATGATCGCCATCAAGTGCTTGGCATGTAGCCGAACCAAGCCGAGATGATCCACGTCCCACCGCGCTAGTTTTCGGAGAATCAGGCTGATGAAGTATCGCGCGTCATCCCAGCGTGATTGCAGCTTCGGCGACTTGAGAAACTCACCGGGATGAAAGGACGCCGGGAGCACGAACGAATGGACTCGGCCACACGGTTCGTGCTGCATGTTCGGCGCGACCTGTTCCTCGTCCTGCAAGAACTCCGGTGTGATGATGCGGGAACGTGCCATGTCTTAGCCGGCGTGACGCCGTCCCCCTCTCTTGGAATTGGGGGCGGCGATCGACGTTTCTGGCACAGAGAGGAAGCGGATGACCGCTTGTTTCGACGTGTAGCGCAAGCCGCCGATCAACAGGGTTTCGAGCTTGCGGCCTCGGACTCCGTACAGCCGCCAGCGTTGCAGAGTGCTTGGGGCCGGCTTGGTCGGGATCGACTCAGCGGCCTCACGAAGCGAGATTAGGTCTTCGCGCTCAACGTCAATCGCCATGCGTGTGGCTCCGATTCAAAGTGACAAAACGAACAAGTCACAACGAATCGGAACGTAGTGGCGGAGATGGCGTGCAGGCAGACTTTCAACCGATGTTTCGCAGCAGAATCAGCGGCTCTGCGGACTCAATCGGCCTCAACCGGATTTGATCGGATTTGTAACTGAAGGCGTTGGCCAATCGGCGTTGTCGTGTCGGCGCTTCGCAGCATCAAAACGACTTTTGAGGCGACAATACAAATAGAACTTCGTTCGCCCTTCTCTGATGAGGCGAAACTTGTCGCCTTCACGACACCTTCTGTGCAATGTGTCCTCGTCTTTGATCCCAAGCCAATCAAGAATTTGTTTCTGCGTTCCGATCAGACATTCCTGGTGCCAGTCACTTGGGGGTGGTTCTGTGCTTAGCCAGCCGTCGGATGACTTGGCTTGGCCGCTGCTCTTCGGCTTCTCGTCTGCCTCACTGCTGGCGTATTCAATCCCATGTGGAACACCAAGCAATTGGTCTATGAAAGACTGCAATCGCGGCGAAGCTAGTCTGCTCACTTTCCGTGAAGGCGTGACCGGTTGTGCCCACGGCTTCGCCTTCCACTTTCTCGGCGGCACACCCCTCAGAAGCCAGACGATTTCCGGCATGCGCTCTTGCAGACGTAGCTGCCCCGACTGCAACTTCGATCTGTCGAAATCGACAAGTGCAGCTTTCAGAACTTCATCGGTGCCGACTCCGGCTTCGTCTTTGAAGAATGTTTGAGCGGCTTCAAACAATTCGAGGCGAGCGTCACTTTCGTCTTGAGCTTGGTCGCATTCTTCCTCAACGAGAGTCTGCTTGGCCTTGATATCAGCATCGGCCTGAGCCAGTTGGGCTTTGACTTTCGCGAGCCTCTCTTTGTGTTCTTTGATCTGCTTCCCGCTGAACTTCGTCGTCGCTATCGCTTCGAGGCGTTCGATCTCTTCTTGCAACGGGTGAATTCCGTATTCCAGGCGTTCCTTCTCCCGGTCCAAACGCTTTTCCTGACTCTAACGGAATCTAGGTACTAAAAACTGGGTTCGCAAAACTGGGCCAAGATCTCGATCCTTTCTCTTTCTCACGGAGGAGGGAGCGAGCATGGAAGCTCAGGGACGAACCCAGCGTG
>JBJXEX010000161.1:0-21522 GCA_046156195.1 Planctomycetaceae bacterium | reverse complement strand
CCGTCGATCACGGTGAACTCGACTTTGTAACCCGGCGTCGCTTTCGAGCGGCTCGATTCGAGTTCCCCCTTGGTGGCATGGCAGACATAAACGCCACGGGGAACCGGCCCGAATTCACCCGCCGCAGCGGTCGCGTTCCAAGTGTCGTTGAAGTCGCTCCCGCTTCCATTCAGAATGTCAGACAGCTTGCCCATGTTCGTTGACTCCGTTCGTGGGTTGAGTGGTTGAGTTCAAATCCGGCTCGGCGGTCACACCCGTCGAGCCGGTTCCTTTGGTGGTCAATGCGTTGAGCATCACGAGCACATCGCGCCGCCGTCGTTCGACCGCTTCACGTTGACCGATGCTCCACAACGTCAGCTTGCCGCGATGCCGAATCGGACGGCACGATCGCACCGAGCCGATATCCACGATCAGCCCGCTCCGCGACAGCCGCAGAAAAATGCCGCCGAGCCAATGCCCGCCGTCATCATGTTTCGCGGTGAGGTCGTCGGCCGCGTCGTCACTCGACGCGCTCCCGTTCAACAGCAGCGCGTCGAGAAAACGCCACTCGGCCCGCAGTAGTCCCGCCGTGTCTCGATTCGCTTTCTTCTCACTGGCCCGAAGGATGCCAGCGTCGCGCAACAGTCCGCCATGCTCGACCGCTTCGGCTTGTTCAAGGGTCGCAGACATTAGCTTACCCTCCCCGCGTGACGGATCGGTTTCGCGCCGTTCGCAATGTGGGCGTCTATCTCCGCCAAGTCCCAGCGGCGCAGCGAACCGAGTTTGATCCCGAATGGAATTCGGCCAGCATCAGCCCAGCGAAAAATCGAGCGTTCATCCGCCCCGTACTTCGCCGCGACGGTTCGCACGTCGATCAGCATTCGCCCCGGCGGCATCGGGCGAGAATTCGTCGAGACACCTTGCTCGACTACCGCAGCGTTCGCGTTGGTCATTTCCAAAGACTCCACTTGAGGCATCCAGCAGCCACCGCGAAATTGCGTTTGCTGCGATGCGAGGAGTTTTTGACCGACATTTTTTTGTCGGCGATAGCGGTTGCAGAATTGTCCTAAGTCACTGCCAGTCAATGTGGTTCCGCTGGTGGCCAACGTCACCGACAGAACCGACAGTTTGGGAACTGTCGCCTTGCGTCTTGATTTTGGCTCCAATCCGGCCGATAGTGGCCCCAACGGACTGGGAACTCCCGGTCGGCGTTTGGCCTCGGTGAACACCGAGGCTTTTCGCTTTTCTAGGCGGGAAAAATCTTCAATCCCCAGCCGTCCGTTTGACCGTCAGGACTGCGGAAGAACTTCTCCGCCAAGATGTCGTAGGCCCGGTTTGGCTGATCCGGTTTCAGCATCTTTCGGCCAACCGGACGCGCCATCAAGTCGGCGAGTTGCAACCCCGACGAATTGCACTGCTTGTGCGAGAAGATGACGCTCAGCGGCAACTGTGCCTGGAATGAATTCTGACCATCACAAACCCGGCGGAATTCGAACTCCAGGTCTTTGTCTTCTTTGTGACCCCGCGCTTCGCAAACAACATAGGTCAGCCGGTCTGGCTGCCCCTTTGTCGCCAGAAACTGATGGACCATTTCCAACCCCAATCGCAGAGCAACATGGTAAAGATTGGTCGAGTCGTCAACGCGCCCTTTCAATTGATCTTTGCGGATGACCGAGGCCACCAGAGTGAACTCGGCCGCTTCGATGATCGCCGACAAATCGGACATGAACTCGTTGCGGCGATCCTTGTCGAACAGGAATTTGAACGCCCCTTCTGTCTTTCGGATTTCGTGTTCGTGAAGCACAACCATGTCATGGCCAAAGTGCTTGAACTTGAATCGCTGCAACGCCGGAACAACGCTCTCGATGTACGTCGGTTTGTGAAAAATGCAAAACGCCAACACAAACAGCGGATAGGTCGGGTCAATCGACACCAAGCCATGATCACCACTTTCGTCAACGTAGACGATGTAGTCGCTGTGATTCACGGTTTCTGCTCCCGGCACTTCAGACAGTTTCTGTCGTGCGAATGTAGCAAAGTGTCGGGACTGGCAGTCTTGTCGTTCGGGAATTTCTTGTTGTAGTCGTGATAGATTTCGTTCCAAGTCTCCGGTGATTTCTTGCGGCGTTTTGGACAGCAGAACTTGATTCGCTGATCGCGAATGCGTTCCGTCTTCGTGGGCGGCTTCGGAGGTTTATTCGTCTGACGCTCCAGTGATTCGAGTCGCTTCTCAAGATCGTTGGGCACGTTCATCCGTGAACCTGCAATCGGTTTGTCCGTACCGCCTCGCTCGGCTGCTTCGATCAATTTCGCGAAGGCGTGAACGTGGGGACGAACACAATCCGCCTTTGGAAACGCAAGCCCCCAATGCTTCATGGCGATGCTCGGCAAGTCGGTCGGATACGCAACTCCGATGGCAGCCGCATTGCCAGCGAGCCAATGCAACGCTGCGAACATGTTCCACGATGCCGAACCAAACGGACGGCGTTCCAAGCGGTCGTCAAAGTAATCCCGCAGCGGTGCCAACCGAACGTCAGCAAACGCGCCGCGTTGATCCGCCTCGCACGTCATCCGATGCACGTTCGCCAGCATCTTGCCGTTGTGCATTTCCGTCGCAGGTGCAAGTTGGCGGATTCGATCCGCAATAACCGCCAAGTCGTCTTGGTTTGCCATCCATCAGCCCTACCATTTGAACGGGTCGAGCCGGCGAGTCCGTGGCGGTAGGTCCACGAACTCAAGCCGGCGTCGCTTCGGCCGTGTGATGTAGCTACTCACCACAAAGCAACCCGTCAGCTTTGATGAAACTCGTCACCTGAATGTTCGGACAACAAGAGCCTGAGATTGGGTCAAGTCTTTACCAGTCGCGGTCACTATTGTCGCGCCAACTTCCGTAACAGCACTCATCATTTGGTCTTCGCGTGAGATCAAGACTGTTGTCGGACCAGCAATTGAGGCTCCCATTCTGGCTTCGTTGTTGCCAACTTTCGTGCCCGCAACAGCAGCGTCTTTGCTTACCCAAAGCGTCGCACGTCGTTCATTGTGTCTGGCGATGATTTCCACTTCGTCATTCTCCGAAGTTAGGGCGATGTATGGCCCCTTTTGCTTTTCCGCAACTAACACATCACCCGGCGTGATTTCGACGCGACGCTCGTCTTTTTTCCCAACGAGAATCGAATCAACTTGAATGTGTCGCGGTTGGGGCCGGAAGAATGAAGCCACACTCACCAACAATGCGAGAGAACTCACGATCAAAGGCAACCGCCTTTTCAGATTCTCGAAGCGCGTTACGCGGTTCGCATCTGCCGTGACGCTGTCGGGTTGGATTTCAACTGGCAAGTCGAGACCCAGCGCGTGTTCAATTGACGATTCCGACTCGGTTGATTTGTCAGCGGTCACGCCAGTCGTGACCTTCGCCACGGGCGGCGTATTGATCTTTCCACATTTGGGACACTTCGCACGACCGCCGGATGCCGCAAGACGTTGACGTTGCTCAGCGGAGAGTTCTGCCCGAAAACCACATTCGCAGACGAAAGCCATGATGCACCTCTTGAGCGGATGAAGACCTGTCCGAATTCAACGCCGGACATTCAAAACAAACTCAGCGGCCCAAGCAATCGAGCTGAGCATTTCACCCGCCGCCCGCCCTCATTGGGTTTTCGTGAGTCATCCCGCTTGGTCAGCGTTCGTCCGCCTCGCCGATTCACGCCGACGAACCGCCAGCGGTTGCAGCCGATGCCGCGTCTTTCCGTTTCTCACGCTCATTACCAATGAACGCTCGCAAGTCGGAATCGAAGTCGGCGACCAAATCGACAATGAATTGATATCCCGCTTCGCCCCAAGTCCGCCGTGCTCGTTCCGCAGCCGATCGCGTTCGTGATGCCATCAACTCCAAAGTAGTCGCGACCAAGCCGGCATCGCGCAAACGGCCCTGCCGCTCGGCGAGACGCAACTCGGCCAAGCGAGAATCGACTTGAAGCTTTGCGATGCGTGCCTTGAGAAGTTCGACCATCAGCGGCGTGTCGGGATCGTCCGTTGTTTCGTCCAACAGCACGGACAACATTGGACCACGCTCGGCGAGAAAATCGCACACCGCACGCAACACGGCAAAAAGATCAACCGTGCGACCGGCAATGGGGATTCCCCATTTCGTGGCGATGCGCTGCAACTCGACCGACTGCCGTTTACCAGTCATCGCCAAGATGACCTGTTGCGGAACCGAGCGGAGTTGCACGGCCAGCTTTTCGTTTTTGGGTGTCATGGATTCCTTACTTCGTACAACGAAAACAAATTGGTTCGTGCGAAAAATTCTCGACATGCTTCTGGCGAAGCCCCCGACCCCCCGACCCCCGGCGGAGGAACCAAAAAAACGCCGGGAGGGGATCAGCAGCCCGCCCCCCGCTCCGCCATCAACCGCCGCACCGCGTTCGCCTTCTCCGCATCCGACAACGGCAGCAAAGCAATCATCGCCAGCGCGGCCGAGAACGAATCCGCCTTGATCGGCAGTGACTCCGCCCGACTCGAAACCGAGCCGCCGACCGCTTCGCCGCGTTCGTTTTCCGGTGAACTACTGCCACCAGAACTGCCACGGCGCGAACGACGTTTTGTAACTCGTTGCGGATTCTGGGCGTTAGAACTCTGCCCCGCCGGACTGTCGATCCGGTTGTTGCCCAGCCGGTCGGGAATGAACAGCGTGCGATCATCCAGCACACGCACGAACCCCGGAGCGTCACCGCGCGGCGAAACGTCCGCCGTGCCATCGACTGCCGCACTCGACAAGCACAAGAACGGAGACCGCGCGACGAAGTGGCGGCAATGCTCATCCAGCCGCGACAGACTTTTCCGAGCAGCAATCTCCGAGGGGGAGCCATACAAGGCTCGCAATTCCGCATCGCTCTCCGCGAACTCCAACACTCGTCCACAATACGTTTCGGTCTTCATCGAATTTGTCTCCGAGGCTGATGGCTCTCAGGCTAATCACACCCAAGGCGCGAGACAAATCCGAGGCGATCAATGGGCAGGAATGACCTCGCTGTCTGAGGTCTGGCGATCGTCCATGGCCGCGCGTTGCGAGTAAAACCGCGAACGCCCCACCGCCGAATTGGAGGCCAGCGATTGCAGATCCGTGGGACGATGCGCCGACCACAGCTTGCGAATTTTCACGCGAGTCTTGAAGTACGCGGCAATGACTTGTGGATCCCATTGCGGCCCGATGTTCTCGCGAAATTTCGCCTCGATTCGTTCCAGCGGCATGCCCGCTCGGTACGGACGGTCGCTCCCCATCGCGTCATACGCATCGGCCACCGAAATGATCCGGGCCATCAGCGGGATTGCGGTTCCTTTCAGCCCATCGGGGTAACCGCGGCCATCAAACGATTCGTGATGATTCCGCACGCCGGGAATCACTCGTTCCAAGTTGGACAACCCGGCCAAAATTTGACAGCCAATCTCAGGGTGCTTCTTAATCTGCTGGAACTCATCGTCGTTGAGCCGCGACTCTTTGCGCAGGATGCGATCATCGACTCCCACTTTACCGATGTCGTGCAGCAACCCAGACAGATGAATGTCCTCGATTTCGTCGGCCGGCAGTCCCAATTCGTTGCACAAGCACGTCGCCACGAGTGCGACTCGTTCGCTGTGACCGCGCGTGTAAGTGTCCTTGGCGTCGATCGTCGAAACCATCGACCGCACGAAGCTCGTGACCAAGTCTTCGTTCTGCTGGAACAGCTCCCGATTCCGCATGTGCGTGCCGAGGATGCGGGCAATGGACTGCAACATTGTCGCTTGCACGCTGCCGAACTCGCGCGGAGCGTTGCAATGAATCAGCCAACCAAACTGCTGTCCCGGATCGCCAATGGAACACAGCACGAAGTTACGCAGATTGGGAATCTCTCTCGCCAATGGCGTACCCGCGAATCGGTTCTTCACGAACGGCCGCGACCAATCGCGACGGTCACACCGCTGGCACAACTGCGCTAGCCCACGCTCGTCGAGCGGCAATTCTCCGTCGGTCAGAAATCGGAAACCGCCAAGATCGTCTTCCATCCAAATCGCGGCCCCCGCAGCTCCGGTCAACTCACGCACACGCGACAAACACATGTCGGCCACTTCATTGGGGGACCGCGTCAAATCCAAGTTTCCGGTCAGTGAATGTAGCAGCGTGATCTGTTCGTAGGTTTGAGAGATTTGTTCCCCGATCTCCACCAACTCTGCTTGCCGTTGACGCTCGCGAGTTTCACCGCTCACCTGCGCCCAAGTTGCCTCAAGCAATCTTTGGACAAGCGCGGGAGCCGCATACGGCTGATCGTGAAGCCAATCATCCACTCGCCGCTTTGTCCAACCCTTCTCGACGGCTGCGATCACCAAGTCATCGGGCCGACGATCAGGACGCAATCGCACCCAACCCAACGCGACTGAGACCTTCTCTCGTAGCTCTGGAAGCGGCAACGAATAGAACGTCAGCCCCGAATCCAAAGGAATCACTCGTGGTCCGTCCGCTTCGAGAAAAACCGAGGCCTGAATACTGGGGATCAACGCCAAGCCATCCCCGCTGGCCGCCTCAACCCGAAGACCACTCTCTCCAGCCGTCACACACCAAAATGGCAAGCCTGTCAATTCCGCATACCGCTTCATCGCACAGACGGCGGGTTCGTCTTCGGCGGCCAAGTCCGCTCGAAAGAACGAAAGTGTTTCTGCCAAGTCCGTGACTCGCGAGCCAGGAACCAATTTGACATGTTCCGCAATCATGAGGTGCCTCGATCCCGCCAAAAACGGCTGTGGAAACCTAGGTCAAGACCGAGCACATCGCCAAACCTCCCCATCAAACTCTGCCCCCTCTCGTTTGCAAGGGCAACGGTCGCAGCGGATCTCCCGGTCACGCGGCTGACTGATTTCCACAAAACACAACACCGACTAACGAAAAAGCCCCGGCCACTTGGTGGCCGGGGCTGTCATCGTCACTGAAACCAACTCCTTCATGGAGTCGATTTCCGCAGAGTCAATTATTGGGCCTTACTTCCGCGAATCCAATCCGTATGGAAGAACTGGCCACGGGGCTTGTCGGTTCGCTCGTAGGTGTGCGACCCAAAGTAGTCGCGCTGAGCTTGCAACAAGTTTGCAGGCAGACGGTCCTGACGATAACCGTCGTAGTAACTCAGAGCCGTGGTAAAGACTGGAATCGGGAAGCCCAATTGCACCGAGGTCGCCACCACGCGCCGCCAACTTGGCTGAGCCTTTTCAACGGCCGCTTTGAAGAAATCATCCAGCAACAAGTTTTCCAGAGTCGGGTTCTTATCGAACGCCGCCTTGATATCACCCAAGAATCGCGACCGAATGATGCAGCCGCCGCGCCACAGCATCGCAATGTTGCCGTTGTTGAGCTTCCAGCCAAACTCCTTCGCGGCAGCGTCGAGTTGCACATAGCCCTGGGCATAGCTGCACAACTTCGATGCGTACAACCCTTGTCGCACATCCTCAATGAATTGCTTCTTGTCGCCCGTGAACTTCGCGTCCGTCGGACCTTTCAGCAACTGAGATGCTCGCACCCGAGCATCCTTCTGAGACGACAAACAACGGGCATAAACGGCCTCAGTGATCAGCGTCGTCGGCACACCCAAATCGAGAGCATGCTGACTCATCCACTTGCCGGTTCCCTTTTGTTGGGCCGTATCAAGCACCTTGTCAACGAGATACTCGCCGGTCTCCTTGTCTTTCACCTTGAAGATGTCACGAGTGATCTCGATCAGATAGCTTTCCAATTCGCCTTCGTTCCAACTCTTGAAGACGTCGTGGAACTCTTCGTTCGTGAGTCCCAGGGCATTCTTCAGGATGAAGTACGCCTCGCAGATGAGCTGCATGTCGCCGTATTCAATGCCGTTGTGGACCATCTTGACGTAGTGGCCGGCACCAGAATCACCCACCCATTCGCAGCACGGAACGTCGTTGTTCGGCCCAACCTTCGCCGAAATCTTTTGGTAGATGTCTTTCACGAACGGCCAAGCCTCAAGGTGGCCGCCAGGCATCAAACTCGGACCTTTCAAGGCACCTTCTTCTCCACCAGAGACGCCGACGCCGAGGAATCGCAAGCCCGCCGCCTTCAACTCTTCATGGCGGCGATTCGTGTCGCGAAAGTCCGAGTTGCCTCCGTCGATGATGATGTCGCCGGGTGAGAGCACGCCACGAAGCTGTTGAATCACTGCGTCAACTGGAGCACCCGCCTTCACCATGATCATGACTCGGCGGGGAGTCTTCAGGTTGGCGACGAAGTCTTCGATCTTGTGGTAACCACTGATCCGGTCAACGGTCCCCGGCTGCGTCTTGTCAGCATTGATCCCGCGCAAGCTGTTCGTGAATTCGTCAGTCGTCGCCGCCGTCCGATTCCAAACACCAACCGAGAACCCGCTGTTGGCCATGTTGAGGACTAGATTCTGTCCCATCACGGCCAAGCCAATCAATCCGATTTCGTGCTTTGACATTTGATGCTTCCTAAGAGTTCCGAACCAGAGTCATTGCTCAGGGATGGCTAAACCAAACAGGCCCCGAGCACACGCAGCTAGTTTTATGCAAAATGGTGCGACAGTGCAAAACAGTCAAGGCATCCCGTTGGAGGTCACTCAGAATTTCGATGATTTCAAAAGTCATGCGATTACCGGGCCTCCTTACCGTCCCACATTATCCTCCCACCGAACTTCGACAGATCGAGCATTGACCGGTGCAGCGAGTTGCAGCAATTCCCAATACCACTTTGCGAGAAGCGCAGCGGTGTGCAGTCGCCAGGCCACCACTTAAAACCCGACGACATTTTTTCGTCTCGACGAAATCCTACTGCTCCTTAACTGCGTTCCTTTCGGAGCGACCGAGGGTGAAACGATTTGGTGAGTGAGACGAAGTCAGCTCCCTGACGCGTTCGTCACTCCTCTGAATGGATTCGACCAAAACCTGGATTTCGAACGCGTCCAATGGGATCAAGCAACGACGGAAGCAACTCAACTGCTGCGATGCCCCGCATCCATTGGCATCGGTTCTCCTCCGAGCAATTGTCCTGAAAGTGCAGAATATCTTCCATTTGTCGTTGATTTTTAGTTTTTCGCGAGGAAATAATTCACAACCTCTTGAAAACCAACTAAATGACAAGTGCATGTCTCCGATTTTGGTTGTAAGATTTCAATCCGCGAGCTTCAGCGTCTTCATCGGGTCTTAAGTTTTCTGGATGTTGTCGAGTTCTCTTTCCGATACACACGGATCAGTCCACAGCTTTCCGGCAAACGACGTTCGTTTGCGGTTCCTTTGGAAGAGGAGGGAAGATTCAGGGTAGTTTTTGATTTCTTGTTCCCAAGTTTTGTGTTTTGTGTTTGTTTGGTTTCGAGTCCATTTTTCATTTTTTTGAGGAGTCTAGGATCATGAAGAGACGTGGTTTTACTTTGATTGAGTTGTTGGTCGTGATCGCGATCATCGCGGTCTTGATCGCCCTCTTGCTGCCAGCCGTTCAGCAGGCTCGCGAAGCCGCTCGTCGGTCTCAATGCAAGAACAACCTGAAGCAGTGGGGACTGGGGCTCCACAATTACCACGATGTGACCAACAACTTCCCTCCGATGTCGGGCGGAACTGGTGCATCGGCTCATAACGAAGGCACCATGAGCGGTGTGGTGATGATGCTTCCGCAACTTGAGCAAGGCCCACTGTGGGAGCTTATCGCGAACGCTGCGGGTGGAGCTCAGGGGGGAAATCCTTGCAACAACATCGGGAACGGAACTCTGCCAGCAGGCTCTTTTTTCGGTGCGCCTGGGGCCATTGAGCTGTTTGAGTGCCCGTCCTCAACGAAATCGCCGAACACCCCGATTCAACGCAGCTATTGCTTCAATGTCGGAGATCGAGCCGGAACTGCCGCCCAACACGACCTCTGGGCAACCCAGCCGGTGGGAGTGCCGACCATGCTGAATCTCGGTGGTGACGGCAACCGTGGTCCGTTTACGCTCTATCGAACCATGAAGGTTCGCGACATTTTGGACGGCATGAGCAACACCATTTTCATGGCGGAAAGGGATCTTGGAAACCCGTCGAATAGCCGCGACGCACTTGGCCGAGTCCATGTCACGACTCCAACGACTCCAAACTCCTGCTTCAGCATTGTTACCAACGGTTTTTACGCGACCGCTTCCGGTCCTCTTCCTCTGATGAGCGAGCGGTGGGCCTGTGGACTGCCATACTTTAATTCTGTCACGATCGCGGTTCCGCCGAACGGCGGATCGTGTTCGGCTGCGGCGACTGTGTCGGTTCTGCCCACAGACACTCCCGCAAACACCAATGGTTACTACACTCCGAGCAGCCGACACACTGGTGGGGTTCATGTGCTCTTGGGCGATGGAACCGTTCGATTCGTGAATGAGACGATCAACTCCGTCTCTTCCTGCAATCCGACGGTCCCCGGTCTTGCGGCGGCCAACTCGTCAGTTGGTACCTGCAATGGGCAAAGCCCATACGGCATTTGGGGTGCTTTGGGAACGATCGCAAGTGGCGAAACGGTCAACGAATTCTAGTGCTTGTTGATTGACTCGCTTTTTCGGAAATGACGCCCCCCTCGAAACAGCAGTTTCGAGGGGTTTTTTATGCCTGCATCATTCGTTGATGAATTGTCCCGCCCGCCTGAGCCCAAGGGCAAAGCCACTTCGCGCGCCAGAATTCCTTACGGATCCTTTCGCGTGGTATTAATCCGTTTGGCACAAATCAACTTTCTATTATTTCTATTTACCAGGTTTGAAAATCATGAATCCAAGCCGCTCAATAATGCTCACTGGTTTGTTGGGATTCCTGCTGCTTGGTTGCGAAAAAGTCCCCACCTTCCAAGAGCTTACGGGACAGGATGCCGCCAAAGCACCACCCGCGGTGGCGAACTCCGCAGCACCCGTTGTGACGCCAGCAACACCTTCTTTTGAAGTTAAGCCGGTAGAACCACAGAAGCCCCCCGTCGCCGACGATCCAGAAGCAGTCATGGCTGTGCTCACCCGCAAGTCTGGCGACCAGTTGACGGATCGTGACATTTTGCGTGCGACGAAGGTTCCCAGCATCGTTGCAGAACTCAAATCACTCGACGTTTCTCGGAGTGCTGTCACCGACGAAGGAATTCGGATGCTCGGTCAATTCACTGCGCTGACGCGACTTGACATGACCTCACTGCAAATCGATGGCTCCGGACTTGAAGGACTCGCTCCACTTAGCAATCTCCGAGAATTGACCTTGAGCGCCGTGCAAATGGGATCGTCCGCTGGTTGGGAACATCTCGGTAAGTTGCCGCAAGTCGAGAGTCTGACTCTGACCTCCGCGAATATCACAGATGCCAATGTCTCGACTTTGCTCTCGATGACGGGACTCAAAGAGCTCAACATCAGCAACACGACGTTGACCGATGCCGCGTTGGCTCAGTTGGCAAAATTGGAACACCTTGAAATCTTGCGAATGGAAAACACTCGACAGATTCATGGTGTCGGGCTGAAGGCGTTTGTTCAACCAAAGACGACGCACGGTTTGCGATGCCTCTATGCATCAAGCACCCCATTCACCCGGGAAGGAATGAGTAACGTCAAGAAGATTGGGAGTCTTGATGTCTTTGAAAACAACTCCGTTCAATTAACCGATCAGCTCCTCTTTGAACTGAAAGGGGCCACGAACCTCAAGTCGTTGGCGATCGTCAATAATAATTTGACGCTCGCGTCTGGGCAGACGCTCCGCACGCTGAAGAATCTTGAAAGTCTCGACTTGCGTCAGAATACCTCGGTGACGGACCAATTGCTCGCGTCGCTTGGACCGCTGACCGACCTAACCACTCTCTACCTCACAAAAACGAGTTGTTCGGTGAAATCGGTTCAAGAGTTTCGACGGCTGCGAAAGAACTGCAAGGTGATTTTTGACGATAACGCTGCGCAGCAATAGATGCGTGATCTGCCGAGTCATTGGAGCAGGCTTGCACGAACTTGGCCGTGGCCGTCTTGCGTGACGTAGAACGGACGCTGTTCGACGCTGACTTGATAATCTGGAGCGATCCCAAGGGTATGTAGCATCGTGGCGTGAAGGTCCATCACGTTGATGGGATTCTCGATGGTCGTGCAGGGACGTTCGGCGGCGGTCTTGCCATACAGAAAACCTTGTTTCGCGCCTCCGCCGAACATCAAAACGCTCGACGCGCCGGTGAAGTGACGGTGCATGCCGTAGTGCTTGAGTTCTTTGAGGACTGCTGGCTGATCGACTTGATTGCCCACCGGCTTTTCGGGTTTTCCTTCGAGCAGACAGTCACGGCTGAACTCACTGGCCAGTACGATCATCGTGCGGTCGAGCAGCCCGCGGCGCTCCAGATCAAGAATCAACTGAGCAATCGGGGCATCGATCTCGGACTTGAGCTTCGCCAGCCGAGTGTGGCCGTTGTCGTGCGTGTCCCATTGGAGGAACGGGCCGTATTCGGTGGTGACTTCGATGAAGCGAGCACCTTCCTCGACCAGTCGTCTTGCGAGTAAACAGCCCAGTCCGAACTTGCAGGTGTTGTAGGTGTCAAAGGATTCTTTTGGCTCCAGAGACAGATCAAACGCCTTCGCCGCCGTCGAATCCATCAAGCGATGGGCCTGCTCGACGGAGCGGAGCAATGCGTTTCGTTGGGCGTCGGTCAGTGCTTTTCCATTTGTCTCGCCGCCATCGGCAACCATCTTGCGGAACGTGTCATAGCGCCGACGGAATCGTTCGAGGCTCATTCCCGCTGGCGGCTTCACGATGTTGACCGCTTGCCGAGGATCGGGGACTCGGAACGGATTGAACTCCGCGCCGAGGCAGCCGCCGGTTTGAAAGGCTTTGAGTTCCTCGGACTCGCCGTTGCCTTCGTAGCTTTGGCCGATGTCGATGAACGCGGGGATCGCCGGATTCTTTGGCCCCAGCGCGTGAGCGATCCACGCTCCCAGATGCGGAGCCGCGACGTTCTGCGGCGGCTCATAGCCCGTGTGCCAGTGGTACTGATGCCGTGAATGCAAAATCGTGCCGAGGTCGCCGAGCACATGCGACCGGATCAACGTGCCTCGGTCGAGCACGCTCGCGACTTTCTCAAAGCCCTCGGTGATCTCGATTCCATCCACCGCGGTCCTGATCGCGGGGAACGTGCAGAGCACATCGTCCGCCTTCATGCCGGACTCGAACGGCACATATCTTTTTGGATCGAACGTCTCCGTGTGGGCCATTCCCCCGGCCATCCAGAGCACGATTAAGGTATCCGCCGTCGCGGGAAACCCGGGCCGTTTTGGTTGCTGGTTGGGCGAACTCGTTGACTGGGCAAGCAAGTTTTCTGCCGCTCCAACAGCCAGCGTGCCACCCGCCATGCGCGTGAGAAACTCTCGGCGGGAAGAGCGATCAAAATCAGATTGAGTGAGTTCCATTACGGCACCAGTTGGAATTCGGGAAGCAGGATGACCGTCCACAGCAAGTCGGCGAGGCCAGTTTTGGTCGGCGGACTACCGAGCAATTCTGCCGCGAGTTCGCGTTCGCGGGAAGTGGGTTCACGCCCAAGGGCGGCGAGAGACAGCGTGGCGATGAGACGGTTTGGATCGGAGCCGACTTCGCGCAGCCAATGCTCGGCTCCTCGTTGAAGTTGCTCGTCGAGGGCGGAGCCATTGGTGAGTTCGAGAGCTTGCAGCATCGTGGCGAGCGACTCGCGGTGCGAGACGACTTGCTCGCGGTGCGGTCGGCCGAGCGCGGATTGCAGTTGGTCTTGGGGGAGCAGCGAGGCTCGCAGGCGGATGTCTTGCAATGCCGCAAGAGTGTCACGAGTCAGCAGTGTCGAGTTCTTCGCGACGACGTCGGCAATGTTCCACGGCAGCAGTTGAGAATCGCCAATGACAACGGCAGCTTGCCAATTGGAGGCGTCGAAATTCGGTTTCTCCCAGTCCTTTTCGGACGTCTCGTTGGCGAGCCAAGAGTCATCAGTCGTCTGGGTCCATTGCAGGTGCATTCGGTTATCGAAGGCGAACATTTCGGCGATGAACCCGGCGGGGTTGGGGCCGGTGCCTTTGTTGACGACTCGCGCGGCGAGCACATTGTCGCCGACTTTCAGCGGGCCGCCGACCAGTGTCTGGGTCGGTTGCTGCCAGTTGTTGGCGTCGGCGACTTTTTGGCCGTTGATGTAGAAGTCGCACTCGTTGTCGGCGGCGATGGTCAAAAAGACGAACGGCATGTCGCGGTCGAGCTTCAGCGTCTTGCGGAAGAAGACGGCTTTGTTTGCGGGAGCTTGCTGAGCGTCAGCGTTTGCCCAAAGCCACTTGGCATTGGCGAAGAGTTGTTGCGCTCGGCGCGGGTCTCCTGACCCCGCCGCAGACTGGACCGCAGGTCTCCCTGAGTTGGGTGAGCGTTCGGGGAGATCTTCGGTCGTGCGAGCGGCGGGGTCAGGAGACCCGCGCCGAGCGCCGTCGATCGCTCGCGCAATCGCGCCGAGTTGTCCGCTCTGCCCTCGTCCGTCAACGCGAAGCAACGGCAACGAGATTGGTCTCCAGGTGTTCGTCAGCGACGTTACGGCATCGACGAATTGCTCGGATGACAAGCGTTTGACGAGTGGGCCGCAGAACTCAAACGGCTCGTCGGACAACTCATCGTCATCAAGTCCGACGGCGGGGAGTTGGTACGCTCGCGAGGTGGCGATCATCCGGAGCGTGTGTTGCAGGTCGTGGCCATGTTCGACGAAATTGCTGGCCAGCCAGTCGAGCAAGTCGCGATGCCATGATTCCGCATCGAGGTTGTCGAGCGGTTCGGTCAACCCGCGGCCCATTAGCTTCGCCCATAAGCGATTGACGATCACGCGAGCGAATCGGCCGTTCTCCGGTTTCGTCAGCAGCGTGGCAAGTTGCTTTTGGCGTTCCGGCCGAGCAGTCGATTCGATCTGGCCGAGTTCGGGATACAGAAATCCAACGGTTGCCGGCTTGCCGGTCGGCTTGTCGCAGCGATGCAGTTCGAGCGGCGCATCGGCGAAGACGGAGGCCAGTGCGTAGGCATCGGTCAGTTTCCAGTCGTTGACGAAGCTATCGTGGCAGCTCGCGCATTTCAGGTTTGTGCCGAGAAAGACTTGGCTGATCGACTGCGCCGCTTGGATTTCTCGCCGCTGACTTTCGTTGACGGTGCCGCGCCATTTGATGCCGAACGAAAAACCTTCGGCACCCGGAGCGGACTCGATCAGCTCGCGGACGAATTGGTCGTAGGGCTTGTTGGTCAGCAGCGACTCGTACAACCAGCCGGTGATCTGCTTGCGACCGCCGTCGATGAAGCCGGTGCCTTGATAGGCGTTGCGAAGCAAGTCGTTCCAGAACGTGAGCCAGTGGTCGGCGTAGTTGCGTCGATCGGTCAGCAAACGGTCGATCAACTTTTCGCGTTTGTTCGGAGCCGTGTCGTTGATGAACTCGTCAAGTTCGTTGGGAGTCGGCAGCAGGCCGATGAGATCGAGGAACGCGCGGCGGGCGAAGGTGCGATCGGTAATGGGTGGAGTGTTGAGAGCCGCGAGCCGCGAGTGAAGAAAGCGATCAATCGGATTCCCGTCGCCTGCGGGAACATCTGGATGGCGAGGGGCGAGTGGTGCTCGCGCGAAGGTCTTGCCGAACGAGAAGCCGTCTTCCCACGGCAGACCGGAGTCGATCCAGCGGCGGAGCGTTTCGATTTGCTGTTTCGTGAGCGGCTCACCTTCGGGAGGCATTCGTTCGGAATCGTCGGTCGCGGCGAGGCGAGCAAGCAACGGGCTATCTCCGCTCTTGCCAGCCAGCACGACTCGGCCGCTCTCGCCGCCAGTCAGCAGCGATTGCCGCGTGTTGATCGACAGCCCTCCTTTGCGTTGCGTCCCGGAGTGACATTTCGAGCAACGCTTGCTGAGGATCGGCTGCACCTCATGAGCAAAGTCGATATCAGCAGCTTGGCTGATTGGAAACGCGATCAATGATGTCAGGCAGCAACCAGCAAACAGCAAATATCGCATCGAAAGCTCTTTCAAAAACGATTTGAGAAGTCGCGAAATGATATCGTGGTCATCGAAGAACTGTCCGGCCGACTGCCGTGAGCCGACTGCCGAAAGCCGATATTCCGTTTTTTAGATTGACCCAAAAAAGTGGTATAACGGCTTTCGGCATTCGGCTCACGGCAATCGGCCGGAAGTCAATTGTTTGGGGAATCACGTCATGTGCCGCAGGTTGCGATGGTCGGTCTCGTGGCTGTTGCTGGGAACTGTGCTCGCTGCTGGCCGAGCGGATGAGGCTCGGACGCCCGCGCATCAAGCATCGACCGACAATCCATTTCTGCCAGTGGGGGTCGCAGATCGTGGTTGGCCGTTCGTGCGCGGAGTGGCGTTCGATGGTCATTCGCCCGAAGCGCACCTCGCCAATGAGTGGCCGAAAGCGGGGCCGCCGGTGCTGTGGACTCGTGAGTTGGGACAAGGTTACTCGGCGATCATTGCGGTCGGGCGACGCTGCTTCACGCAGACTCAGACGATCGCCGGGCAGTTCGTGGTTTGTTTTGATGCCGACACCGGCGAGACGATTTGGGAACATCGTTACGACCTGCCGTATGAATTAGTCGGCGTGTACCCCGGCCCGCGCGCGACGCCGACGTTTAGCAACGACCGCGTCTACTTCGCCGCGCCGAGCGGTTTGATCGGCTGCTTGTCGGCCGACACGGGGCAGCGATTGTGGACGGTCAACGTCGTTGAGAAATATCACGGACAAGGCGCGGAGTTCGGTTATTCGTGTTCGCCGACCGTGGTGGATGGTTTCGTCATCCTGCCGGTGGGAGGTCCGGGCGCGAGTCTGGTCGCATTGAACGCGGACGACGGCAGCGAAGTCTGGAAGTCGGGTGATGATCCGGGCAGTTACACGCCGGCGTATCCGATCTCGCGCGAGGGACGGCCGCTGGTTGTCGGGTATTTGCAGAACGCACTCGTGATCTGTGATCGCCGCGATGGGCGGCAACTCGCGCGATTCGATCTTTCTCAGGGATATGACGAGCACTCCGCATGGCCGCTGTACCGCGAGCCGTACTTGTGGATTTCGCATCCGTTCAAAGCGGGATCGATCCTGTTGGAGGTTCCCGTTTTTGATGAGGCTGAACCCGTTCAGCGGCTGGCTTCCATCCGCCGGAGTCAGTTGATGTCGAACGATATCCTGTCGAGCGTGCTGGTCGGCGAGCATCTTTTTGGTTTCGACTTGTTCGAGGCACAAGCGAAGACGCATCGCGCATCGCGGGGCATCTTTCGTTGTCTCGACTGGGAAACCGGCGACGAGAAGTGGTCTGTCGGAACCGGTCGGCCTCGGCGAGACAGTTCAACGTCCGAGTCGTCCGCCTCTGAGATCGGTCAGGCGGGAATCGTTGTCGCGGACGGCAAGCTGATTCTGTTGAACGAACTGGGTGAGTTGATTCTGCTCCGCGCAACGGGAGAACGCTGCGAAGAACTCGCGCGGACGTCGGTGCTCAGCGGCGAGATCGTCTGGACGCCGCCGACACTGCATCGCGGACGAGTTTATGTCCGCAACCATTCGCGAGCCGTCTGCGTTTACGTCGGCGAACCGGCGTTGCTGAACGCGAGTCGGCCGACGCTCACCGTCGCCGATGTTCCGCAACGCCGATATCGCGATTGGACGGCGACGATTCTGGCCATCGAGCCGGAGTTCGCGTTCGACATCCCCTCCGATCAATGGTTGGTGCGCTGGTTTGTCGTCGGAGCTGCAATGCTGTTGCTCGGACAGCTCGGCGGTATTTTGTTCTCGTTCGTTTGCTCGGCGGCTGTGAAGAATCTGGAGCCGCTCCCTAACGGTCGTAGCGCTAATAGTTCACAGACGCGGAGCGTGGGAACGAGCGAATGGATGTCGCGCGGCGTCGTCTTCGTCGGGGGCTGTTTGGGGACGACATTTCTGAGCGGCTGGACCAACGACTTCATTTTCACTTGGCCGGTGTCTCTGTTCGTGGCGTTCGAGATCGTCGCCAGTCAATTGCGGTCGCGAACGGAAGCCGTCAGCGTTCCGCAGCGCTGGCGAGAACGATCCTGCATCGCATTCTGGTTGCTGACTTCGCTGATCTATTTTCTGCTCTGCCGACGATTGAGTTTGGTGTTCGAGTGGGCGTTCTTGGTTGGCCCGCTCGGTGCTTGGCCGTTTCTGCTGTGGGGGAATCATTGGCGTCAGCGGCATCAGCCAGTCCGTTGGCGCGGTCGCGTGTGGCTGGCGCTCTTACAACTGTTGGCGTTTGCGGGATTCTTCGGCGCGTCGATGTTGGGGCTGAGATGGAAGTATTGAACCGATTGCAACCGCTGCCGATTGACGCCGTGTTGCCGCAGTTGCTCGCCGCACTTCGCGTATCCTCATCGGTCGTTCTGCGTGCTCCGACGGGAGCCGGCAAAACGACGCGCGTGCCGCCGGCGCTGCTCGATGAACTCGTCGCGTCTTCCACTTCAACAAGCCAAACTGAGCGGCATCCGCCGCAGCGGACTAGCCGCCGGTCGTCGGTGGCTAGCGGCCAATCACCGGTGGCTAGCGCCATTCCGCTCAGAAACTCCGAGATGCGGCGTGTGATCGTGCTCGAACCTCGGCGAGTCGCGGCGAGGGCCGCCGCGCGACGCATGACGTTTGAGCGTGACGGAACGCTGGGTGAGGAAGTCGGCTATCAAGTGCGGTTCGATCGGAAGTGGAACAATCGGACTCGCATCCTGGTCGTCACCGAAGGGACGCTCGTGCGAATGTTGCAGGACGATCCGTTTCTCGAAGACGTCGCGGTCGTAGTGTTCGACGAGTTTCACGAGCGGAGTCTCGACACCGATTTGTCGCTGGGCATGGTCCGCCGAGTTCAACAAACGGTGCGGCCCGATCTCAAGTTGGTCGTGATGTCGGCAACGCTCGGCGTCGAAGCGGTGTCTGCGTACTTGGGAAACGCACCGATCGTCGCCAGCGAAGGGCGGCTGTTTCCGGTCGAGATTTCGTATGAGCCTCGCGGCGAGAACGTGCCGCTCAGTGTCGCCGTCGCTCGCGCGGTCGAACGAGTGCTGCACAACTTTGATGTCACCAAGTCGTTTCACCGCAAGCCGGAGGCGTGCGCGACGGGCAACGCACCAACCGTCGCGCACGCCTCCGGCTTGCGGTTAAACGATTTTGATGGCGACATCCTTATCTTCTTGCCGGGGCAGCGTGAGATTCGCGAGGCGGCTCGCGAGTTGGAATCGCTCGCGCGAGACCATGACATCCTGCTGATGCCGCTGTTCGGCGAGCTGTCGCCGGAGCAACAGGACGCGGCTCTGCAACGACAAGCGAAACGCAAAATCGTGCTGGCCACGAACGTCGCCGAGACTTCGGTCACGGTCGATGGCGTCACGGTGGTCATCGACACGGGACTCAGCCGCCAACTGCGGTTCGATCCCAACGTCGGCTTGGATCGGCTTGAGCTGTTGCCGATCTCGCGAGCGAGCGCCGAGCAGCGCGCCGGTCGAGCCGGTCGTCAACAACCGGGACTCTGCATCCGCTTGTGGAATGAAGCCTCGCATCGCGCGCGGCCGGAGCACACGCCCCCGGAGATTCAACGAGTCGATCTTGCTGGGTCGGTGCTGCAACTGAAGGCGTGGGGTGAAAGCGATGTGCTCGCGTTTCCGTGGTTCGAGCCGCCGCGCGCCGAGTCGATCGCTCAGGCCGAGTCGGTGTTGCGACGGCTCGGCGCGATTGACTCGAAGGGCCATGCGACGGAGTTAGGACTGACGCTCGCGAAGCTGCCGGTGCATCCGCGATTGGGACGGCTGTTGATGGAAGGTGCTCGGCTCGGACAGCCGGAGCGAGCGGCTTTGGCGGCGGCGTTGTTGTCGGAACGTGATCCGTTCGAGTCGCACACGAGCCGCGTGCGACACAAGTCGGCCAGCGAATCGGATGTGCTCGACCGAGTCGAAGCATTGGAGGAGTTCGAGCGAACGGGACGAGAGACGACATCGTTCGGCAACGTCTCGCGCGGAGCGGCGCAGTTCGTCGTGCAGACGAAGCAGCAGTTGCTCAAGTCGATTGATCGCCGAATCGGCTCGACTGAAATGTTTAACCGCAACGCCATCGGCGTGCGCGTTTCGGGCGTCGAGAATCCCAACGCTCACGCCGATGGCGTTGAGGTTAAACATGAGTCCGCGCTCCTTCGCGCACTGCTCGCCGCGTTTCCCGATCGCCTGGCGAAGCGGCGAGAAGCGAACAGTCCGCGCGGTGTGATGGTCGGCGGCCGAGGCGTGAAGCTCGGACCACAAAGCGGAGTCACTCAAGCCGAATTGTTTCTGTGTCTCGACGTCGAAGGGAGCGGCAGCGAAGCGCTAGTGCGATCCGCGTCTACCGTCGAACGCAGTTGGTTGCCGGACGAGATGCTGACCATCGGTACGGAAGTCTTCTTCGATGAACCAAGCGGCCGAGTCCAAGCTCGGCGACGAGTCTGCTGGGACGATTTGATTCTTGAAGAGTCCCCGGCCCAACTGCCCGATGACGATTCGGTCTCGCGAATGCTGGCCGAGGCCGCGACAACGCATTGGGAAGGCGTGCGACCGAAGGACGATTCCCCCGCCGCGAGATTCCTTGCCCGCGTTCGCTCCCTGCGCGAATGGCTGCCAGAACTGAACCTCTCGGCATTCGACGACGCCGAATTGCAATCGCTTTTGCCGAGCTTATGTCTCGGTCGCCGCTCACTCGCCGATCTGCGCAACGCTCCGTGGCTGGAGACAATTCAATCCGCGCTAACATCCGCGCAATGGCAATCGGTCGAGCGAGAAGCTCCGACGCATCTGACCGTCCCCAGCGGAAGTCGCATCGCATTGGAGTACGAACCGGGCCGCTCACCGATCTTGGCCGTCCGCATCCAAGAGATCTTCGGCCTGCGCGAGACCCCACGAGTCGCTCGCGGCCGAGTCCCCGTGCTATTGCATCTACTGGCCCCCAACTACCGCCCGCAACAAGTGACCGACGACCTACCAAGCTTCTGGGCCAACGCCTACCCCATCATTCGCGGCGAACTCCGCCGCCGCTACCCCCGCCACCCGTGGCCCGACAATCCGCTGGCGGCAGTAGCCGTGAAGAAATAACCGCGCCCAATGACCCGCCTGGAAAGCAGCATGACTAACCGCGCCGTGGAGCGATCAAAACGATGCTCTTGCCGATGCTCGGCATGATATTTCTAAACGCAGCCAACACACTTCCTGGCGGTGTCGCCTGACCGCTCTTCGGAAGTGAGACGAACTCCCCTTTGGGTGCGAGTGTTAGCAGCGGTTCATAGGGAGGGCGTTTCTTGTCGGGCGTGACGACATAAAGCAGGTCGATCTTCGCCTGCTGAAATGCGCTTGCCAAGTCGTCGATGCTCTTTGTTTCGCGATCCGGCAGGTGAGGCACATCATCCGTGATAAGAATCAAGACACGAGCCGCTTCCTTTTTGCTGACTCTAACGGAATCTAGGTACTAAAAACTGGGTTCGCAAAACTGGGTTCGCAAAACTGGGCCAAGATCTCGATCCTTTCTCTTTCTCACGGAGGAGGGAGCGAGCATGGAAGCTCAGGGA
>JBJXEX010000160.1:0-59196 GCA_046156195.1 Planctomycetaceae bacterium | reverse complement strand
GCGGGAGGTAGCGGGGTCTGGCCCGCCGGAAATGCGGAATGGGCCGAGGCCACTTCCGAATTTCCGACGTGCCTGACCCCCTGTGCGGAAAACCGACGATTACTGCGTGACGATCTCAAATCCCTTCAAGTGGTCATTCCCTTCGGCCAGCTCCGCGAGCTTTGCTTTCAAGTCCAGATCTTTGTTCGCCAATTGGAACTGACAGGTCCGCTTCTTGATGTCGGTAAGGATTTTCGACACGCCTTCGACTTTCGCCAGATCGCTGCGCACGGCAGCGGCACAGCCGCCTCAGGTCATCTCTGGCAGCTTGAGCGTCACCAGCATCGCGCCTTCCGGCAGCGATTCACCGGTAGCCGCATTGCTCGGACTCGGGGTGCTTGTGGTCGAGGGGGGATTGTCCTGACCGCAGCCAATTGCCAGCGCCAGGATTAGGAAACTCCAACAGAATCGTTTCATGGATCAACTCTCCTCAAGAGTGCGGACAGACTTGTGATCGCGGCAGACCAACCGCGAGCGGGGCAGGATTCTAGGATTGGTCGGCGGCGATGACAGGCTCACCACACGCTCAGGGGTCAGGCACTTCGGAATTTCGGATTTGGCCTCGGTCAATTCCGAAATTCCGAAGTGCCTGACCCCGGCCGGATACGCCTTACCTCATCACCCGCTCGGCCGCCGCTTCGCCGCTCGCGATGGAATCGGGGATGCCCACACCGGTCAGATAATTTCCCGCGAGTGCCAAGCCGGGACACTGCGACGCGGCGGCTCGAATTCGGGCGACGAGTTCCAGATGTCCGACGTGATACTGCGGCATCGCTCGCGTGTGACGCATCGGGACGGCGAAGTCGGGTTCGCCGTTCACGCCGAGCAGATCGCGGAGTTCGCGACGCACGAGTTCCACGATCGACGTGTCATCGAGCTGGCAGAATTCCGGCTGCAACGCTCCGCCGACGAATGTGCGGAGCAAGATGTGACCATCGGGTGCTCGACCGGGAAACTTGCGGCTAGTGAACGAAACGGCCAGCACCTGCCGTCGCTCAATGTGCGGGACGACAAGCCCAAAGGCATCCAGCGGATGAGCGATGTCCGCCAGCTTGTGTCCGCTAGCGACAACAACGGTCGAAGCGTATTCGATGCGATTCAACTCGGTGGCGAGTGCCGGACAGTTCTCGTTGAGCAAGCTCGCGGAAACATACGACGGCACGGCGAGGATGATGGCATCGAAGTGTTCGGCCGAGTGAGACTCGACACACCAACCCGAAGCGCCAGCGAGGCCAAGCGGAGATGCGCTGTCGCTCGTGGCTCCCCCCTCGCTGACGCTTCGGGTTAGTTTTGCTCGCACCGCGCGGACTTTGACTCCGCAGCGAATCTCCGCGATCTCGGTGACTCGGCGAATCAATGCCGAGACCAATTCCCCGATGCCATCGGGCAGACTGACAAACAAGCCGTACCGCGCGCCGCTGGTTCCCGACGACTTCTCGCGCGATTGACGCATCGCGCCGCGAATCAGGCTGCCGTGTTGTTGTTCCATCTCGATGAAGCGAGGCAGCGTCGCCAGCAGACTGAGCTTCTCGGGATCGGCGGTGTAGATGCCGCCCACCAACGGTTGCACGAGCCGCTCAAACGCTTCACGTCCGCAGCGGCGGCGCACGAAATCGGCGAGGCTTTCATCCGCTCCGTCGCGCCGCGCGGGGACGAGGCATTCGGCCATCAGCCGCAGCTTGCCGTGCCAACTCAACAGCGGCGAGCGGAGCATCGGCCAGGCTTGCTCCGGCACCATCAGTTGAAAACCTTCTGGGACCGGATGAGGTCGTCCATCGCGCAGCACCAGCGACTTGCGAAATTCGGCGTTTGTCGGAATCAGCCGTTCGACAAGTCCGAGCTTCTCGCAGAGCCGCACTCCTTCCGGCTTGTTCGTGATCCACATGTCGGCGGCATGTTCGACGAGATAGTCGCCGATGTGCTCGGTTCGGAGAACGCCGCCGAGCCGATCCGCCGCTTCGATCAACGTGATTCGCACGTCGCGGTGCTGTTCGACCGCGAGTTCATGAACTCGCAGCGCGGCCGAGAGGCCGGAGATGCCGCCGCCGATAATTGCAATGCGTGTAGGTGTCGGAGGCATGTCGCAGTTCGTCGTAGGACACGCGGCTCGCGTGTCGCAGTCGTTTCTAGGTTAGCGGGCAGGGGCAGCCCAATGGCACTCACATTGTGAGCCGATGGCGCTAGCCACGGGCCTCGGCGGATGACGTTTGGCGGCGAATTGCCCGACGCTAGCGCGTTCGGCTCACAATGCGGTGGGCAGACGCCACCCCGCTCGCCAATGGAAGAAATCAAAGCACCGCTTCAATGACGTTCCCTCGGCTGATCGGGAACGGGCGGCCGACGGTGTCGTGCATTTCCGTGTCGGGCGAATAACCGAGGCAGTGATAGATGGTCGCCAGCATATCGGCGGGAGTGACTCGGCCCTCGATCGGGAAGCCGGCGTCTTTGTCGGACGTGCCGTGGACGACTCCGCCGCGAATGCCTCCGCCCGCCAGTGCGATCGAGAAGCAATTGCCCCAGTGATCTCGCCCCGCATTGCCGTTGATCTTCGGCGTGTGGCCGAACTCGCCCAGCCACACGACCAGCGTTTCATCGAGCAACCCGCGCTCGGACAAATCTTCCAGCAACGCCGAATAGCATTGATCCATGATCGGCATCAGGAACGACTGCAACGCCTTCGCATGAGTCGCGTGGGTGTCCCAGCCTCCTTGATTCGGTTGGTCTTTGATTCGCGTCCAATTGATCCGCACGATCGAGACTCCCGACTCGACCAGTCGCCGCGCGAGCAACACGCTCTGAGCGTATCGCGATCGGCCGTAGCGATCGCGCACCGAATCCGGCTCTTGCGACAGATCGAACGCTCGCCGCGAGGCCGAGGCACTGAGCAATCCGATTGCTTGCTGAGCGTCGTCGTTGAAGCGTTGGACGTGTCCCCCTTGCAGTGTCGTATCGAGATGCCGATTGATTTGTTCCAGCAGCGTCCGCCGCGCGTCGAACCGCAGCGGGCTGATCTCGTCGGGGAATGACAGATCGGGAACGCGGAACTGCGAGGAACTCGGATCGCAATGAATCAGCCAGGGATCCGCTTTGTTGCCGAGGAACCCGGCATCCTGTCCCGGCCAGGGGAAGTTGCCGTCGTTCCAAATGTGTTCGGGCAGCACGACTGACGGCGGCAAACCGTTTCGAGAAGCTCGCAGCGACCGCACGATCGAGTCCGCGCACGGCCAGAGGTTGGGAGCTTTCGACGTCACGCTCTCAGCATTCAGCGGGATGTGCGGCACGCCGGTCAGCATTTGGTAGCCGCTTGACGAGTGCGCGTTGTCGCCAGTGACGACCGCTCGCAACGGGGCGATCTTGTCGGTCAGCATCGCAGTGCGCGGCATCAATTCGCCGACGAACAGCCCCGGAGTCTTGGAGGCAATCGTGCCGAACGAGCCGCGAATCTCCGCCGGGGCCTCGGGTTTTGGATCCCATGACTCATGCTGAGGAGCGCCTCCAGTGAGCCAGAACAGAATTACAGATTTTGCCTTGCCAAATGATGCCGCCGGTCCCTGAGTCGCGGCCTTGGCCCCGTTCTTCGCCCCCAACAGGTGCGCGAGCGACAAGCCTCCCGCCCCCAAACTCCCGACACGAATCCACTCGCGTCGGCTGAGCCGGTCGCAGAGTGAAAGTCCTTGGTCATCAATCGTCAGCATGTCATGTCTCCTGGTCGGCGGGCATCGTATCTGGCTCATCGGCCATGACTCCAGCGCAGGCACAATCTCGTTCCCACGCTCCGAGCGTTGTGAACTTTTTGGAGCCTCGACCGTGAGGGAGCGGATGCTTCGAGGACTGATGACCGCTCCCTCACACTCGCGGCTCTGAATGTTTTCAACCTCTTCGCGTGGGAACGACACGGAGTGACTTATGGAAAACGTCTTCAACCAGTTCGCTCGATTCCTGTTGGTCCTCAGCCTCCCTTGGTTGGCGAGCAGGGCCGACCGCTCACGGTTGCAGGCCGAGGATCATCCGATCGCCATCGCGGCCGCTGTATCGGGGCACGTTCATCCCTCGATCTGTCGCACGAAGGAGGGGACGCTGATCGTGGTCTTCAAGGGAGCCAATGTGCTCATGCGGTCTCGCTCGCCAGACGGCGGGGAGACGTGGGAGAAGCCTGAAGTGATCGCCACCTCGGCGAAACGTCCCGAGGTAATTCGAGAAGTGAAGACGTTCGAGGTTTATCCGGGGACTTGCGATGTGCTCGCCGATGGCCGAGTGCTCGTGACGTGGAACTACATCGCCGACGAAAAGGCCAAAGACGGCTACTACGAGCGGGCGTTGCTGTACTCGATCAGCGCGGATCAAGGTCGCGCCTGGAGCGAGCAAGGACTGATCGGCCCGGTCGAGGGCAAGCACTTGGGGGCGGTTCGTCACAACGTGCTGCCGTGGGGCGAAGGCCGTTGGCTGCTGCCGCTGCGTGCGGGGCCGCCACGGCTGTTCGATCCTCAGACTGGCGCGGCGACAGTGTTTCCGCTGACCGGTCCCGACAACAGGCAGCACTCGTTTCAACAGATTGTCCGAACTCCGAAAGACTCGTTGCTCGCGATGGGACCGGTGCTGCTGCGATCCACCGATCAAGGCCGGAGTTGGACGACGATCGAGACCTTTCGCGCCGTCCCCGATATCGACACGGCCGAAGGACGTTATCTGACGGTGCTGACCGACGGTCGCGTGCTGGTGACGTGGGGCGTGGGCACAGCGAACAAGGGACTGCGATACAACTTTTCCGCCGACGATGGCCTCACCTGGAACAATGAAAACACCGCGCTGCTGTTACCGGAGGCCAATGTCGCCGCCCGCTACTACTCGGCTCGAACCGTGCAAATCGACGACCAACACATCGGGACGGTGCTCGTCCACGGGGGACTGTCCTTCTTGAAGGTGAGCTTGGATCGCGTGGCCAAGTCCCAATGAATATTGCAGGAGACGATGACGACAACCGATCGACAAGATCGCGGCAACGCTAATTAGCGACGAAACGGGCGACGTTGATTGAAACCGCGCAACGCTCGCAGCGATTGTCGCGGCGTCATCTATCGAGGAACACGGGTGCCGGAACTCAATGGGGCCTACCTCTACGCCGACTACCTTTCGATGCGGATGTAGGCCTTGTGGCACGCCCCTGCCAAAGGCCGTGTCATCGCCAACCGTGAGACCAAAGGACCGTCGTTTACCGTCCTCACCTTCGGCAAAGACGAAAAAGGGGAAGCCTATTTTCTGACGCTCACCGGCAACGGCCGAGCGTTCTATCGGTTCGTGAAGCCGGTGAAGTAACACCGCAGTCACGCAGCCTGTTCTGCATTCTTGATTGGTTCTCCGAGTCGTGTAGACTCGCCTCCCGATCGATGCCATTCGGCGAAATCGCAAACCCCAACACGAAATGAAACGGCATTCGTGCTTTCTGATGCCCGGTCATGAGTGCAACTATGCAACATCACGGAAATTGTCTCGCTCTCGTGGTCGCTCTCTTGGGGCTTGCCGGAATAGTTCATCCCTGCGCCGATCGAGCATTCGCTCAAGAGCGTTCGTCTGCGCCGTCCGAAGCCCACAAGTCCTCCGTCAATTTATATTTGATGCGCAATCTTGAGCACACGTTCAATACATGGAAGCCGCCGTCAACTCCGCCGGACGAACTTGGCATCTGGGTCTTTGTTACTCGCAATCGCTTGAATGCGCTGAAGACGATGGCCGAGTCGTATCGACTCGACGAAGACGTTATCCGCGCGTACGGCGATGTCTTGGTATTACTCAAGGACTACGAGCACTTCTTGAAGGACATTGTCTATTTCGACTTGATCGAGAACATTGCCCGCCCGGAGCAAAAGGGGTTTCTCGTTTTTGCGAGCAGCGGCACAGGTGTCGTTGAAAGTACATTTTCCGGCGCAAAAGCCGGCGGTGCAGTCGGCACGATCATCCCTGGGATCGGCAATGTTGTGGGCGCATTTGTCGGAGGCGTCGCTGGCGGGGGGGCAAGCCTCCTCAGATCGCTTGACGAGTACTACAACGACGTGGACAAGGACGAGCGGATCAATGCCCTCGTTAAGTCCTCAAAGCTTCGTCTGATCGACCAATTGCGGTTGAATGTTTCCTCCACCCAAGAAAAACTCAAAATACTCGCGCGCATTCTGGGTGGTGAAAAGAAGTATGGCTGGGGGAGTCAAGTCGGCTTCGATGGGTCAGAGAGTCGCTCGACTGAGGAGCAATTGCGACTGCGCCCCAATGATGCATTTCTCTATGCCAAGTTAGGGGTTGCCGAAGCGAACAGTCGTCCGACATCGGCCGCCCGGAGTTTTGCGAAGGCGGCGAGCTTCGTGCCCGCTGATTTTGATGTTGGAACGGATATTCTCGACCAGGACCGTTGTGGATACTTGTTGACCGCAGCGCGTTTGGCATTGCGCGCGAGACGAACTACGAGCGGTGAAGATTTGGTTCTTCCGTCCCAGATTCTGGAGTGGTGCAAAGCCGCTCGTGATTCCGTGAAGTCTGGGGATGCCAATTGGCCGCGCGACCTGAAGTTCACTTACGCCCAGGCCAACGCCATCGCCGGTCGCTATTCCGATGCCGACGAGTTGCTGACGAAACTGTTGCGACAGACGCCCGATGACGCTTCGGTCTATTACGAATGCGCCTGTGTGAAGTCCATGATGGGTGATTCCAACGCGGCACTTGAGCACTTGCGCCGCTCGTTCCAAATCTTACCCCGCTGGCAACCAAATGCTCTGAACGACGTTCGTCTAAAGGCACTGGTGGCTGAGCAAAGGACCGAAGTCGAACATATCACCGCTAATCCGCTCATCGGTAAATGGCAGGGTTCTGACGGGTTGGTGCTGGAGTTTTTCCTGGATGGCGCGATGCGGCAAACGAAAATAGGCAAGGTAACGAGTGGTCGGTTCGAGGAAGCCGGTCGCACGCAACTCACTTTCAAAACCGCGGAAAGCACCAAAAACTTCACGTTCAGCGTCAACGCCACGGACCTCGTTCTCGAAGGAGAAGGGAAGAAATACCAACTGAGTCGCTCACGGCCGCCGTTGGTTGCAACTTGGAAATACGGGAGCAACGATCGTTTTGAGTTTCGGGAGGATGGAACATGGCGGCGCGAGTATGGCTCCGTGGTGACAACCGGAACCTACAGCATTATTCCGTCCGCGAGCGGTGGGATTCCCGTGCTGAGCTATGTGCGAGACAACGCTTTGCTCGGTGAAACGGAAAAGCGAGCCGAGTTTCGGGTCACTGCGGATACGCTTAGAATCCGGCCCAGCGGAGATTCCAAATGGTACGACTATTCGCGCAAGTAGACGCTCAGAACCACCGCCCAAATTGATCACACGAAGCGAGGATCAGGATGAATTTGCTTTCGACCCTGTTATGGCCCGCCGATCGAACGCTGGCCTTACTTGCCTATGTAGGAGTGGCCGGGTATCGGCGTTGGATCTCGCCCCATAAAGGGTTCGTCTGCGCACACGGTGCGTTGACACGGGAGCCAAGCTGCTCGGCATTCGCTCTACGGGCGTTCGGCGAGTTGACCTTGAGTCAGGCATTGCCACTCATTCGTTTGCAATTTGCACGCTGCCGCCACACCTACGCAGTTCATCGCAACGATTTGATCGACTCAGCCAATGCTCATCTTTCTCAATTTCGATCGCTAGCAGCGGCCGGAGTACTGGCATGTCCATGTCTGCCCGATGAGGGTGACAAAGGACCGCTAGGTCAATTAGCCGGCGACAAGCAGAGCGTACCAAACCACGATTCTCCCCATGCTTAGCCAACGCAATCCTGTCAGATTACTTGTGCAGAATGGGCGTTGGCGACACTTCGAGCGTCGTGTCTGCACGCGTCGCGATTTGGCCGTCAGCCGAGGACGCGGTGAATGGCTCAGCACGATTTGATCGAAGACTTCGCGAAGGAATTATTCGGCGCGAGCGGAATTGGCGACGCCTGCTACGAAGAGTTATCGCAGGTCGTCAACCGTTGGATCGAGCGTGTCGAGGAGGAGATTGCTAGCGTTGAATCGAACGTCGAACCAACCTCCGGTAAGCATCTGGATCGGTTAGGACGTTGGTTTTCACGCAGACGGTTTGCCGAGTTTCGTCAACAGGTGAAGCCAGGAACCACCTTAGAAGCCGCACTGCTAGAGCTATTCCTGCAGTGCAGAATCCGAATGCATGTGTTGGCTTACTTGAGCGTTCAGGAAGGTGAGGACTTCGAGGGTGCCGCGAACTACGAAACCCGGGTGCCAATCTTTATTGCGCAGTTGCTGAGGCGGCTGGGTCGCTGGTCAAACCTGGTTGCCACACCGTCGATTGGCAGGCTGAGAATCCGAGTCGACATCGACCCTCTCGCCGAACTGCGACAGCTTTATGGAATACTCGTGCTCAGTACATGCCCGGGGCAGCGACCATCGTGGCGGACCAGGCTCGCGATGGCATACCACCGGTTTTCCTTCCGCATGAAGACGCGAATCTTGGCCGCCAGTCTGCGAACCATTTTGCGTCGCACCGTCGGGCGTGCTCCGACTGCTGGTGTCGCAACGTTTCTACGCAACAAAATCGTGCGCCGACTGTTGGCGACCGCCATCTTTATTCTTTTCCCCGATGCCAAGGATTTATCGGAATCGAATTGGAACGAATTGCTGCTCAGAATCGAGAACTACTTCGTACCCCGCGTCGCCGATTTGCTCACCTCAATGCCGGAACAGTCCGTGCGCGATCATGGCCTCATCAAGCTCTGTAAAGTCGCATTTGGAACCATTGCAGGGCGCACTTCTGTTCGTGAACACCATGAACCGGATCGAATTGACTTTATCTTTAACACACTTCGCCTAGCTTACTCTTGGGGTGTGACGTATCCCCTCGTGGACAATGTCTTGGACAGCGCGGCGACCACGCCCACTATGCGTGAACAACTTCCCATTGTTCTAAAAACTCTGTTTGCCAGTGCCTCTTTCGGTTTCGACGAGGATGCGAGAAACTTGGAACACACCGCCATACGTGAAGTACACGCGAGGCTCAGCGAAGTCCTCACGCTTGTGCCGCTCAAACGTCAATCGACGGCGCGTCGTTGGCTTGGCAACTTGCTCGAATCACACCGCCGCGACTCGTTGCGCAGGCTCTCAACCACGAATCGGCGGGATGCGAACAAACTCTACCGGGAAGTTATGATCGACACGGCACTCAAATCGGCTCTCGTCCGCCTCGCGACGATGGAGGTCTGTGGCATCGAAGTCGATGAGCAAATCGCGACTCGGAGTTTCTTGCGCTCCCTCTTCAATCAACTCGGCGACGACTTATGGGATATTTACGAAGACGCCGATGACGATCGAGTCACTCCCTTTACGCTCCACCTCACTCACCCCGGAACCTCCGACCCCTTCAAGTTCTATCTCGGCTACACCACGATCTTGACACGCGGCTTGTCTCATCGAAGGCAAATTGCGGCAATGATGGGACTCTGCGAGACTTTGCGAGACTCTTTGCTCGCATTGCAACAACGGACTTCTGACTCGCTGGGTGTCGCCAACGCGATTGCCGAAATGATGGATAAGTCAGCCAAGAAGCCAGCCAGCAGCTTGGCGGCAGAAGTTCCCCACGTCGATTTCGACGCCGTGCTTTTCTCGTTTGAACGCGCCCTATTCGACTTGGCCCCTGATGGTTTCGATGTCGGTTGAGTCGTGAGAGCCGTAGCACTGACCGAACTCAGGGGCGCACGACGCACTTTGCGAATGTGTTTAGGCGGCCGCTTGGGGTTGGCGGCGGTAGGTTCGGGTGCCGATGGCTTGGCGGGCTTGGTGGATCCAGAAGAGGTCGAGCGGGTCGGTGTTGCAGAGTTGGTCGGCGCGCAGTTGCAGCAGGGCTTCGCCGCCGGATTCGCACCAGAAGTTTTCGCTGCCTTTGAAGCGCTGGTTGATTTGTTTGACCGTGGACTCGACGGGGCTGGACGTGATCGGCAGGCCAGATTGGCGATCGGCGGGATAGTTGGTTCGTCAGGTAGGTCAACGTGTCGGCCACGATTTGGCGCGGGGCGGTTTCGGCGGCTTGGGGCGGGAGCGGACCCAGTTCGGCGGCGCGGGCCGCGACTTCGGCGATCACTTTCACCACTGCATGTTGCTGGCAATTCATCGCGAAGTCTTCGCGGTTGATGCAATGCCGCGACACCTTCAGGACGTGAGTTGCCATCCGGTGGCCGCAACCGAGACAAGTCCGGTAGGTCTTCGGGAAATCCCATCAACTCCAGCAGTAAATCAGGCTCATCCGACAAACGCGTGCGCGAGGCAATTCCGCAATGGATTTTTAAGGCATGACTCCGATGTCCAATGGTTGAAATCCCAGACGGTGTTCAATTGGAATGTCGATGCCGGAAGAAACGGAGGCAGGCTCTGCTGGGAAGCAACCTGCCAAAGAATATTCCGGTCTCCGATGCGCCAATGGTGTGTCAGCCCCTGGCCGAGGATTCTCGGCCAGGGCCGTTGTTTTCTGCACATTGGACATCGGAGCCATGCCTCCCAAAATCCACCGTGGAATGCCCCGCGCACACTTTAGTCGGATGAACCAGAATTCCTCCAAGATTTCCGAAGCGTGCCAGTCTAAGTAGTCTCAGCCAGTGGTTTGCCCTGTTCGACATCCCGACTTGGTCCGCTCCATGTCCGTGAGCTTTGCAACGATTGATGCCCGGCCTGACACGCCGGCCGGCGATCCAACGGATGAGCAACTGGTCGAGCGGTGCCAGAACACGGGATGTCCACAGGCGGCGAGTGAATTGGTGCGACGGCATCTGCGGCGAGTGCGGTCGGTCATCTTTCCGATGGTGCTCGATCAGTCTGTCGCGGATGACCTGACTCAAGAAACATTCCTCCGCGCGTGGCGGGGGCTGAATGGCTTTCGGGCGGAAGCGAGATTCTCGACATGGCTGACGCGCATCGCTTGGAACGTCGTGCAGGACGAAGTCTCGCGTCGCGAACGATCGGCGGTCGTCGTGACCGAGTCGCTCGAGATTGCGAGTTCGGTTGCCGATCAGCCCGACGAGGCGGTCTTACAGCGGGAATTGGATCAGCAGATCGCCACGGCGCTGGCGAGTCTCTCGTCCAAACTCCGAGCGGCCATCGTGCTGACGGGATTACAGCAGCTCAGCCCGACCGACGCGGCCGAACTCGAAGGCTGCTCGGTCGCGACGATGTATTGGCGAATTCACGAGGCGCGTCGGCTGTTGGAAGAACGACTGGCGGAGTATCTCGCTCCTTAGTTTGGGGTCTTGAAGTAGTGCTGTTTTGAATTGGCCCCATCCGGCTTGTCCCATTGGTATCTACGCAACTCGAAAAAGTCGGCAATTGCGGCCTCTCTGCACTCTTCGCTTCTCTGCGGTAAAAGTGATGGAAATGTCTCTTTCACCGCAGAGAAGCGAAGAGCGCAGAGGTAAGACGGAGACGTTTGCAGGGGGTTCGCAGGTTTGTGTAGAGACCAATGGGCATCGCCCGGATGGTGAAAGCGATGGAGAGCTAGTCGCGAGTATCACAGACCATTCCCTCGGTTTTCCCGCAGTTCGCCACCAGATCAACGAGCAGCAAAGAACAAATCGGTGACACCATGACTGACCTCAACCACCTCCTCCAGGATTGGGCTTCGCGGCAAGAACCGAGTCCGGCCGAGCTAGATTCCATGCACGTTCGGGTGACTCAGCGACTGCCGAACGTCGCACGGACTTCGATGTCAGATCGCACGAGCGTCGGCGTCCGTTCGACCGTGGCCAGTTGGATCTCGCTCGTGGTTGTTGCCGCGTCGTTGCTGGCGGCGGTCACGGTGGTTTGGTCCGGTCGGCGAGATGACTCGGCGCATTCGATGGACGTTTCCCTCGCGTCGCTGCCGGCGGGTGACTTGGCCGCGCGGCAGTCGTTGTTCAGCGAACTCGATCGGATGTTCGAGGGTCGTTGGCGCTGGCTGAGTGAAATCAACGGGCGCGTGCATCTGGAAACGGATGAGTCTTCGCTGAGTCCCTCAGCCCCATCCAATGAGGAGATCGCCGGTGTCGCCGTGCGGCTGACGGTCGTGCGGCGGCGGCCCGGCGAAGCGAAATGGACGGTCGTTTGGGAAGCATCGGTGCTGGCTCGATCGGAAGAATGGGTTCGGATGCCGGTTGAGTTGCCGGACCACAGCGCGGTCACGATGTGGGCTTACGCGCTGCCGGATGGCTCGACGCTGGTCGAGAGCGACGTGGCGTTGACGGCTCCGGTGGTTGTCCGCGTGTCAGACCAGCAAATCTTCGGCGCAGCGCAGCGTCCCGCGCGGTTGTGGTCGGCTCGCCGATCGGATGGCGAGTTTCAACTCATTCAATCCGTCGCTCGCTGGGAGGCGCATCATGGGTGAAGCGGATTTTCGATTTTTGATTTTTGATTTTCGATTGGTTCGTTGTTGGAAGGCGATCCTCATCCTTGTCGTGTCCTCATGTTTGTCACCGGCTCGCGCGGATGACTCGCTGACGATCGCGCGAGTCGAACATTGGTCGAGCGTGTTTGGGGAAAGCGAGACGCGCTGGACGTATCGGGTTTCGGCCGAGCAACCGTTTCGCGATCGCGTGGCTTGGCGGCTGACGGTCAATCAGCGGACGTTGGCCAGTGGCGAGCTTCAAGCGCGTGGTGAGGCCGACAAGCCGGGCGAAGTGACTCTTCCGTTGCGATGGCCCAAGGTGAAAGAGGGGACGGCGCTGGCGGCTCAATTGAGCGTGTCGGTCGGTGACGTGCGACACGAGCAATCGGTTTGGGTTTTCTCACGCGATCCGTTTGTCGATCGGCGTGAATGGTTACAGAGCCTCAAGCTGAGCGTCTTCGATCCGCCGGGTGAGACGGTGAAGTTGCTCAAAGAGAGCGACGTGCCGCATGAGCGACTTCGCACGCGCGGGGCCGTGGACGATGTCAACGAGGGAATCGTGATTGTCGGCGAAGGAGTCTCGCTCAAGAAACATGACGGCTTGATCGACGACTTGCGGAGCTTGGCGGCTCGCGGCGTGTCGGTGTTGTGCATGGCCTCGGCTGACGGTGAGTTCCGTCTTTCACCCGACAAGCCGTGGGCTGCGTCGGTGCAGTTGCGGCGATCCGATGTGATTCGCGATCTCGACAAGCGACTGGACGCGGCATGGTGGCCGACCGGTCCTTCGCATCGCCAAGGCTTACGCGTGGAGGCTATGGACGATGAGGTCATTGCGAAGATCAGTGACAACGCGAAGGCGTGGCCGTGGGCCGAATGGGAATATGAGATCGATACCGGTTCCGACCGGCAGGACTTTTCACCGACTCGTCCGCGATTCGTTTGGTGCGGTTTCGGAATCGTGTCCGCTTGGGACGACGGCCCGACGCCACGCTATCTGTTTGTAAAACTTTTGGAACGACTTTCAATGAACTCGAGCGATGTGCCCAAGTAGGTTGGGACTCCGTCCCGACCCGGTCGGGATGGAATCCCAACCAGCATCATGAAGCACGTCCGTCAGGGCGCACGACGCAGGTGGTGATTAGACGATGTAACCCGAAGCGTAAGCGAGGGAGTGCGCTCCGAAAGACCAGGGATCGGTCGAGTTTTGAAACGCACTCCCTCGCTTACGCTTCGGGTTACATACACGATTACAAAGTGCGTCGTGCGCCCCGTCCGGCATGTCCCGACCCGGTCGGGATGGAATCCCAACCTACACCCCACTCTTCTCAGGAGAAATCAGCATGGTCTCTTTCTCAACAGAACATCGAAATTGGCTGGCTCTGGCGTGTGCCGGTGCGCTGTGCGTGGCTCTCTGGTCGCCTGGCCGGGCTTTGTCCGAGGACAAAGACAAGCCGGCTGCGGCCAAGCAATTGGCTCCCGTGCCAACGGCGATCGTCACGTTTCAAGATCGCGGCGGCAAAGACAACAAGGCTGCGGGAGTGAAGGTCACGGACCTGCTGTTCGCCGAGCTGGTCGCCAAGCCGGAGATGTTTCTGGTCGATCGCGAAGAGCTGTCGAAAGTGCTCGCCGAGCATGAGATCAATCTGTCGGGTGCCGTGAATCCCGATCAGGCGATCCAAGTCGGACAACTGACGGGAGCGAAGCTCATCGTGACCGGCAGCGTCGTGCAGGTGGAATCGAATCTGTACCTCGTCGCGAAGATCATCGGCACCGAGACGACTCGCGTGTTGGGCGCATCGGTGAAGGGAAAGTCCGATGATGACCTCGGTCGCATGGTTGAGAAACTCGCGAACGAAATCGCCGAGACGATCAGCACGAAGTCCGATCAGCTCATCGCCAAGACGGTGACAAAAGAGGATCGGCTGGAGGCACTGAAGAAAAAACTGGGAGACAAGAAGCGTCCGTCGGTGGTCGTCGCCGTGCGTGAGCGGCATGTCACGCAGATCGCCATCGACCCGGCCGCTCAGACCGAGTTGGAATGGTACGCCAAGGAGACCGGCTTCCCGGTCGTCGATCGTTTTGAAGGGGACAAGTCAGACGCCGACATCCTGTTGGTCGGCGAAGGGTTTTCGGAATTTGGCGGACGCTTCGGGAACCTCGCGTCGGTGAAAGCTCGTCTGGAAGTGAAGGCCATCGACCGCCGCACCGGCCGAGTGCTCGCCGTCGATCGACAGACGACCGTGGCTCTCGATCTCACCGAACAGATCGCCGGTAAGACCGCGCTGCAAGAGGCCGCCGCGAAGATCGCCGAACGAATGCTGCCCAAGTTGCTAAATCCCGAGGGAGAGAAGAAACCGGGCAAGGGAAAGAAATAGTAATCGCCACCATGCGTGTTGATTTCTGCGTCCAGTGAGCCTCAAGGCGGTAGCCGCGGGTTATTTTCATCGACCTGCGGCTAGCGCCTTACGGCACTCGACCAGTCGTTTTGAATTTTCTTAGACTCCGCGCGGCCGAACTTGAGACGTTTGTCGCTGTAACACTTGTAACCCGAAGCGACAGCGAGGGAGTGTGTTGCGTCCCTCGCTGACGCTTTGGGTTACAAGTCATCTTCAGCCGCGCGAAGTAGAATCGTCGGAGAGTCGAAGTCGATGACCACATTGAACTCTGCCACGATCGGTCGAAGTCTCCTTCTGAGCACAGTGTGCTGGCTATGTCTCGCGAGTGATGGCAGCACAGTGCGAGGGCAGCCGGTGAGTCGTCGTTCGGTTTTCGACGAGGCGCGGCAGCTTGAACAGGATGAGCAACCTCAAGCGGCGTTCTTGAAATACTTGTCCGAGCCTGGCGGGGAGTTTGCCGCGGTGCAGTTGGCTCGGACGCAGGCGGGTGTGTTTCTGAAGATTTTGGAGGAACATCGCGCAGCCATTCCCGAGGCGCGGCGACGGTTGATCGAAGGGGAGTTGTTGTTGGCTTTGCGAAGGAAGGACGAGGCGCTCAAGGCGTTTCGGGAGGTCGCGACCAAGATTGGTTTGAAGGATGGTGACGGGTGGAAGCAGGGTTTAATTCCTCGCACCGAGTATTTTGTCGAGCCGCCGAATGCGGAAACGCGCGGGTGGGGAGCATCAACGCCGTTCACAGTGGGGCCGGGGAGTCATCGGGATAATTGGTTGTTGCGGCGGCTGATCGCGCTGGAGGCTTGGGACGAGGCGGCGAAAGAATTCGCGCGCGTTTGGGAGCTGCATCGAGAGATGACTCAGCCGTTTGTCGTGCGGCTAACGACGGGGTATGACCAGAACCGCGAGCCGACGGCGTTTGCGCGGCGGTTGGTGCGGCCGGCTGGATTCAACGGGAGCGGGTTGCAGTTTGCTCTCGACTATGCGTTCTTCCTGCAACGGCGCGAGCGGATGGAGCAGGCTCAGGATGTGTTGATCGAGACAGCGTTACTGATCGACATGGACCGCGACCCGAACAACGTGTTGTGGCGCGAGGGGACGCTCACCCGGAAGCTGAAGGACGACGAACAGCCGGGGCAAGGGGGCGTGCCGAACTTGCGTCCCGTGGAACTCGCGAACCGAGGGAGCGGGATCGGCGTGTCGCGCGCGAGCTTTCTGCGGCTGGCGTTTGGATTCCTCAAGACACATGGTCGGGAAAAGACTCTTGACGAAGAACTGACGAAGCGAATCGCGACGGGAGAAAACCGCTTGCGTCGCGTGCTGGCTCAAGTGCGACTGCTGCAAGGGGAGCCGGCGGCGGCGACGCAGATCGAGTTGGACTACATCGCGGCGGCGAAGTTCGATCCGCTGTCAACGGCCTATCGGCGCGGTGAGGTCTTCGAGTCCGCTCAGAAAGTGCGTGAGGCGACGACGGAATTCGAGGCCGCGTTATCGCTGTTGGAAAAGGAACCACTTCGACGCGACGGTGAGAGAGCCGTGAGCTTGTGGGATTTTCCGGATCCGGCGGAACCTGAAGCCGACCCCAACGCCGGTTCGCGGCATTTGCGCCAATTGGGATTGCCGATCGCGGGTTATCGGAATGGCGGCGGGCAACTCGAGTCTTTGCAATCGGGATTGTTGTCGCGGCTGGAGCGGCTGTATTCGGCGCTGAGCGAGACCGACAAGTCGCTCGATGTTGCTCGGAGACAGTTTTTGGTCGCCGGATATGTCCCGTCGATCGGCACCTTCGACGAGTTGGAACGCAAGCACCGAGCGGTCAAGAAGTCGGATGAGTTCACGGCTTGGGCGAAAGAGCAGGTGAGCCGGACTGAAGATCACAACTTGAAAGCGAATCTCCAGTGGTTGATCGGGGATCGGCCGGGAGCGGCGGAATCGTTCGCGAAAGCGCCGCAGAAGTACGACCTCGCGGCATGGAAGGAACGGTTCCGTTCGGCCGGGCCGGAGCCGTTGCGAATGTTCCTGAAGGCATTGATCGCAGCGAATCCGAAGGACGCTCAATCGCAATTGGAGTTGTTCGAGCTGGATGGCGTCGCGGACGGGGCGCAAATGCGCGAGCGATTGGAGTTGCTGCTGGAAGTCGATCCGCGATCGCTGTTCTGGCGAGGCAAAGGAGCGCCGCGGAATCAGCTTCCTTTCAAGGATCAGTTCGAGATCGCGTATCGGCTGATGCGGCTGTACGAGCGAGCGAAGGAGTTCGACAAACTGCAATCGCTCGGCTTGCGGATCGCTCGCGGCGAGAAACCATTCGATCTGGTGAATTGGGCGGAGCATGAATACCGCGACAGGAATGGCTTGCCCGAGTCGGCGAACGCGGCACTGGCATTGGCGATTCAACTCGCGGATACGGAGCCAAAGTTATCCGCGCTCGCGGCAGCTCTCGAAAAGTCACCGTGGTCCGCGGCTCGGACCCAGTTGCGGCGGAAGCTCGATGAAAGCAAAGCCGAACCGCCGCCCGCGTTGGGTTGGGCGAATCTGCCGGCGGGCGTGCGACTGATCGTATCGAACGAGAATGTTCTCTCGCTGACGCACGACGACCGTCATGTGTACGCCGGGCATCCCTGGGGCGTGGCCGTGTACGACCTCGCCGGCAAGCCGATCACCCGCATCGCTCTGGGCGAGGCCGCGCTGGCGATGGCCACAACCGTGCCGCTCACTCAGGAGCACTTTCTGTGGGTCGGAACACCGAAGGGTCTCTTCCGTATCGCGAGAAAAGATTGGTCGGTGGCTCATCAGTGGATGCACGATTGGATGCCGTCCAAGGACAGGCACAAGCCGTTTGGGTCGGATGCGGGATTCCCACATGAGGCGCTCGACAACCGCATCAACACGCTGGCCGTGGATGGGGACGAGTTGTGGATCGGGCAGCAGCGGACGATTCAACGGCTCAATCTGAAGACGCTCGAACTGCGAGCGTTCACAGTTGATGAATTGAAAGTCACGAGTTGGGCCGACTGCGAGCGGATTGTGCTCGATGGCCGTTACGTCTGGGTGGACAGTTCGCATTCCGGGCTGCGGCGTTACGACCGCGAAACCGACGAGTGGTCCGTTCCCGATCCTCCCAGCCAGCGCGAGCCGGTTCATCTGGTCGGACTGATCGACGGCAAAGTCTTCGGCGATGTCTGGGTCGATGACACGTTGCGACACCGTCTCTGCTTGATTGACCGACAGACGTTGGCGCTGACTGTCGTCCCGATGACCGCGAAGAAAGAGGAACAGCTCATCAACAGCCCGTTGTCGTTCTTCGGACGATATCGCGAGCAGTTGGTGTTCGGCACGACTTGGCCAAACTATGCACTGGACGAAGCGGCCGGCTCGATGAAGCTGATTCGCTCGGTGGTCGAACAGCTCGGCGAGCGGATTCGCGGCCGAAGGAAAGACCGGGTCGCCGACGAATCGTTGCTGGGTGTACTCGCCGAACTGGACCGTTCGGCGGAGTTTTCCGATCTGTTCGGCCAAGGGGACTCGTTTCGCCGAGACGATGGCTCGTCATGGCAAATGCTGACCCTTCCCGACGGGACGCGCGTGCTCGGAGCGCGGCAAGATCGGGTTCGCTTTGAGTACCCGACCGAGGAGCGTGGCCACACGAGTGCCTCAGCGCAACACGAAACGAAAGACCGCGACGGCGGTTTGTACTTCGTGAAACCGAACGGTCCTCCGGTGCGAGTCTCATCGACGTTGTCGTCCAATTCGATTCTCGGCGACCAGGTGCGTGAGGCGGTCTCGTCGCCACAGGGGACATGGCTGTGTACGTCACTCGGCCTCGCCTGGCTCGACCGTGAGGCTCACGTTCGCGACCGATTCACCCGCGCGAATGGGCTTTGCTCCAACCGCGTGACAGGAGCGGTTGAGTTGCTCGGCAAAACGTACTTCTCGACGGCGTGGGGCGATTCGGGAGGAGGCTTGGCGATTTTCGATCCAACCACCTCCGCCTTCACCAGCATCAGCCACGAAGACGGCCTGCCGACCGACAAGCTCGAATCGCTGCAAGTGGTCGGCGACAAACTGCGTCTGAATTTCGGGGTCGAATATCTGCGATCCAATGCCGTCGGCGAGTTGCGATATCGCCAATTCGGTCCGACGACGTTCGACCCGCAAACAAACGCCGTTGCCCCAGTTGGCGAGCCGAAGCTGCTGCAACAGAACGAAGCCGAAGGGGCTGCGTGGAAAGCTCCGATGCCGAACTGGATGCCGTATCTCGGCGGCTTCGCCACGAAATCAACGATGTCGAACGGCCGAACCTTGTTGTGCGGCACGCGCGGTGTCGTTCTGTTCGAGGCGGCTTCCGTCGCCGAGCCGAGGTTCGCGGAACTCGGAGCAAAACTGGTTCAGACGGGCGAAGCGGGGCAGCTCGCCGACGCCGAACAGCGTCCCGTGAAAGTCAGCTCACCCGACGAACTGGCTCAGGCGCTGCGCGACGAGAATCCTCTTTACCGAGCGAACGCGATCGCCTCGGTGCTGCGGATCAAGCCGCCGCTCGCCGACGAATATCTGCCGCTGATCGCCAGCCAATTGACGAGCCGCAACAAACGGCTGCGAGCCACCTCGCTGTACTTCGTGACGAAGTTCAAAGACGACGCGAAGGTCGTGCCGCTGCTCAAAGCTCGCCTCGAAGACTCGGACAAGTACATCCGCGTTGTCGCCACGGTGGAACTCGCGCGGCGCGGACAGCTTCCCGACGAGAAATTCTTGCTCGAAGCGTTTCGCTCGTACGAAGGAATCGGCTTGGGCAATTATCCGTTCGGAGCCAAGTCGTCGATCGGTGTGACGGCCAGTCACGAGGAGTTCCTCAAAGCCCTCGCCCCACACGCGACGCCGGCGGTCTTTCGCCTCTGGCTGCAATTTCCGATGCGGCACTCCAGCGACGAAAAGGATTACTTCCCGCAGTTCGGCGAATCGCTGCGTCGTGATCCGGCTTCAGTTGAAGTACTACTCAAGGCCCGCGACACCGACGAGTCGCACATCGTGCGACGCGACTTAGCTCGCGACTTGCTTCAAGCGGGCGGGCGTCAACTGTTGCCACGTTTGCACGCCGCTCTGCAAAGCGACGATCGCGTGATTCGGTCGAACGCGGCACGAGCTTGCGGAGCGATCGCCGATCCGTCGTCGTTGCAACCGCTGTTGAAAGCCGTGGACCTGGAAAGCGGCTTGTCTCGCGCGTCGATCGTGTGGGCACTCGGCCGACTGAAATCGCCGGAGGCCCTGCCGGTGTTGGCTCAGTTATACGCCGAAGCCAAATCCGATCAGCAACGCCACCTCTCCGGTCAACGATTCGGGCAGCAGGCCGCCGTCGTGACGAGCCAATATCAACGGCTCGCCAACCTTGAAGCCTTAACCGCCGAATGGACCGAATTGAAGTCCGCCACATTGGCCTCGCCGGTTGATCCTCGCCGCCAGGAAGAGCTGCTGAGACCCGAACACATCATGGAAGCGATCGCCCAGATCGGGCCAGAACGGTCGCAACCGTTTTATCGCGCGCTGGCCGCAAACGCCGATGCCACAACGCGACTCGAAGCCGTCAAGCAACTCGCCGCCGCCAACGACGCCGATCGACCTCAGAATCTCACGTTGCTCAAGAACCTGCTGAAAGACGAAGCCACTCATGTCCGCGTGGCCGCCGCCGTCAGCCTGATCCAGCTCAAAGACCTCACCGGCCAACCGGTCATCTTAGAGGCCCTGACGTCCAAGAATCCCGGCGACAAATATCACGGCGTGCATCAGCTCGCCCGACTGCAACAACCGGAACAACTGAACTTCGCCAAGGAGTCTCTGAAGGCCATCGCGAACGACCGCACTCTCGTCTCCGGTCTCCGTGACTTCACCAACAATTTGCTGAAACGACTGAACCCGTGAAATAAATGTCGTCTTTCGCTCCGCGAAAGAACGCCCATTCGCGGAGCGAAAGGCGACCGAGGCTCCCCAAGGGATACGATCATGACGCGATATTTCCTTCAACTGATCGTTGCGTGTGGCGTTCTGCTGGGATTGTTCCGCTCGGCCGTCGCCGCTGAGCGAACGTCAATCGCGTTGACGACTGCGACAGCCAATCCGTATCAGCAACTGGCTGAGAACTTGATCGTGCTGGTCGAAGCGAATGTCTTGGCCGACGACTCGCTGGCGGTTGTCGAGCGGCGGCAGATTGATCTGGCGATGCAGGAATTGGCGTTGAGCCGAACCCGGTCGGCCGACGAGTCGCTGCAACTCGGCAAGCTGGTGACGGCCGATCTGTTGGTGATGCTGGAGCTGCGTCCGTCGGACGACAAGAAGATCGACAAGCCGTCGGCGTTGTTGCGAGTTGTCGAAGCCAAGACGGCGGCGATTCGCGGGATCACAGTCGCCAGCGATGTCGAAGCATCGTCGCTCGAAGAGATCGCGGAGCAATTCACACGATACGTTTCGACGGTCATTCATCAGCCGCAAGTGCCGACTGTCACGGTCGCCGTCGCGCCGTTCGAGAGCGTCGGTCGGTTCGATCGGCTGCGCCCGCTGGAGCTGGGGATTCGCGATCTCGTGACTGTTAGGTTGTTGCGGCTCAATAGCCCTGGCGCTCCGCGACAGGGAGGCCGAACGTCTCCACGATCTGAGAGCGAGAATGAGTCATCGAATGTCGCTCGCGATTCGGCTGTCCTGTCGCGGAGCGACAGGGCTACGTTTCAGGTGCTCCAACGATCGAACCTCGAACAACTCCTGCGCGAGCTGGACTTGATTCAATCGGGCTTCGCCGACAAGGAGCGGCTGCCGCGCACGTTGCCCGATCGGCAAGCGGCGTTTCTCATCAAGGGGGAGATCGACGAGCGGCAGGTTGACGGCAAGTTCACAATCATCGTGCGTGGCGAATTGCGTCATGCGGCGACCGCCAAGGTGCGTGACTCGTTCGAGTTCGAGTGCGCACTGTCGGACTTGGAAACTCAACTGGCCGCGCGAGTCGATCAGTTTGTGACGAATTTCGGTCTCGGTCCAAACGCGAAATCGTCAATCAGCCGGAACGCGCTAGCGTCCGGTTCAAAGGGCGAATCGACGTCCGAACCGGACGCTAGCGCGTTCCGGCTCATCCCGGGGCATGAAGCTGACTCGCTGAAGAGTCTTGCGTTGCGCGACCTGCATCGGTTCCGGCGGATTTGTCCGATCGACCACGGTTATCGAGCGTTCGCGATGCCCGGCGAATCGTCGATGCGAAATGTTCCACGATTGGTCAAGGCGGATACACCGCTCGGCCAGGCACTGTTGCGAAAGTCGATTGACCGGCTGGAGACGGCGCTGTTCATTCATCCCGACGATGTTGAGGCCGCGTATGCGCTCGGCTTCTGCTTTTCGATTCATCAACCCAATGTGTTTCAACCTGACCGAGCCGACGAATTGCTCCGCAAGGCGGCATCACGGCAACCGGACAGCGAACAGGCGGCACTCGCGCTGGCGTTTTTAAGCGAGTTGGCATTCGATGACCAAGACGGTGGTTTCAATCCGTTGCCGAAAGGTTCCGCGCCGAATCCGCAGACGCTGACAGCGGCCCGGAACGCGGCGGCCGAGCGGTTGTGGCTGGCGTTTGAGAAGACTCCCGAAGCGTTTCGAGATTTTCGCTGGCCACGAATTCTGGAACTCTTCGCGCCGTTGCAACGGACTCCCGAACAGAACGCGGCCCTGTTGGCGAAGGTGATCCCGATCACGGAGCAAGCCGACGCCAAGCATCGGCATCAATTGGCGGGAGAAGTAAAAACGCTGGCTCTGCGGTTGGCAGCCCAATCGCCGAAACAGCCGCAATGGAAAGCCAAGGCCATTGAGTCTCTGCGTCGCTGGGCGGATGGCTCGGACGAACAACTCGCCGACTTTGGCCGGCAAGGGCTGGCGGCGTTCGACGAAGTGAGCCGAGACTTCCTCGAAGCGGCTCGGAAGTATGAGACAGCCGCTGCAGCGATGTCAGATGCGACTTCGCCGAGGGATCGCCTCACGCGCGATATGCAACTGGTGAAGGCGGCGAAGAATTATCGACTGGCGAAGCAACCGGAACGAGCACTGCGGTTGTTGCAGTCGTTCAAGCCACCCGCTTCTCCCGCTTGGCTTGCGGTGGGTTATCACGGTTACGAAATCGGAGCCTGCCACGAAGCGCTCGGTGATCCGAAAGCGGCGGTCGCGGCGTATCTGCTGGCCGTCGAGGAGTGCCCTGGCATTTCAGCGAACTCCGACTTGGCTCAGCGAGTCCTCGCTCTGGGCGGAGTGCCGCTGCGTGAGGACCGCGACGTCGATGTGAAATACATCACGCGAGAAGACAACCGGCCGCTGCGGACGATCTCGCTGGCAACCGATGGCCGACGACTGTTCTTGGGCGGAGTCGTTTTTGCCCGACCTCCCAACGCCGATGGTACGGGCCGGCGGTTCTACGGCGGAGTCGGCGTCGCGGCGCTCGATCCCGACTCGGAAACTTGGGAGTCGTTCAATGCCGATCTCGAAGTCACCTGCATCAAACTTCGCGATCGAGAACTGTGGGTCGGGACGTTCGATCGCGGACTCTGGCGATGTGACCTCGACACCAAGAAGTGGACGTCGTTCGGGAAGAACGAAGGTCTGCCCGATCTGCATATCGAGTCGATTGCCATTCGCGGGGATGATGTCTTCGTCGGAGTCGGCTCGGCGGCGGCGGGTGGTTTGATCCGCATCGATAACCGGGGGACGGTGCATCTCTTCAATGAACACAACGCTCCAAACATTGCGCCGACGCATCTGATCGTCACCGACAAAGAGTTGCTGGCGCGGACGTTGAAGACGCTTCACAAATTGTCGTGGGAATCGAAGAGCTGGACGACGCAAACCAACACGGCGAGTGGTTCGTTGGGAATCGCGTGGCGGTTGTTCGCCGGGACGAGCGGCATCTGGGCGAACAGTTATGGCCGCGAGCTAACTCGCTTCGAGGCCGACGAAGACTCGAATCAGATCTTCAAGCCCGCTTGGTATTTCGTGCCGGGAACAAAGGCCGGCTATTTCATCAACTTCGTGGCCGAGCGGGGCGACGACGTCTGGTTCGGCGGCGAACAATGGGATCACTTCCTGAGTTCGGGCTTGTACCGCATCAATTTGAAGACTGGCGCGTTTCACAAATTCGGTCCCGCCGACGGCTTCAAGACGGTCCACGCCCATTCGATCTTTGACGGAATCTGGCTGCGCGATCGCCTGTGGTTGGGAACGTCGAACGGGTTGTGCGTGGTGACACCGCGAATAACCTCAAGCCGGAGGTATGCACGGGACGTGGAATAACGACTTTCGTTCGCGCGCACGCCTCCCGCTTGCGGTTAATCGAACAAATTCAACACGCTCTTGGCGAGCGTGGCTACGGAACGGAACAGACCATGAGAAATGCAACCGCATCCGTAGCCGAAGTCGTGAGACTTCGGACCGATTGGTCGAGAACTCTGCTGGCAATCAGGCCGCTTGTGACTTTGTGTTGGATGTGTCTGCTTGGCGATGCCGTTGGCTCCGAGGCTTATGGTGAGAATCAGCCATCCGTGCAAAAGGCCAAGCGGCCGGTGATCGCGGTTCTGCCTGTCACTGGCGATGGACCGCAGACGTTTCTGCCGTTGCTGGAAGATCGGCTGTCTCGAAATGACGGCTATGCCTTAGTCGACCGCGAATTCCTCGACCGGATTCTCAAAGAACAGGAATTCGCCGCGTTGTCCGAGGCCGTTTCGGCCACCAAACGTGTGGAGTTGGGCCGATTGATTGGTGCTGATGTTTTGGTGTTGATGACTCAACACTCAACCCCACAACCACATCGCCGAGTTGTGATCAGCGAGACTTTGAAGGGTCTCCGATTGCATGTGACGAAGCGGCCGATTTCCGCTCAACCGGAAAACGATGCAACGGACATCGAAAAGGAAATCGCTCGTGCGCTGGAGAAGAACTCGCAGCCGAGGAAATTGATCTGTGCGGTTCCGCCGTTGGTGAGCCGTGACTTGGCGGGAACTCATGAGCATTTGCAAAACGCGTATGCTCGAATGCTGGAGACGATGCTGTCTCACATCCCCGGCGTCTTTGTCGTCGAGATTGCCGAAGCGCGAGCCATTGCCAAGGAACTGTCTCTGACGCGAACGGGGATCGAGCGCAATCTTCCGCTGTTCCTGGAAGGCGAATTCCGGTTTGAGGCCACGAATGAAAAGGTGTCGCGATTCGTGAAGCTGACGGCTCGGCAGGGTGAGCGGAGCTTGGGGATTCGCGAAGGCAAAGCGGCGTCCCCGGAAGCCGGCGCGGAGTTTTTTCGGACGGCCACACGAGAATTGATCACCACCGCGATGGGCGGCAAGTTGGCCGAGCAAGACCTCGCCGCGGATTATCGGTCGCTGGCTCAATCAGCCAGGACTCATTTTTTGATCGGCAATTATGAAGAGGCCGCACAGGTGGCCGAGGCCAGCTTGCTCTTGGAATCGCGGCAACCAGAACTGCATCACCTGGCGATGTCCGCTTACGGCCGGTGCTGCTGGCAAGAGAAGAAGCCAGTCCTGGAAGCGTTGCCCTACTACGACCAAGCTCTGGCCCATCTGGAGCAGTTCCTGCGGCAAAGTGAGAAATACGACACGGCCATTTCCAACTCGATCTCAGAGGCGTTCCATGAGACCGTTTATCTGACAAACGACGGGGATGAAGAAACCAAGAAGGCCGTGTATGCGTACCGGCGGCGGGCGCGAGACATGTATCTGCGCGTGATCAAGGCCAAACACACCGCCGGCACGTTGAACTCGTACCTGGTGGGAATGGTTCTGTCGCGATGGCTGTTCGAGCATGATCAGTACGGAGAACCTCTGCGAGAGAATTTGCAGAAGCGGCTCGATGTTGTGCACCTGCTTCTCAGCAAGACGCTCGCACCACACATCGGCAGCTTGGTCAGTTATGGCTTGCCGGATCGGACGAAGAAGACCAGCGACTATGCGTGGTTTCTGGATGAGCTCAATCGCTTCGAGCAACCCGAGGCAAAGTCAGTGGTCGTCGCCGAGCGTGCTTACATTCAAAAGCTGCTGGCTCCGCCAACACCGACGTCATTGCCGGCCGTGAAGCCAAACCCCAATCAAAAGTCCCGTGCCGACTTTGATCTCGTTCCGATTGTTTTTCAGCGCACGGACGGAACGGCCGCGGATCAGGGCTTTCAATTTTGGGGATTGCTGCGTTGTGGAGACAAAACGGATCTGGTGTGGGGAATCGGAGGATCGAAGTCGGTCTACCTCATGGAGACGAAAGGCCAACTGCGAAAGATCGCCGAAGTCGACCGACCACAGATGTTCGGACACGCGACTTTCGATGGCGAGTACGCATGGCTGCCAATCACTGGCCCGAATTCGCAGGTATTCGTGGTCAACCCGGCAACAGGCTGGAGTACGCGCTTCACGTCCGAGGATGGTCTGCCCGCCTTCGATTTCGAAGCCTCGGCGGAGGCCGGACGAGGCCGACTCTGTTTGTCAGGGGCCTTCGGACGTCAGACTGACCGCCGCGCGTTTATCGCCGTGCTGGAGTTGTCCGACAAGCGAGACAAGAAATTCAAAATCATCCACGAAGCCACTCAGCAACTCTTGCCCGATCAGCCGCCCGGCGAGCAGCAACGAAACTTGGCGATGTCGTTCGTTCCCAAATTCATGGTTTCACGACAATCGGAACGCGATCACTCCTGGCAGGTCGTCATCGCTCGTTCGATGCCGGGTCTCCAAGGCCGCGACTCGTCACTGTTGGTTGACCTCCTTGCGAACAAGATCGAATTGATCGAGGCCGGAGTCGAAAGCCACATCATTCACAACAACGTGGCGTTCCTGGATCACACCGCCTATTGGGCGACTCGCAACGGGCTCCGAACACTGCACGTCGACAGCAAAGACAGTCGCCCGCTCCGTGAACTTCCCGAAGAGGGTCGCGTGTTGCTGCACGACGGCCGCCTGCACGTCGTGGCCAAACAATGGTGGATCGCCGACGACATGCAAAAACCGTTTCGCCGATTGAACGGCCAAGTCCCAGGCAGTCATTTCATGCACGAGTTTTTGATCAGCGCCCATTACGGCGTAGTGCTCCGGACGAGCGACAGTGGGTGGAAGGTGTTCCAAGTTGTTTTCCAGGACATGGCAAGAAAGAAACCCGATGAAGCCAACAAGTCATCCGAATAGATCCGCGATCACTTCAATGTTTGTGCTCGTTGCCTGGATGGCCCTTGTGGCACTTCCCGGCTCGGCGAGCGCGGCATCGCGCGTGGCTCTGTTGAACGGCGAAGGGTCTGAGGCGATCGCGAACGCCGTTGACTTGGCGCAGGTCGCGCTCGGCAAGGAGCAGGAACTGGAACTGCTGGATCGGGCCTTCATTCGGCGCGTCTTGGAAGAACAGAAGCTGTCGGTGTCGGGACTCGTGGAGGCGAGTCAGGCGATTGTGGTGGGGAAGTTGTTGGCCGTCGATTTGATTGCGGTCGTCGAGACGTCCCCGGGAAAAGAAAACGACAAAGTGCCGGGGCTGGTCATTTTCGATTCTCGAACGGGGGTGCGATATTGGAACGCCGCGTTGCCGGTCTCGGCGACGGAATTGGAGAAAGCGGCTGATGCGATCGTCGTTGCGGTGCGGACGGCGCATCGCAAACGAGAAGGTCGCACTCCCGCGTTTCACACGGTCGGAGTGATGACGGTTCGCAACGCGGATTTGCCTCGGAGTCAGGATGGGTTGTGTGAAGCGGTGGGGCTGCTCGTCGAGCGTGGGCTGTCTCGTTCGCTGGACTTGGCGGTGTTGGAGCGACGGCGATTGGCTCACGTCAACGAAGAGCGAGCGTTGCCGGTTGTCGAACCGCCGAAGGATTTGTTGACCTCGCTGACGACGATTGATTTGGAGATCGCACGCGGTGAGGGGGGACGTGGCTTGAAGGGAACGGCGTTGATCTCAAATCTCAAATCTCAAATCTCAAATCCGAAATTGAATGTCACAGTGACGATCCCCGACATGAACGGGGTGTTGTTGTCAGAGGCGTTGCTACGGAAGCTGATTGAAGAATTGAAAGCCGCGCCGGCGGAGAAGGGGGCCGATCCGAAGTTGGAGGCTCGTCGCTTTGATGGCGAGGCGATCCATCATTACAGCCATCAGCGCTATGGTGACGCGGTGCGTGCGGCGGAGGCGGCTTGGGCGCTCGATCCGACGAACGAAGATGCGGGGGAGCGGCTCTGTCTGTACCTCGTTCGCTACGCGACGTATTTGTTCTGGCCGGAGCGGCTCAACATCGTCTCTCACAGCAGTGACCGATTTTGGGCGGACGCGCGTGTCGACGACGTGCTGCTTGAAACACTGCTGACACACACGAGCCGTGCGTTGGAGGTCAACGCGCGGTTGACTCGGCCCTCGGTGCGTCGATTCGCGTTCAATCAGCCGCTGGGATATCTCGGCGACCGGCTGCGCGGGCTGCGGAATGCGTCGGCCACGCCGAGAAAGGAACGGATCGACGAGGTGTTGCTGGCGTTCCGTCAGCGAAGCCTCGATTACATCGCCGGCTTGGCGGTGAAGGCGGAGGACGACCCGAGGCAGCTCGACCTTTACGGGCTGAACATGCTTCAGGAGTTGAATGTCCTCCGATCCTGTTCGGTCGACACCGAGCAGTACGCTCGTGCGATGAGCCAGATCGTCGAGCGCTGGCTGGCGGTCACCAAGGATTGGCAGCCGCAGTTCAACAAGTCGGATGGCGGCGCGGGGTTGAACATGTTGCTGGCGTATTTCGTCGGGCCGAATACGTGGACCGGCCAGTTCGACGGACCGGTGTTTGCGCGCCTGATGGCCGCGCAGCATGAAGCGATGCGAAAGCATGTGCGGCCGATCGTGCGGTTGTATGGGTTGCTCGGCCAGCTTCGGGGCGAGGTCGTGCTGGGGACGATCTCGGAAGAGGAGGGGTATCGCCGCTTTGGCTCCGAGTTCCGCAAGTTGGCTCAGGAGATTGTCACATCGCCCGAACCGTGGGACGCGGAGCGGACTCGCTACTTGGTTTACGAGTCGTGGACCGAGTCGCTCGACATGATGCCGGGGAAAGTGGCTCGCAAAGAATTCGTCGAACGGGAAGCGACGGCGTTCGGTGAGTTCATGCTGGCTCGCTTCGACTTGCATGAGAAAACCTTTGGCCTGGCGGTACAAAACGCGAAGGGCCGCCAGCGCGCGGACTTGTTGCAGAAGGTTCTGCTGGTGATGGACTCGCCGAAATTCCGCGATCCGTACAATCGTAAGGAGCGATTGAAGAGTCAGTATCAGGCGTCGCTTCAGGAGTGGCTGCGGAAGAATCCCGAAGTGGCGAGCGTCCCCAAGCTGCCGTGGTCGAAAGCGACGAAGGTGTTCGACATCGGCCGGTTTCGGAATCTGCTGGAACTGGCCACGATGACGGTAATCAAGGACGAAGCCGTATGCGTCGCCGTGCATCTGGAGGACCAACACCGCGAGTTACAGCTCCTCCGCGTGCCGTTGTCTGGCGGCGATGCGTCGTTGCTGGGAAGGACCGAGCTGAAACTTCCCGTCACGAGTCCGCCGACATTTTTCGCGACGCGATTCGTCACGTCGATGTGCGTTGAAAAGGAGACGCTCTATGTCGCCACCGACGGAGCGGGGATTGTGATGTTCCCGCTGGGGAATGGCGTGCCGCGTCGCATCGGCGTGGACGAAGGGCTGCCGACGAACAACATCCGGTCGGTCGCGGTGCTGGATGGGAAGATCTATGCCGGAGTCAGCGAGGGCTATTTGATTGCCTATGACTTGGCTCAGAAGCGGTGCGACGTCCTCGCCTCCAGCCGACGCAAACAAAAGCTCTCTCCGTTTGACGATCGAAAACCGTTTCGCGTGCCGATGCTGATCGCCGACCCCGCGCGGAAGCGGATCGTGTTTGTGATCGACGATCACTTGTGGCAACTGACTCCCGCTGACGGGCGCTTCACTCAGCTTCTCAACATCGTCGCGGTGGATCAGGGACGCTCGGGGCCGAAGCTCACGAGCGACAGCATCATTTGGGCAAGCCCCCTGCGAAGTGATCGCGTTTTGATTTCGGACATGACACGCTCCATCGAAATCGACCTGTCGCGCGATCAGGCCAAGCTGCTGCATTCACCGGATCACGGCGTCTTCCCGATGACCTCGTCGCAACTCGTGGTCGATGGATTCCTCTGGTCGGGAAGCCCGTTCGCTCGACTCTCGTTGGACAAGCACGAACACATCACGCTCCCTGCGCCGGACAATGGAGCGGAGAACTTCTATCCGCACATCGGCCTGGAACCGCTGGCGAACGGCAAACAGATTCTTGCGGCCGACGCGCGGACGATCTGGCGTCTCGAACTGGAAGCAGGAACTCCGACGAGCAGTCCGGCCGGCGGCGCGGTTGCTCGCGCGGCAACGACGAACTCACCGATGCCCGCGGCATCCAAGTCGACGCCGACTGTTCCTTTGCAGAAGTGCCTCGTCAAAGCGCTCGTCGTCACGGAAGACAAGGGGCGATTGGATGTCGAGAAGTCCGTCGCCTTCTTTCAATCGTTTCATAATCCGTCGGAGCGCAATGGCGAAACCGTTTACGGAAACTCGTCAGGGTCGCGACAAAAACTGGAGGGAGGACTAGCGACCGCCGAGATGCAGCCGGGGATGATCTCGCTGGGCATTCTGGCTCCGGGATATGCACCGATGATCGTTGAGCTGCGCGAAGCGAAGGCCGGCGACACGCTCGATCTGGGAACGATCACGCTGAAGAAGGGATTCGATTGGCGGCTTGCGATTCAGAATGACTTGGGCCAGCCGGTTCCCAATGCGGAGATCAGTGCCGCGTGTCGGTATCCCGAACTCACGACGAGCACCAGTGGCGGCCCCGATGGTGAAGCTCGATTGCCGAACGCGGCGGAAGAGGAATACTCGTTGTCCGTCCGAGCTCCCGGACATCAACCGATGGCGTTCGCGAAAGTCCCCGCGCGAGCCGATCAAGTGACAACGCTGAGGTTGTTGCGTGCTCGATCATCGTCGGCGGTCAAGCGGATCAAGTCTGGAAACTGACGCCGCTGATCCGCTTGTCAGGCCGAGTCGTCGGGCTGAATCCAAACGATGTGCGTCGGATGAAATACAGCCAGCGCATTCTCAATGAGCGCGGCGAACCGGCCACCTCACTCTTCAGTGGCGAAATCAATCTCGATGCCGAAGGCCGGTTCCGCATCGACGACCTGATCCCCGGTGTGATCCAGATCGAAGCCTTTCGGCGGTTCTTTGACGTCGATCTTTTGAAAACGACCGATGACGACCAGCCACTGGGAAGCGATGGCACCTGCTGGATTGTGTCGCGAACGGCACCCTTCACGTCGGGCAAGGAAACTCGCTACGGACGACCCGGGCGGTCTGCTAATTCGTAGATCTTCAAGACTTCAACGGTTCGATCTTCGACCGAGTCTTGACTGATCTCGGCCATCACTCTGGAGTCCACCCAGTTGGCATTGTTGGGGACACGGCTTTGAGAGACCTCCGTTCCTGTCGGAATGACTTGAGCTCGCACTTCGTCGTTACAACTTTGGACAGCACAATCCCGCCGCCTCAGATTCGAAACGGTTCCTTCCGCAGGAAGCAATCCAGCCGCTGTTGCATTTGGGCCATCAAGTCGGGCGGGGCAAGCTTCATGGCTTGGCGGACCATTCGTTCGGCATCCTTGTACTTGCCCAGCTCGGCGTGAGCGCATGCCAGCGTCACTTGCATGTAAACATTTTTCCAAGCCGTCAGCGTGCAGGCTTTCTGAGCCAGCGTCAGCGCGCGTTGACCGTCGCGGCAAGAATCGTCCTTCGCAGTGGAGATCACATAGGCCAGGTAGTTGAGGTACTCGGCGCTCTCAGGAACGAGCGCGACGGCTCGATCCAAGTCTACTTTCGACTCGGCATAGCGTTGCAGTTTGTGGAACGCGCAGCCGCGCCGGTAACGAATTTCGGCGTGGTCTGGCCGGATGGCGAGGGCCTGCGAGAAATCGGCGATCGACGCCTCCCAGTTTCCCGCGTCCGCCTTCATCAAGCCGCGTAGAAAGATCGGTTCGATATCCGTGGGGGCCTCGTGGATCAGCCGATCCAGGATTTCGTCCGCGGCACTCTGTTGCCCCAATTTGCTGAGCAAGCCTGCTCGCGAGTGCAGCAACACGCGGTTGTCCGGCTCATCCTTAAGCAATGTGTCGAGGTCGGCCAGAGCTTCGCGATTCCGACCAAGCTCGATGTAGCACAACGCTCGCTCACCCAAGGCGGGGACGAACTTGGGAGAGCACCGCAGCGCCTGCGAATAATCCGCGACTGCCTCGCGGGGCCGGCCCAAGAACTTATGCACGCGAGCACGCTGAAAGTGGACATTGAAGTCGTTTGGCGAAATGCGGATTGCCTGCGTCAGATCGGCCAAGCCCTCATTCACACGATTCAACCGCACTCGGCACACCCCACGGCCGACATACGCGGAGGCCTCCTTGGCTCCCAATTGAAACCCCTTCTCGAAATCGGGCAGCGCGGCCGCGAACTCTTCCCGATGAATTCGCAAGTGCCCCCGATTCAGATAGGGCAAATACAATGTCGGCTGCAATTCCACCGCGCGATTGAAGTCGGCCAAAGCCTCCTCGATCCGCGACATCCGTAGGAAGATATAGCCCCGATTGTTCAACGCTCCCGCATGGTTCCGGTTCAGCTTGACCGCGCGATGATTGTCTTCCAGCGAGGCGGCGAGATCCCCCTGCTCCATGTACACCTGAGCTCGCAGAAGATACGCCTCGAAATACTCGGAGTTCCAATTCAAGGCCTCCGTCAACGCGGCAATCGCCTCCTGATGCCGCCCCTCTTGGACCAGCGTCTCCCCTTGCTTCAAGTACACCGCCGCAGAATCCGCTGACGTCAACATGTTTTCGTTCCTCGCGCTTCGATGATGCCACGAGCACATTCTCCGGCGAATTCCTTCCGAAAATCAACGGCCCGCTGACACCCATTGCTGCAAGAGTTGCAAGAGAGTGGAGCGCCGCTCCGAGTCAGCGAATTCTTAGAGCCGCGACCGTCAGAGAGCGGTCGTCAGTCGTTATACCTCGCGCGGAGTCGAGTCAGTCGTACTACTAGTTTTCAGATTCGTGTCGGCGTGCGCGCATTGTGGCGCGACGCTCCGCGTCGCGATTCTCGACAATGATTCCGACCGAGATTTCGACACTTCTCGCTGATCCCGACTGTGGCCACGAGAGACGTCCCCACCGACCTTGCACCATTGGTCTCTACACAACTTGAAAATGACTGTGTTTGTGGTTGGTTTCTGCGGTCATCCAATCTCTGCGGTGTAAGAGTTTGAAGATTGAATCACCGCAGAGATTGAATCACCGCAGAGATTGGATGACCGCAGAGATTGGATGACCGCAGAGACAATACTGTGCGTCGAATGGCAAGGAGATCCTCATTGAGGTCGAGTTGTGTAGAGACCAAGCGGGCGAGCTCGGTGGGGAGCTGTCGGGATCAGCGAGAAGTGTCAAGATTTCTGGCGACTGTCAGTCTAACCTGTACTCAGGCGAGCGTTCTTAGGGCGTTGGAGCGATCGTCGCTGTCTCAAAGCTGGCTCGGCGCGAGATCCTTGAAATCAGGAGCGTTGGAATTCATGCACGCGATCCCTCTCCTTCCGCGACTTGCGACCATCATTCTCGTTGTTCTGTCGGTTCCGTGCTTGTCGGCTGCCGAGAAGCCGGCCGCGTTTCATCGCTGGGCGGTGCTAGCTGCTCCGGAGATTCATGAATCCGGCCTCTCGGATTTGCTGACGGCTCAGCTCACGGCCGCGAACGTGGAGTTGGTCGAACGCGAGCAACTCGACGCGGTGACTCGTGAGATTGAGTTGTCCAAGTTGCTCGGCGCGGACGGGGCCGCGCAGCGGTTGAAGGTTGGACAACTGACGAAAGCCGACGCGCTGATCCTGCTGTCGGTGGTCGAGCACGACAAGAAGAAGTTCGTGAAGCTCGTGATCAGCGACTGCCGCTACGGCTCGCGGCTGCGGCTGGAGCATTTTCCGTTTGCGGCGGATCGCGCGGACAAGCTCGCCGACGAGATCGCGCTGGCGACGGCCGACACGCGGAAGAAGTTCGCTCGCGGTGTCGAGCGGATCGTGGCGGTGTCGCCGTTCTTGTCGAAGAATCTGACGCACGAGTTCGATCATCTGCAATTCGGCTTCGCGGCGTTACTGGGTCAGGGATTGAGCGAACGTCCGGGCGTGGCGGTTTTGGAAATCGAAGAGGCTCGTGCGATTGGCGAGGAGTTGACGCGAGCCACGGCTGAAATCGATCGTCGCTCGGTCCCGCTGTTTGTTGAATGCGAATTCGAGGTGGCGGAGCGTGCCGCGTCCGGGATGTCGGGAGCGGTGCGATTCGCGGTTCGGATTCGGAGCGGTGGTGCGGAGCCAGAGACGATCGAGCAGACGGAGCGGACGCTCGCCGAGGCATCGTCGTGGTTGATCGAATCGCTGCCGAACAAGATCGCCGCGCGGCAAGCGGCTCCCGGATCAAAATCGCTGACGCGCACCGAGCAACGGATCGCTCTCACTCGCCGTGCCGATCAATTCACGCAGGTCGCGGCCTATCCGCAGTCGGCCGCGTTGCGCGAGGCGGCGGTGCTGCTGGAGCCGGACGACTGGGAGCAGCGAGTGCGGCTGATCGCCGATCTCACGCGGCGGATCAATCAGATGATCTACGGCAACTCGGCCGAGTTGTCCTCGAACAAGCTGCGGGAGGACGAAGAATTCAAACGCCGTTGCGTCGCGGAACTGCACTCGTTGATCGCGGGCGTTGAAGGTCACACCGAGCGTGTGCTGGCGGCCCGCGTCTTGAATCTCCGCGAGGCGAGCTATCTGCTCAGCTCGATCACGCTGGGGACCACATTGGTCGTCAGCAGACACGAACTGGGTTTGGGACTTCGAAAACAGTTCCACGAGTTCTATTGGCGCTGTCTCGCTCAAGCGGTTCGCTTGGATTCGGGCCTCCGCCAAGGAATCATGCATCCGGTCCTTTCGGAGTTCGGCGGACAGGGGACTCAACAGGAGACTCCGCTGTCGCAGCAGCACGACGAATTCGCCGGGCGAGCGTTGCAGTACCTCATCGGCTCACTGCCGCTGCAATTCGGGCGGAGCGGTCAGCCACAGTTCGACGATACCGAAACGATCCGCGATCTGGAGCGGTTGTTCGCAGACGTGCTGCTTCCCGATCAATTCTCATTCGGCGTCTTGCTGTGGTTGACCCGGAGCGCGAATGGGACCGTGCCGTCCCTGGTGATCTCCAAACGCATCCCGGCAGATGAGGTCATCAAGTTTTATGAGCGGCTGCGCGAGAGTCGGCAGCCGCTGTTTGAGTTCTACGCGCGAGCCGGATTGGTCGCGTTGAAATCCACGGGTGCCATCAAGGATCCGGTCACACCAGCGGATCTCGCGGAATTGGATTGGCTCGATGGCTTCGTCGCCGAATGGCAGAAGCAGCATCCGAAAGAAGCGAGCATTGGGAGCTTCGGCGCGAGGATCTTGTCTGAGTTGCGGAGTCCATTGACTGTGCCTCTGCCGAAAGGCGCGACACGCAAAGTCGCTCGTCCGATTGAACCGCGGTTGGAGGGGACCGATCCGTACCCGCGCTTGGCGTTCGAGCCGCTCGACATGACGGCGAACTGGACGACGCTCAGTCCCTGTGGAGCAGGCCGCGATTTGGTCTGGTCGTGGGAGTCGGTCGGCGTGCTGACGGCTCCCGGACAATTGAAGACGATCGTCAAAGTCGAGAAGGATCCGACTCGTCCCCTGTTGATCGATCAGGATTCGATCTGCTCGGTGGTGTGGGATGGCGAATTCATCTGGGTGGCCGGTTCGCGATCGGGTGTTCGCGTCTTCAATCTGGAGGGCGGATCTCTCGGACAGTTGCTGCCGAGTTCTGAAACACCGGAGGCCGCGACGACGACGAGCGGATTGCCTCCGGTCGAGCTGTTCAATGTGTCGGATCATCGTGGCTTGGCGACGATGGCGATCGTTCGCCCGCTGTGGCTGCATCCGCTGGACAAGGGGCGCTGCTTTGTGGCGGGACGATTCGGAAAAGATTTTCGGCGCTGGTTCGGAGTCATCGAACGACATCCCGCGAACGGCGAGCGTCCGTCGTGGCAGTTCACGCGCTGGCATCAGTTGACCAAACAAGCTGGGACGAACTTCGACGACGACGATCTCGATGTGAACTTCCCGCCGGTTTATGTGACGGATTATGTCAATCCGTCGGATCAACGCCGCTGGCTGCTGCTCGGCCGACCGACAATTGGCTGGAACGCGACGGCTCGACGCCCGCTGGGATTTCTTGTGGACACGGGGAAAGCGGCTCTCTTTCCGAAGTCGCTGGCCGCTCCGATCGGAGGACCGTATCGTCGTCAGCCGCTAACAGTCGGTGACAATTTGATCTTTCCAGGCATGGTAGAAATCGTCCGCTTGAACCTCGCCGATGGAAATGAAGTCCCCGCAGCGCAGTCATTGATGAAGCTCGAATTGAAACCCGTCCAGCCGGGCGACCGAACCGTGATTCTCAGTCGCTCTGAGTCGTTGCGTCCGCAATTGCTGCCCGTTGACGAGTGGCTTTACAACCCTGGATTGAATTGGCGGCGGATTAACACCCGCTCGTGGGAAGTCGAACCGTTGACGACATCGCCGGTCTCGCTGCGATACGAGTTTGAAAGCTACGCCGTGTCGGCTCATTACGGTTTCGTCGCGTGGAATCACGGCGATCCTCTCTGCCGAGTGCATGTCGATCTGCCGAGCGACCACGAACGTCCGTTGTCGTGGCTGTATCCGTTCGTGCCGGCCGCGGCTCGCGAACGGCATCATCGCGCGATCGAAGAGATTCGCCGCTTGGGTGGGCAAGTCGATGCCGTGATGCGCGACGCGAAGTCATCGGGCATCCGCCGCACGGAACTCTGGCGCACGGTGGTGTGGTTGACCGACACATGGCAGGGCGGTGATGACGGCCTGCGGCACTTGACCGACCTGCACAATCTTCGCGACCTGCTTCTGGAACGCGCTCCGATCACCGATGACGGATCGAAGACGATCTCGCGGTTGCAGACGCTGAACGTCCTGCATGTCACCGAAACGAAAGCGACCACCGCAGGCGTGCAATCGCTGGCGGACTTGCCGGAACTCAGTCACCTCTGGCTGGAGAATCACGCCGGCCGCGCCGAGATCGGCGATGAGGCTCTGCGTCCGTTCCAGGGAAAGTTGAAACTGTTTCAACTGACGCTGGGCGGTCCCGGTTTCACGGACAAGTCGTTGTCACAAGTGCTCGACATTCCTCGGCTGTTCAATCTGCGGCTGATCGATACCAACACGACGCCCGCAGCGATCGCCGCCGCCAAACAAAAACGTCCTGGACTCCGTTTTCTTTCGGAGATGAATTATTAACGCTTCGCCCTTGGGAGCATGATGCCTTTTGACAATCGCAACACCGAACGCGGCTACAACGTGCGCAGTAAAATTAAACGGCAGGTTGATCAAAAAGAGTCGCGGTAGGGACCGCCTTTTCGGGCGGCCCTCCCACAGATCCGTACTTGCGGAACTACCGCATACGGCTCCTACCTTGGGTATGACGGTCGGTCGCCGAAGCGTCCGACTTGCCGTACGTCATTCAGAACATCCCCACCGATTCCGGCACTGTGTCCGGGACGAGGTCATCCGATTTCGGTTTCCCTTGGTCGATCCCCTTTCCTCCACGAACTCCGCCGCCGGAGTTCCGGCTTTGTTCGCCCGCTTCGCAGGTACTACGAGATCGTCCGACTCCTCAGCAGCGTGCATACCGGCGTTCAACTCCGACCGTCCCATCGGCGAGTGATCGCCGCAGGGAACCACCGATCCGCCTTCGGCGGACCGGTTTCCGCGAAACGAGCTTCTGTCCATGCACAGGGTCTCTGACTCCGAGGCGTCAAAGCGGAACTCGCGGCATGACTCGAAGCCGAACTGGTTCGCTAGTCCTTCGTTCGTGCAGACCTTGCATCCGCTACTCTCCTCCGGCTTTTACCGGCGCTTTCCCTGACACCTTTTCTGTTCGAATAACCGAGCTGCCAAAACATCCTCATTGGAGAACCGCGAACTTCGTTTCGGTCAGGCCGGCGCAAATCTATAGTGCTTGGCGAATCCATCAGTGGAAACTGTCTCGGCATGTAATGCGGTGTCCTAACAATGAGCAAAGTCTTTCTCAGCCACACCAGCGAAATGGGTCAGTTTCCCACCGAACGAACATTTGTGGCTGCGGCATTGGATGCCGTCCGCCAATCAGACCACTTAGGGATCGCAATGCAGGACTTTACTGCGCGCGATCGACGTCCAGCGAAGGTCTGTTGCAGAACGGCGGAGAACAGAGCGACATCGCCCGTGTTTCTTCCGGGGGCTGCGACAATTGTTGGCCTGCTACTGCTCTTTGCAATCGTTTCGACATCGGACGCTTTCGCGCAGGAAAATGTTGGTCGAGACACTGCGAAAGCGGCGCTAAGTTCCGAATGGCACTTTCGTCATGAGCTGTTCCAGATGCTTCTGGAGGAGCGGGGGCTGAAGGTCGTCGATTCGCTCGATGCACTCGGGTCGCCCACGGATTCGGTAATTGTCCAGATTGGAAAGCAGGGCCGAACGAACTCTGCCTATGCCGAGAAGCTTTTGACATTCGCGAAACGAGGTGGGACGGTTCTATTGGCCCTGGATGGGACCGAATCCCTCCGCATCGTGAGTTTTACTTCGACGGCCATTACTTCCGAGGATTCGGCGACCCAATACCAAGGCCATTCGGACTGTCTGCGAGTATCCGATTTGGAACGGTCCCATCCGCTGACGAAGGGGTTGAGCGAACTCATCGTGAATCGCTCGGGTTGGTTGGCGCTGCGTCCCTCTCAATGGATGAGCTGGGAAGTTCTCGCCACCGTCCCGGAGACTTGTTCGCCGCGCCGAAGTCGCGGACAGCCGTTGATCGCCGCGAGTCTCAGTGATGTGCCGGATGCGGGAACGATGATTGTCGCGGCCGATCCGAGCCTCTTCACCAACAGCATGCTCTGGCATGGCGACAACGCCCTCTTTGCGATTCGTGTCAGTGAGTTGTTGTGTCGCGGCGAGAAGCGTCGTTTGGTCTTCCTTGTGGACGGCCAGCCGTTGCCGAGTTACCGCGCAAGCCCACTCCTCCAACGGGCTGCAAAGCCGGAACCTCAGAAGTCGGTGCCGTTTTCGGTTCCCATTCAAAACGCTCCGCCACCGAAGCCGACGATGGAGTCGGCGCTCCGCTTGGCGAACTCGGTCATTCAAAATGTCGAAGAGTCGAACATCTTGAATGAAGCACTCATCAACCAGCCGCGGCCGCTCAATCGACGGCTCTATACCTGGATCGTGTTGGTCGGCTTGGTCGCGATCATGGCGGCCTGGCTGACTCTCAAAATGGAACACACGGCGGCCGTGAACCCGCCGTCTCCGTCCGCTCGGACGATGAAGACGGCCATGGCTCTGCTCAATGGGGATGACGATCAGGGCCGTCAATATGGTGAGGCCGCCCAGTTGCTGGCTCGCGATTTCTGCCAGGAACTATCCGCCGGTGGTCCACCGAGTTCTGATAGTTGGCATTGCCTGGACAACCCGGCGATCCAGCCTTCGTTGGAAAGAATGAGCGCGTCTCAGCGCCGCGAATTGGCGAGCCTCATCGAACTTGCCGCCAGTTCCGAAGCGCCTCATATTTCCTCGCGCCGCTTGCAACAGATTGGTTTAGTGATTCACTCTTTGAGAAACTTGCATCGCGACGTCCGCCCCATCACCACATGAGAACCCCGCTTCGTGTCATCCTACAATCTTGATCAACTTGCTCTGCGTGTCGGTGATCTTCGCGAACGAACTCAACGAGCCGTCGAGCAGGTTGTCGTGGGACTCGGCGATGCGACCGACCAATTGCTGATGGCGCTGATCGCCGGAGGACATGTGCTGTTAGAGGGTGTTCCCGGAACGGCCAAGACCACGCTCTGCCGTTCGTTCTCAACCGTGTTGGGAATTCACTTCGAACGAGTGCAGTTCACTCCCGATCTGCTTCCCTCGGATGTCACCGGCACGCAGGTCTTGGATCGGCAGACGAGCGACTTCGTCCTGCGGAAGGGGCCGATCTTCTGCCAGTTGCTGCTGGCCGATGAATTGAACCGTGCTCCGGCTCGGACGCAGTCGGCACTCCTCGAAGGGATGCAGGAGCGACAGGTCACCATCGAAGGGAAGACGCTGCCGCTGCCCGAACCCTTCATGGTGCTGGCGACTCAGAATCCCATTGAGCAAGAGGGGGTCTATCGTCTGCCGGAAGCCCAGTTGGATCGGTTTCTGTTCCGCGTTCAAGTCGGCTATCCCGAACGCGAGCAGGAGATTGACATGCTCACGCTTCACAGCCGCACCGCCGTGAAGCTGGAGCCGGTGACGAGCGCGGAAGAGATCGTGAGCATTCAGCAGCAGCTCGACACCGTGTTTGGCTCGCGCGAGTTGCAGGAATACATCATCGATCTGGCGCGACAGAGCCGTCAGCATCCCGACCTCGCGCTGGGTGCCAGTCCGCGAGCGGCCATCAATCTGATGAAGGCGGCCCGTGCTCACGCGCTGCTTCAGGGACGAAACTTTCTGACTCATACGGATATTCAATCGGTCTGCCTGCCGGTCCTCTCGCACCGGCTCATCCTCAAGCCCGAATCGGAAATGGATGGCCGCACGATTGAAGATGTGGTGAAGCAGCTCATCAAATCCGTCCCTGTGATGAAATGACGAAGTACCCAATGACGAAGTACCCAATGACGAATGACGAAGTTGTTTGGCAAGACGTTAGCGACGTCACGGACTTTGAACCCGTCCAACATCAACATCAGGTTTTGATGCGGAGATTTTGTCTTCCTCCGTGCTCCGGCCCTGCCATCCGTGCAGCAACTTACGGTGGTGAAGAATCGCAAAAGACGAGTTGCCGCACGGATGGCAGGGCCGGAGCACGGAGAAAGACGAAACTGGGAAAAATCCCCAGGCTGATCACTGCCGTCAAAACACGAAGTTGTTCTTGGACAGGTTCTTTGCTTCGTCATTCGGGCTTCGCCATTCGTCATTTGACCGTTAAGGGGACAGTCCGATGATGACCGCTCGTGCCCGCTGGATGACTCTGCCTGCCATGATCGGGTTGTTTCTCGGCGTGTTGCAGAGAAGCCCAGAGCTGTCGCTGCTGTCTCTGTCGGTCCTGCTGTGGTTGGCGGCGGAGTGGACGCTGTTCTGCTGGCGAGTCAGAGTCGAACTCCCTCGTCTTCAGATCGAGCGTACGGTCAACGGCCTCTCCGAACCGACCGGGCGCTTGTGGGCCGGTCGAACGGCGACGATCGTCGTGAAAGTAACCCGAAGCGTCAGCGAGGGCGAACGCTTCACAGCGGCGGGTTCCAGATCAGGACGTCTTGGAGCGCGCGCCCTCGCTGACGCTTCGGGTTACTTGAGTCTTAGTCCTGTCATGCTGATCCACGATGTCGTCCCGGAGAACATTGAGGTTCTTTCGAGAAACCACGCTGACCAACGACTCAACGGCAATCAGTTCGAGCTGCGGTTTCGCACGGCAGCGGTCACGCTGGAATATCTTGTCCGAGTGCGTGCCGCCGGAGAGGTGACGCTTCCGGGTGTCCGGGTCCGGTTGCAAGACGCTCAGGGGTTCTTCCTCGCCGAGCGGTTCATCAGCCTTCCGCAGACGTTTCGCGTGCTGCCGGCCTTCGCGGCGGCGGGTGATGTGCAGCCGTTGGTCAAACGGACCAACTCGCTGCCGCAGCACGGCATTCACCGACTGCAACGATCGGGGCTCGGTTCGGAGTTGCTCGAACTGCGCGAGTACGTGGCGGGTGATCCCCCGAAAGCGATCGCGTGGAAGGTGTCGGCGCGGCGAGACAAGCTGATGACTCGGCAATACGAATCCGAAGTCCCGGTGCGCGTGCAGTTGTTCGTCGATGGTTCGATGGGAACTCGGCTGGGCGGGTTCGGCTGCCGGTTGCTCGATCAGATGACTTTTGTGGCGGCGAGCGTGGCACGAGTCGCGATCTCAGTGGGCGATCCGGTCGGGGCGATGTTGTTCGATGAGCGAGAGACTCGGCGACTGCCACCACTCACGGGCGAGCGAGGCTTCTACCGGTTGCTCGACGAACTGGCAGACTTCTCGATCAACCCCGCCGTGCCGCCGCAACCACTCTCGCCGCGAATGATCAGCGCGGCGATGAGCCTGGCGGGCGAGCGGTATCCGGAGTTGCTCGACAACCGCGTCAATCAAGTGCCGTTTACGCTGTTGCCAATTCTGCCACACAGCCGTCGTCGCTTTCGCGAACACTTCTTATTGGCGGGAGTGCTGGCCGAGGTCTTCCAGCTTTCGGCCGTGCAGCAAGTGCGACTGGTTCACGAATCAAAATACCTGGCGGAGTACATCCAAAAATTCCTCGATCAGTCCGGCGTCGCCTGGGTGGACCCGGTCTTATCTGAGCCGAACGCGCTCGCGTCGGGTGAATCGGAACCGGCGGCTAGAACCGTCGGCTCACACCGCGTACGAATGAATCTGCTGAGTGACTCGTTGGTGAAAGCGGTCAGTCATGCGCGTGACAACGAAGTCTTTGTGGTGCTCGCCGATCTGTTGGAGCACGCGTCCCACATCAAACATCTTCTTCCGGCGGTGAAGATGGCTTTAGGACGTCATCATCGCGTGGCGTTCGTCTGCCCGTCGCCGACGTTCCGCAGGCCGACCATTGCTTCGACCATCCACAAATCGAACTCGATCGCCGACCTCCTGGCCGCCGCCGAGCAGATCCAGATGCGCGACAATGTCGCGAAACTGCATCGGAAGTTGCGAAGGTTAGGTGCCACCGTGACCTGCTCCGGCGAGCAAGAGGCCATTCATCTGGTCCTCTCGGAAATGGAGATCGCCCGCTCCGGCCGAGTGATCGCGGGAGGGCTGCGCCGATGACGCCCACTCAGACGTTTCGCAGCCTCTTGCAACTGGTGATCGCCGGTGTGTTGATCGGATCACTGTTGCTCAGAGAGGCCAATCTGCCGTTCGCGGTGATTGGACTGTGTGTGACCCTCTTGCTGTGGTTGATCATCAAGACAAACGCGACGCCCCTGCTGGTCACATTTCAGTTGATCCTGTTCTTTCGCGATCCCAACCGACCGGGAATGGAAGACGAATTTGGGTCGGTGGTATATGTCGCCGTCGTGCTCGGATTGCTGATGTTCTTGAGCCGGAATCAATCTCTGAAAGGATTGATCGGCCGCACGCTGACTGAACTCATCAAGACATTCTCCGGCACTCCGGCCAAAGCCCCGACAACCGTTGTCGTCCAACCGGATCGTCCCCCGGCCTTGCCGACGTCCCATCAGGCCACTTCACTCTTTCGGCAGATGGTGTTGCTGTTGGTTTGCGTGTTGGTGTCGCAACTCTTGCTGACGACTTTTGGAATCGTCGAACAGACCCCGTCGCTCTCTCATGCGGAGCAGCTTCTGAAGCCTGTCCCGCCGCTGTTGATCATCACCGTTGTGGCCGTCATCGTCACTTCGGAACTGGCTTGGAGACGTTTGACGGTCGGACAATCATCGATGTATCTCCGCACGACGCAGGTGCTGCTGCTTTACGCCGACCTTCGCATGATTGTCAAACGCCGACTGAGTTTTCTCCGCCGCAAAAAGCCGACACCCACGACCTCAGAAAGTTAATGCCATGTTCTGGATTCGAGAAATCGCCGGTTGGGCTTTGGTGATCTTCGCACTCGTCCTGATTCAAACGGGACTGGGCTACCTGTCGAATCTGGATCGCCCCCAAGTCGTGGAAGCCGGAGTCGTCATGCTCGGCGCTCTCGGCTTGCTACGAGCCGGCGTCTTCCTCATCCGCATCTCCACCGCTGCCAGAATCTGCCGGGCCGATGACCGCTCCCAACAATCATGAGTTCCTGGCGCGGAGAGTTACTTCAATACGGCCAACCCAGGAATCTCCAAGAGCGATCCCCATCTCTCGTCCCTTAAACGGGTCGGTGAAGGCTGTGGTCTTTGTAGGCAGCCGTTGTTATTGACGACAACAAGACCACACATTTCCAGGGCTGCCGTCTTAGGGCGAATTTACGATCTTACGAATCGAGGTCACGGCTTCCCCGACCATCTTCTCGCCAGCATCGGCAGCGAGGAAACTGCACTCCGTCGCGCCGTAGCCACCTTCCATCACGGCTTGCACGGTCGGGATGTAGACGACGAACGGCGTCCCTTGGCCATGGTAGGCCAGGCCGAGAATGAACGTGTTCGCGACCGGCGACTTTCTCGTCAGGTCGAGTTGATGCTGAATGAACGGCTCGCCGGGAATTGTCACCAACGCGAAGTCGCGGTTGATCACGACCGTCAGCAGGCCCACGTCGGTGGTCTTGTTTCCGTTGCGGTTCGGAATCGTGAGCAGACTCTCTTTGACCTGCAGCTTGGGACTCTGTTCCGAGCCTTTGAGTTCTTCTGCCACTCGCAACGCTCCCTTGCCCAACGAAATGCCAGCTTGCCGAGCGATATTGAATCGGTTCTCGCCGCGCAGGTTATGGAGGTCATACGGGTCGAGGTCTCCTTGGGCTCCTTGCAAATACATGGCGAGGCAATCGTCACCGAGTTCTTGTTCGATGTAATCGACCATCGCACCGGGGAAGTCTCGCGAGACAACTCCGGCTCCCATCAGCGCGACCGGGTGGCAGGCATAATGCACGGCGAATGCGCGCGGCTTGCCCGACCGGTCTTCGACTCGGATGACGCCGACCGTTCGATCAATCGGCTGAGTGGGCCGACGATCGGGATTCTCCCACAGAGCACTGACTCGGCCATCGCGCACCAACCGCCGGTTGTGAGCCATGTACGCGCTCTCAAACGGTCCTTTGCCGACGACGATCCGAGCTGCAAAACGATTCTGCATTGCTTTGCCAATCGCCGCGATGACCTTCGCTTCAGTCTCCGCATACCACGGATCGGCCGAGAGTCCCGGCCAATCTACCGTCTCCGCCGGAGCCTTGCCGCTACGAGTCCAATCGGGCGCGGCGGGCGGCTTGATGAGCATCCCGCGCGGGTTCATTCCCGCATGAGTGTGCGTCGCGCTGAGGATCACATGATCGACACCCCACTTCGCCTTCGCTTCCGCGATCACCTTCTGCGACGCGAAGACGATCAAGTCCACCGAGACAATCGCGATCGAAACCTTTTCATCCTTGAGCACCAGCACTCGCGCGAAGAGCGGATCCCGCAGTCGCAACGGCTGGCCAAGCAGATCGACCGCACTCTCCGCAGCGGGTGTGATCTCGACCTTTGCGGTGCCGGCTTGAAATGAGGATGTGGTGGCGTCGTCGCTCACGGCAATTCTCGAACTGACGAACATCAGCGAGAGACTCAGGGACGCGATCAACAGGTGATGTTTCATTGGGCACTCTTCGTCGGTGGCAAGTAGGTTCGTTCAACAACGCCGCTGCGTTACTTCTTCAACGCCGCGACCGTCTCTTGATGCTGAGCCCACGCGGTTTCTTGCAGAGTCTTGACGACATCCGCCGGAATCGCCTCGGGGGCGGCGAGTCCGATGGGACTACGCTCGGTCATCGCGCTGTAGATCATGCACGAGTAGAGATACGAGCCCCACAGTCCCGGATGAGCGCGGTCCTTCGCGAACAGACTTTCGAGTCGCTCGGTCGAGGGCTGGTCGCCGAAGTACCGGATATAGGCGTAGCTGGCATCGACGATCGGCACGCCGAGTTCCTGGCCCATTGCGAAGTGCAGGCTGTGCTGCCGCTCGAAGCCTTTGGGATAGTCGCTGAGGATCGACGCGGTGCCGAACAACAGCGTCTTTGAGCCGCTTTCTTTGATCAACGTGTGGAACTGTCGCGCGTAAGGCTGAAACGCTGGCTCTTGGACGTTGTAGATGTCTTGCAGCACGACGTAGTCCCATGAGCCGCTGGCAATCATCGCGCGAGCCGACGCTTCGCCCGTCCCGGCATCCCAGTGCGAACGCAATGATGCTCCCCCTTTGATGCAGCCGCCGATCTTGATCGGCCGACCGCCTTTGTCCGACGCCGCCAGCTTCTCCAGCAGTTGGCTGTTGACGATCGTCGGGCACTGGCTGTTGCCGACGAGCAAGACGCGAATCGGCTTCGGCGAAACCGCCGGCTCATCGGCCCAGACTGAGGTCGTTGCCAGGCTGCCCAACAACGTGACCGTCAAAGCGATCGACTTGATTTGCATGATGATGTTCCTCGGAGAAATGGATGAGGCACTGTCGCGTAAATCAGCCGCAGGGCGCTAGCCCCGGTTGGTGTGACGAGAACCGGGGCTAGCGCCCTGCGGCTGATTGTGATTCCAATTCCAGCGCTTCGCGGAACTTCGCGAGCGATTCCTTCTCATTCCCCTGGGCCGCGTAGACATGGCCGTAGGCTCGCAGCATTTTGATTTTCCAGACCGGGGCCATTCCTTCCATGTCGCCGTATTGTTTGAGCACGGCGAGGGCCTCGTCGGTCTTCACCTGATCGGTCAGCAGCCGGGCGATCGAGATGGTCGCGGTCAGCGGCTGCCAGCCATTGCCCTTGCCGCTGATCGCGAACGCTTGCCGATACGCGGTCAGTGCTTGCTCGTCGTCATTGAGATTGTTGGTGTAGTTGTCCGCCAGCATGAGCCAGATCGCTTGGTTCTTCGGAGCCAGCTTCAGCGCCGCTTTCAGATCGGCTTCCGCTTTCGGACCCTCCTTCAGGAACGAGTGAATCTGACCGCGCAGATGAAACGCCTCGCTGGCTTTGTCGGAGATGTCGGCGGGCCAGGTGGAAAAATCCTCGGTCCCGAATTGCTCGATCAACTCCTTCCACTTACGGTCCTGACGGAGTGCTTGCATACGGCTGAGCGTTGCGTTGGCATCGGACTGAGCCGTTCCGGGAAGCGGGGCGAGTCGCATCGCTTTGGTGTCCCTGTTCAACGGCGTTTTCGAGTACGGCTCCTGATAACCGTCGTAGACCAGCCGCAGATGCTTCGCGTCGTGACCGAGCGGCGGGAACATCACGAAGGACCACGCGGGGGTCGGCTTGGGGCTCGCTCCTTTCGCGTCGAAGAACGAATCGACCAGCACGTTGCGAGCGTCGATCGCATCGAGCAGCCGATCGCGCGACGCGAGGTCCGGCTGAATCTGAAACGCATGATGCAGATGCACGACCTTCGCGAGAGCCTTCAGATAATCGAACTCGCGCCGCACCAGCGACAGCCGCGCGCGGACCTTGTCGGTGTCAGCGGACTTCTCGGCCTGAGCGAGTTGCGTCTCCAGCGATGTCAGTAAGTTCGGCGTGTAGAGGAAGCCGAGAAACTGAAACGGGTCGGTCAGAAACTTGCGCTGCTGGCCGTAGATGTTTTGGTAGGTCCACGCGGGCGAGCGAGTGCCGAGGTATTCCGAATACAGCTCGATGCCGTGATAAAGCTGGTCGTAGAACGAGACCATCGACGGGGCCGACTTGCCGAACGCCCCGCCGCAGAATTCCTGCACGAGCAACTTGGCCGACAGCGTCTCCGGGTCGTCGAACATCCGGCCCATCGTGTAATAGACCGGCCCCTCCAGTCCGAACAGATCCCCCGTGCCATCCCGATAGATCGACTGAAACTTGTTCCGCGTCAGCCGCCGCACCTGCGATTCGACGAACCGCGGCGTCCGCATTGGCGTGTACCGCGTGCCGAGATTCGGGCACCAGTTGTAGATGTACGACGAGAACCCCGCCGGGACGTCATGCCCGCGCCACGGAGCGATGTCTTCGTCGTTCGTGCCGGTCAGCAAGATGCGCGTATTCGACGGGAACGCCTTGAACGACTTCGGCGGGTTCTCGGTCTGGATGTACGACATCATCGTCACCCGCTTGCCGGGCCGAGTCTGTTCGACTCGCTCGGCCAGCTTGCGATGCAGAATCCACAGCTTCTCGGCCCAGTCGTTTCCAGTGTCGAAGAGCTTCGCACAGTTCTCGCACTGACACGCGCGGAACCCGTCGGGCTGACCGAGGTCCACCGCATCGAACCCGCGATCAATCGTGCTGATCAGGTCTTGATAGAACAGATCCTGCACTTCGGGGTTCGAGATGCAGTACTGCGCGTTCTCGTTTCCCTTGGCCATTCGCTGCCCGCCGATGAGTGCGAAGTATTCGGGATGCGAGTCGGCATATTTCTCGCGCGGGATCGCTCGTTCGTAGGTGTGCCCGCCGAAGATCGTGTCGACCAGCGGGAAGCGATTGTTGGCGATGTCATAAAAGCTGCCGCGAGCCGGATGCGACGTGTGGAACTCGATCAGCGGCGTCTTCGTGACACGGAGGTCCGCCGGGATCGCGATCGTCGGAGTCTTGAGAAACTCAAACGCGGGTGAGCTGAGGATGTCGATCTTCGCCGCCGCGCCGATCGGCGAGTACGGGCCGAGGTCCGGGTAGAGGAACCGAGTGCCGACAAACTGCCGCAAGAAATCGACGACCCCTTTCGCCGTCCCGATGCGATCCCAAGTCGGCCGCCGTTCCTGAATCGACTTCGCCGGCGACGGCTGATCGCGCCCCGCAATGATGACGTCGCGGCCAACGACCTTCTGGACGTAGCCCCAACCGTTCAGCTTGCTCGGATCAACGCCGTTCGCCCGCGCGAGGACCGTGTCACCCAGAAAAATGCCGGGACGCAGTACCTCGCGTTTCGCTTCCGTCACGACATCGACCGCGAAGCCATTGGCTTGAAAAGCCGCCTGCATCAGTCGAGCCGTTTGGCGTAGGCTCTCATCCAAACTCGCCGTCGGCAGCGAATCGGGGAGGACGATCTGATAGGCCGATTTTCCTTCGGCGGCTAACACCAACTCCGCCGCCGCGACCAAACGCTCTGAAAACAACAGTCCGAGGAACGCGACATTGAAGACGGCAAATCGAAGTAAGAGAGGCATCGAGCGGCTCCGTCAATGTGGGGCTGAATTTGAATCGCAACTGTCCGGCAAGCCGTCGAACCGAGTCAACTGAGCAGGGCAGCCACATTCCAACCAACGCCCCTTCCACGCCACTCGATTCTCGGGGCGGAGGTTTTGCGTTGTGGTGCGGCCCGGTACGTCGGGAGTCATTGAAAGTCGGCGAGTCACTTCTTGGCTCGGCGACTTTGGCGCAACAAAAAAACTCGGCCGTTACCGGCCGAGTTCAATCGCTTTCGCGCTGATCAAGTTATTTGTCAGGGAACCAACTGCCGCGGAGCCTTCCTTGGCGCCTTACACATAGCTCCGGCGGTGGGTGCCTCCGACATCTGCGAAGTTAAGCGAGTTGCTTCTTGCGACCCACCAGAGTCCGAACGCGTTCCGCCAACAAAGCCACATCGAATGGCTTGCGGAATGTTTCGTTGAAGATCGTGCGGTCAAAACCGCTGGCGTTGTCTTCATCGCTGAGCAGGCCAATCAAGACCGTCTCGGCGTACTCGGGATTCTTCCGCAGGTTGCCAGCGATCATCAAGGCGTCGCTGCGGCCCATCGCGAAGTCGATGACGACGCAATCGGGATGCAGAGATTCCGCCTGGATGCCGGCCTCAAATCCGCTCTGTGCCGTTTCGAGTTTGAACTCATCTGAGCCCATCATCTCGTTCAGGCTGCCGCGGATCACGGGGTCGGTTCCGACAATCAAGACCTTGCCCATCGCTTCATCTTCCAGCTCTCCCAAGGGCATGCCATGCTCTTTGAGAAAACGAATCAGATGTTCGCGAGGGATGCGTCGGTCCTGAGAGCCGGGAATCCGGTAGCCACGGAGGCGTCCCGAATCAAACCACTTGCTCACCGTACGGGGCGCTACTTTGCAGATCTTTGCTACCTGACCAGTAGTGAAGATCGTTTTCATCGCGGGCTCCAATCACTAACTGTGCCTTGCAGAGATGGTCATCTCCGCTGCGGCACCCCCCGATGCGATGGCGGCTCTCCTAGCCTTGGGGTCCTAATAGAGAACCATCGCCAGTTTGGGTTGGGGCTGTCTCAGGGTTTGTTCCAGTGGAGATGGCTCCGCCACCGCCAGTACGACTGAACGCAGAATCTGGTTCTGACTCCGTTCCGATCCTGCTGAAAACTCCCTTACGACATCCAGGAGGAGAGCAGCTCGCGGTGCCAGCCCGTAATCGCCTACGGTTGGACGCGTTGAGACCGTGAGGCTCGCGTTTGCACGCGAGCACAAGATCCCCAGCAACTAGCCCCCTAGTGTCGGCGTTTGTTTCAGGAGCCACAGGACAATCGCTTCCCGCGGCTCGGTGAATCGTTCCGTCGCCAACTGTCTGAACATCATTTTCGGCATACCGAGGCGATATCCTTTAAGTCCTTTGACTTCTTCGATCAGCGAATCGCTGCGAGCGGCGTCTTCGCTGGACTCACTGCCACAAGGCCCTGTCGAGCCACCCGCAAATGTGGCAAGCTGCGTAGAACGATCGGGATCATTACATGCGTTACAACCCGAACCCCGGCAAGCTGGGTTGAACCGTCAAGCTACGGTGACTGGATGGCTCGTATCAGAGATACCGGAGATTTGGTTGTCGACGACACGCCAGACGGGTCGTTGACCGACTGCCCAAACACCGCCAGCCTATGAGAGGCTATCCGAGCAGTCCGTAGCCTGACTCTCCGAGTCGGGAATCCTGCGAGAAAATTCCCGACTCGGAGAGTCAGGCTACGATTAGGTAAGCCACTTCTCGGATAGCCTCTGACTCAAACAGGCCGTCATCCCGGAAAGCGTTCTCTCGTGAATCCAGTCGACCAACCCACCAGCGATCCCTGCGAGCAACCGATCTCGCGCTACGAACTCTGGGCCGTCGTCGTCATCACGCTGTTGGGAGCCGCCGTCCGCTTCGCGTTCCCCTCGGCAATGGCCATCGAACATTTTGATGAAGGGGTCTATGCCTCGAACCTCTTGTTCCCCGATCAAGATTTTCGTTACCCCGACCGCCACCTCTACGCCCCATCTCTTGTCCCCGCGCTGATCGAGTGGTCGATCATCTTCTTCGGCGACAAAGGCATTGCCCCGATGCTGCCGTCGCTGTTATTCGGCACGCTGACGATCCCCCTGATCTGGTGGGTCGCCCGCCAATGGTTCGGCCCGCACGCTGGAATCGCCGCCGCGACGCTGCTCAGTCTCAGCGACTTTCACATCGCCTTCAGCCGCAGCGCGCTGACCGACGTGCCGCTCTGCTTCTGGCTGCTGCTCGCCGTCTATTTGTTTGAGCGAACCTTCCGCGACCTCTCCTGGCCAACCGCCATCTTCGCCGGAGTCACCACCGGCCTCGCCTGGTGGACCAAGTACAACGGCTGGCTCTCGCTGGCCATCAGCCTCAGCGGTCTAATGGCCTGGTCGTTGTTCGCGCAGCGCAATGAACGCCACTTCCTCCGCCGCTTGACACTTTGGGCCGTCGCCGCCGCAACTGCTCTCATCGTCTGGTCGCCGTACTGGCTGAGCCTTCCCAACGGCTATGCCGAGGTCGCTCAGAATCACAGTCAATACGTTGGCGGTTTCGACGGTTGGAGGACGCGGGCTTCTCAGCAACTTGAATCGCTGGCATTTTGGAATGGCCCGACGGCGTGGCTCAGCCCTGGACTGATGATCGTGAGCATTGTTGGGCTGAAACTCCGGCCGTCGCACAATCAAACGCAGCGCGACATCAAGTTGGTTCACCTTCTTACGTTGTTTGTGGTCGCCGTTTCGTTGTCTTCGCTTGCCGCCGGGATGAGTGCGAATAAATTGTTGGCGGTCCAAGCGGCTTTTGCCGTTGTCGCTGGAGTCGTAACGACGTGTCTCGCCCGTTTCCGATGCGGATCGCTGACACCGAAAGTTGACGGCACTATTTCATGGATGGACTTTCGCTTCGAACGCCAACACTGGCTTATGGCGGCATGGTTCATCGGGTTATCGCTCTCGACTCCCATGTATCGAGCGTACCCTCGCCTCGCGCTGCCGTGGTTGGTCGTTGTCTTTCTCGGTACAGCATCGCTGCTGAGTGCGCCCGACCAGAACCGCCTTGCCGAGCAAACTCAGCCACAGCTTGATTGGCGAAAGTGGGCAACGGTACTGGGAGTCATGGCCGGTTTTCTGATTTGGATTGTCGGCTGGCATTTCCCTGCTGACTCATTGAGACAGAGAGGTTGGACCTCAAGGACGGCATTTGCTTCGATGGCAGCGGACATCCGTGGTGACGCGCTCTCAGCCTCGTCCCCAGCCAACCTGGGAGGCATTCGCGCTGTGCTCTACGTCTATGCTGAACCAGGACTCGTCTTTCATCTGCCGACCGACGAGGTGGCCGCGCAGCCGGCTGGGAATCTCAACTTCTTGGACATTGATGGGACTCGAAAGCGGCCGACGTTTTTGGTGATCGGGCCGCACGCGGATCGCAGCAAGGCATTCGCGGACGAGTTCGCCAAACGAGCCGATCAGTTTGAGTTGATCGCCAGCTACGCGTATGACGCGAGCGACTTCGTCCGGCTGGATGACGTTAGCGCGACGCAGTTGCACGCTCACCGCGAGCCATTGGAAGTGCGGCTCTATCGCGTACGAATTCCGGAGTGACCGGCCAACGGCGTCGTTCCACATGGAACACGTCTTGCTTCGATTGCCTGAAGCCGGGTAACAACCTCTTGTGTGGCGCACGCGGCTCGCGTGCGTTTTCTCGGCTCTCTGCCATTCGTCCTGAAAGCTGAGTGAAGTGAGCGGCAAGGCGCTAGCCGCCGGTGATTTCCGGCAGTCCGGCGGCTAGCGCCTTGCCGCTCACGAGTGTTGTTCAACAGGATTGGCGGAAAGACGTTTTCTCTTCGACAGTCGCACGCGAGCCGCGTGCGCCACAAAGGAACTGGCCATGGACGGCATGGATGAACGAGTACAGATTCGGCGAAGACTCGGACGCGGATTGAATGCGTTGCTCGGCGACGATGTCGCGGCGACGGATATGCCCGTCTCAACTGGCGGCGGCGAGCCAGCGGCATCGCAGGGTGAATTGCGGCAGATGCCGGTCAACTCCATCGAGCGAAACCCGTATCAACCACGCACCGAGTTTGAAGAGTCTTCTCTCCGCGAACTGAGCGACAGCATTCAGCAGCACGGCGTGCTACAGCCGTTGCTCGTCCGAGCGTTATCCAACGGCGGCTGGCAGCTCATCGCTGGCGAACGGCGATTGATGGCCGCCAAGCAAGCGGGCTTGGCGACCGTCCCCTGCCGAATCCTCGAACTCGAAGATCAGCAAGTTTGCGAAGTCGCCCTCGAAGAAAACCTCAAGCGAAAAGATTTGAACGTCTTGGAAAAGGCCCAAGCGTTCGCGAACTATCTGAAGCAGTTCGGCCGCACGATCGAAGAGTTGTCGAAACAACTCAGCCTCGATCGCTCGACGGTGTCGAACATGCTGCGGCTGCTCGACCTAGCCGAGCCGGTCAAGCAATCGCTTCGCTCGGACAAGATCAGTAACGGTCATGCTCGTGCGGTGCTGTCGTTGCCGGCTGACCAGCAGATCGCCCTGTGCCAGCGGATCGAATCCGAATCGCTCACCGTCCGAGCGACAGAAGCCGCCGTTCGCGAATGGCTCGCCGCGCAGAACTCCAACGGTGAGTCCGTCCCGTTCGAGGCTCCTCGCAAGCCGAAGCCCGAACCGACGCAGCATGTCTTGTCGCTGCAAGGCCAATTGCGCGACCTGTTGGGCGTTCCCGTCGAGATCAAACTGCGCGGCAAAGAGTCCGGTCAGATCTTGATCACGTTCAGCTCAAACGACGACTTCGAGCGAGTGCTGCGAATTCTTCGTCGAGCCGCCTGACCGAAAGTGTTCCACGTGAAACCGCTCGTTGACGGTCTTCGCGACCACACCTAGACTCCGCCCCCCTTGTTCGCGGGATGTAGCTCAGCCTGGCTAGAGCGCCTGGTTTGGGACCAGGAAGTCGCAGGTTCAAATCCTGTCATCCCGACTTTTGGGTTCGCTCAACCTTTTGGGGGAAGGTTGCAAAAAGCGGACATGCGAAGTTCGATGGGTTTTGTGTTCGACATACGCGAAAACCAATCGAAGCACGGTGTGCTTTGGGTGCGAGTGGCCGCCAGGTGGCTGGCCTCTTGGGACGACGCGGTGTGCGTGCGAGACCTTGTCCGTGGGAGTTCGGTTACTTCGCCGACAAATACTTCGCGACCATTTCGGCTCGCAGCCGTCCCATCAACTGTGGCGTAAGCAGACTGCCATGATCCTGGCCGGGGAGCATCTCGACGACGGCGTCGCTGTTGAGTTTCTTCAAGCTCTCGCCGAGCAACCGCGTCGCCCCTTCGAGATAAAACGTGTCGGCGTCCCCCATGACGATGTGCAGCTTGCCACTCAGCTTTGGGCCGAGCGTCGGCCAATTCCGTTCGAGCACTCGTCGAATGTCGTAAGCCTCCCACCCCTTCGTCGCCTCGGTGTTGACGATTCCCGTCTGGCGATCCCAAACGCGGATCGGCTTGCCATCGGGGCCGCGCGGGCTGAAGGCTGCCTCGAAGCTGTGAAGCTGACCGCCGGTTCCGAGGGCCTCTTCCATCACATCGAAGTCGCGATACCACAGGACGACCTGTTGGCCGCGGCGCGCGATCGGGCGACGGTTGCCGGCGCGATCGGAGTACATGTTCTCGCCGGTTGCGAACAGGTTGATGTTTTGAAAGTTCTCGAACGTCACCGGGTCGGGTGAAGTGCTCCAAGTCCCGGCGAAGTCGTCGGGGTGCGAGACCATCAACCACAAGCTCGACCAACCTCCCGACGAATGCCCCGTCAGGAAGCGCGCCTGTGGCCGAGCGTCCGTTCGAAACCGCTTGTCGAGTTCGGGGATCAACTCCGTCACGAGCGCCGTTCCGAACGGCCCGTTGTTCGCCGAGTCCGCGAAGACGTGATGTCCCAGCGGACAACTCGGATCGAGCATCAGCCGAATGAACTCGACGCCCCCTTCGTTCTGCTCGTTGATCGGCTCCGTCCGCACGCCCTCGAAGTGCGTGCCTCCGAAACCTGGGATCGTGAAGATGACCGGATACTTTCGATCCGGCTGCTTGTGATAACTCGCGGGGAGCAACACGGCGGCTTGCAGGAAGACCTCACGTTTGTGGAACTCGCTGAGCCGCTCCGATCGCACGCGCAGCAGCTTGCACCAGTCGTTCTCTGGGAAGGGGCGTTCGGGGATCAACTGAGTGATCGGCAAGTCGATCGTCCCCGCCGCGCTGGGCACGACTGACACCGGTGAGAATCCGTTGCCCGCACCGTCTCCGACCTTCCGCTCCCACGAGTTGAATCGCGCGACCGCTTGCACCTTCCAACCCGCCAAGTTGAGTTGATCGACTGGCTGCGGACACGTCGTCGTCTCGTCCGGCTTGTGGCTGTCGATGATGAGCGACTCGCCCGGCTTCCAGTCGATCACATCGCGGCCCACGAGGATCTCTGGCTTGAACCAACTCAATCGCTCGCGCGGCTGCGGCCGAGTCTGACTGAAGTACAAAACGACTCGGCCAGAAAACGGCTCGGCCCGGACCTCTTTCGGAAAGCTCAATCGAAACTGCCAGTGCGGAAGTTTCTCGTCCGCCCGACTCACCGCCGCGATCAACAACACCAACCAACATGCACGAACCAGCAACCAACAAACACGCATTCGCAAGCTCCTTGTAAAGCGGGATCGCGAGCGTATCGCAACCGCTGCTTGAGTTTCCACACGCGCGGCCTACCATGCCCGGCCGAAAGCCGATCGCCGACAGCCGACAGCCGTTATCCCCTTTTTGAGATCAAAGACTTGAGATGCCCGCTCCGAATACCGACGACCGACTCACCAACGTCGAACTGCTGATGACGCATCTGCAACACGACTTTGAACAGCTCAGCCAAGTCGTCTTCCGGCAGCAGGCCGAACTGGATGCCTTGCGGAAGCAACTCGTCCTGTTGGATTCACGAGTCGTCACGCTCAGCGAAGGCTCCGAAGTCCGCGACCCGCAGGACGAGAAGCCTCCGCACTATTGAGCGCCCCATGACTCAACCAATCGCCGGACTCGATGGACTCATCGCGGGCAAGACCGCCATCAGCACGCTCGACCACGGCTTGCACTATCGCGGCTATGCCCTCGAAGACCTCGTTCGCGACGCGACCTACATCGAGGTTGCTTACCTGCTGTTGCACGGCGAACTCCCCAGCCAAGAAGCACTGGCCGACTTCCGAGCGATTCTTTGCGAGGCCGCCGAAGTCCCGCCGACGGTGATTCAACTGTTGCAAGAACTGCCGCTGCACATCGCGCCGATGGAAGTGCTTCGCACCGCGATCAGCGCGCTGGCTCACTTCGACGAACAAGCCAACGAGACCGACGACACCGCCAATCTCGGCAAGGCGATTCGACTGCTCGGCCAAGTGCCGGTGCTGATCGCCGCGCGGCACCGGCTGACTCGTGGAGAAGAGTTGATCGACTCAGACCCGGAACTGAGCTTTGCCGGCAACTTCTTGTCGATGCTCACCGGCCAAGTCCCCTCCGCGCGCGACGAGCGAGCGCTCGAGCAATCGCTGATCTGCTACGCCGACCTCGAATTCAACGCCTCGACATTCACCGCGCGGATCGTCGCTTCGACCGGATCGGATTTGCATTCGGCGATCACTGCCGCCGTCGGAGCCTTGAAAGGTCCGCTGCACGGCGGAGCGAACGAAGACGTGCTCGACTTGCTGCTGTCGGTCGAGTCGCCGTCACAAGCCGAGAAGTTCGTGCGCGACGCGATCGCCAAGAAGCGCCGCCTCGCTGGCTTCGGACATCGCATCTACCGCGACCGACCCGACCCGCGCGCCGTCGTCTTGAAAGACATCTGCCGCGATCTCGCCACCACCGACGAACAACGCCGCCTCGAAGAGATCGCCGAGGCCCTCGAAGCCGCGATGTGGTCGCACAAGCAACTCCGTCCCAACGTCGATTGGCCCACCGCGCGGCTGTATCGAATGCTCGGCCTCGACGCGGAACTCTTCACGCCAATGTTCGCCGCCGCGCGAGTCGCCGGCTGGTCGGCACATGTCCTCGAACAGCAACGCGACAACCGACTGATCACGCCACGAGCGAAGTACGTCGGCCCTCCGCCACGAGACTTCGTACCGCTGCACGATCGCGGCTGATCATGTAACCCGAAGCGTCAGCGAGGGAGTCACTCAATTCGCCGACTCCGAAAGTCCACCGAATCCGAGACGTCCCGCATTGTTTTTCAAATATCACTCCCTCGCTGACGCTTCGGGTTACATCTACGATCGCCCCACGACCGGCTGCACGAATTCCAACTCGGCGTCGCTCGACGGTCGCAGGAAGTCGAAGTCGCAGCCTTCGTCCGCTTGCAGCACATGGTCGATGTACAGCCGAGGATACCCCCGCAGATGCTTCACCGGCCGAGGCTGCCAAGCCGCTCGACGCCGCGACAACTCGGCATCATCGACCAGCAGTTGCAGGCGGCGCGATTCGACATCCAACTCAATCATGTCGCCGTCCTGGACGAGACCAATCAGCCCGCCGTCCGCCGCTTCGGGAGCGACGTGCAACACAACCGTTCCGAACGCCGTGCCGCTCATCCGCGAATCGCTGATCCGCACGACATCGGTCACTCCCGCCTGCAACAGCTTTGTCGGGATCGGGATGCTCCCCCATTCCGGGAAGCCGGGCACACCTTTCGGTCCGGCGTTCTGCAACACGAGCACGCTGTCGGCATCGACTGGTAATTCGGGATCATTGATTCGCGCGAGCAGGTCTTCGTAATCACGAAACACGACCGCTCGGCCGCGATGCTGCATCAACTTCGGCGATGCGGCGGAGACTTTGATGATCGCGCCTCGCGGCGCGAGATTGCCGGTCAACACCGCCAGCGCGCCGCTCTCCGCCAGCGGCTTGTCGCGCGAGCGGATCACGTCCCGATCAAAGCTGCGCCCGCGAGCAATGTTTTCACCCAGCGTCCGGCCGGTGACGGTCAGGCTGTCGAGATTCAGCAGATCGCGAATTTCCGCCAGCACGGCCGACAAGCCTCCCGCTGCGTGGAAACGATCCATCAAGTGCTGTCCCGACGGCATCAAGTTCACGAGGAATGGCGTCGTTCGCGCGAGTTCATCAAACCGCGACAGCGGCAACCGGATGTTGCGCCTGCCTGCCATTGCGATCAGATGCACGACCGCGTTCGTGGAACCGCCCAGAGCCAACAGTGCCCGAATCGCATTATCGAACGCGGCCAGCGTGAGAATCCGCGACGGCCGCAAGTCCTCTTGAACCATCTGCACGATCCGCCGACCGGTCGCCGTCGCGGCCTGCATTCGCCGAGCGTCGGTCGCCGGGATGCTGGCCGTTCCCGGCAGCATCATGCCCAGCGCTTCGGACAACGACGTCATCGTTGAGGCGGTCCCCATCGTGTTGCACGCGCCGACTCCGCAGCCATAGCACGCTTCGAGGTCTCGCCAATCCGCATCGGACAAGCGCCCCGCGCGACGCTCATCCGAGTACCGCCATAAGTCGGTCCCCGATCCGATCGGCTCGCCGTGAAAATGACTGATCGCTCGCGGGCCGCCGTTGAGCTGAATCGCCGGCAAGTCCGCGCTCGCCGCCGCCATGAGTTGCGCCGGAGTCGTCTTGTCACAGTTGCACAACAGCACGACACCGTCGATCGGATTCGCTCGCAGAGTCTCTTCGACATCCATCGCCATCAGGTTGCGATACAGCATCGCCGACGGCTTCATGAACTCCTCGCCCAGCGAGATTGTTGGGAACTCCAGCGGCAGTCCCCCTTCGAGCAACACGCCCCGCTTCACCGCCTCGGCCAAGTCCCGCAAGTTCGCGTTGCAGTTGTTGAGGTCGCTCCAACTATTCGCGATCCCAATCACCGGCTTGCCAACGAAGTCATCCGGGTTGAGTCCCATCGACCTTAACGCAGAGCGATTCTGAAAGGCGAGTTCCTCACGGTTCGAGAACCACTGGTGGCTACGCAACGGTGTCATGGCTCCTCACTTCGTCAATCAAAGTGTCTACCGAAGATTTATCACTGCGATGCCGGCCAACAGCCCCACAACGATTACGGCTCTAAGAATCACCGTGCCAAGTTTGGCAGGCAACCGATCTAATAGTCGCCCGAAAGTGTGGAACAATTCCGGAATGAATTGGAGGGCGATGGCACCAACTCCGATGGCGACGACAATCAACCATCCAATCCCGTTCATTGGCATCTCACCGCTAGGTCGTTGTTTGCTGACTCTAACGGAATCTAGGTACTAAAAACTGGGTTCGCAAAACTGGGTTCGCAAAACTGGGCCAAGATCTCGATCCTTTCTCTTTCTCACGGAGGAGGGAGCGAGCATGGAAGCTCAGGGA